>NZ_JACVUB010000004.1:0-241089 GCF_016517475.1 Lactococcus sp. S47
TCTACGTCGCCATTGTCTCCTCCGCTGTCCTTTCTCGCTAATGGGCTAAAGCCCAAAGTCGAAAGGCACTTCGGCCGTACAGATGTAGAATTGCCATGGGAACAAGCAGATAAGGTTGAAGAACTTAAAATAGCTCTTAAAAAATAATAAAAAAAGCGGATTTCCGCTTTTTTTATTTTCAACGAGTAGAATTGCTTTAAATAGAATACTTAATCCTGTAAAATAGAAGTAACAAGAAAAAAGGAGCTCCTATGAAAAAAATAATCACTAAAGATTACGCCACAATGAGTGAACTTGCTGCAGCGATTGTTCTTGATAAGATGATGCTTTCAAAAAGGGTAAATCTTTCGCTTACAGCGGGAAATACCCCTCTTGGAATGTATGAAATTCTTATTGATAAACTCCAAAAAATGAATTTTGATCGCTCAAATATCCATTATTACAATTTTGATGAAGTACCACTTGCTGGTGAACGCTATGGATTAACAATGAGTGCTTTAAAGACAGCTTTTTATGATCGAGTACATATTGATGATGGTAATCTTCATGAATTAAATGCTCAAAATAATCAAGTTTTTGACCAAAAAATCTTACAGGACGGTGGGATTGATTTGATTGTTATGGGGATAGGAGAAGATGGTCATTTTTGTGCAAATATGCCAGGACATACAAGCTTTGAGCGAGAAATTTTTGCTGTTCCATTTGAAGAAGGGGATGAGATTTATCAGTCAATCAAAAATTTGACAGATAAAGAACCGGCTTCTCCTTATGTCACTTTTGGTCCACGAACAGTTCTAGCAAGCAAGCAACTTTTAGTTTTTGCTGACGGAAAAAAGAAAGCAGAGATTATGAAAAAAGTTCTTGAGGGTCCAATCACAGAAGAAATTCCAGCTTCTATTTTACGGACGCATCCAAATGTTACTTTTATTTTGGATGAAGAAGCCGCTGCTTTACTTGAAAATTAGTTGATGAAGACAGTTAGTAAAATAACTGTTTTTATTTATTCGTGAAGGAGGTCAATTTATGATGACATAATTGACTCTAAATTATTCTGAAAGCGTTACACTATCTTTCATTGAATAATGAGCCTTAAAATGATATAATAAATGAGTGTTTTACTATGTAAAATACATTAATTTATAATCAAACTGTGAGTAGAATTTATTGGAATTACTACTGACTTTAGAGGAGACTAATGGACATTATTTCTATCGTTCTCTTGGTCTTATTGGTTGTATTAGTTGTCGCATTTATTTTTTACGCTCAAAATATAAAGAAAAATAAGCAGGATGCTGAATCTCTTTTTAATGAAGCTGAAAATAAAGCAAATGAGGTGATGGCGAATGCTAAACGTGAGGCGGAGTCTTTGAAAATGGAGGCTGAAGCCTTCAAAAAAGAAGCCCGTTACACCCTTCGTGAAGAAGAACAAAAGCAGCGTCGTGAAATCGAAGATGAATTTAAGCAAGAACGTCAGGAGTTAAAGGAGACTGAAAAGCGCCTAAAACAACGTGAAGAAATCTTAGACCGTAAGGATGATACCTTAACGAAAAAAGAAGAAAACTTAGATTCTAAAGAGGAGAACCTCGTTAGAAAAACTGATACGCTCAGTAAGCGAGAAGAACAATTAGCGCATATTGAAGAAAAGAAACGACTAGAATTGGAGCGTATTTCAAATTTGAGCACAGATGATGCTCGTGAAATTATTTTGAGTGAAACTCGAGATGGTTTGACAAAAGAAATGGCTCAAATTATTCGTCAAAGCGAAGAAAAAGCTCAAGTTGAAGCAGATAAGCGAGCTAAAAATATTATCTCACTTGCTATTCAACGCGTTTCATCTGATTCTGTAGCTGAACAAACTGTTTCGGTTGTCAATTTACCAGACGATGGTATGAAAGGTCGGATTATCGGTCGTGAAGGTCGTAATATTCGTACTTTTGAAGCTTTGACTGGGATTGATGTCATCATTGATGATACGCCAGAAGCAGTTGTACTTTCGGGATTTGACCCAATTCGTCGTGAAATTGCTCGTATGACTCTTGAACAATTAGTTCAAGATGGTCGAATTCATCCAGCGCGAATTGAAGAGTTGGTTGAGAAAAACCGCAAAGCACTTGATCATAAAATGCGTGAATATGGTGAACAAGCAGCCTTTGAAGTTGGGGCGCATAACTTGCATCCTGACTTGATGAAGATTATGGGACGTTTGCATTTCCGTACTTCATATGGACAAAACGTACTTGATCACTCAGTTGAAGTTGCTCATATTGCTGGTAATTTGGCTGGCGAAATGGGAGAAAATGTGGCACTTGCTAAACGTGCAGGTTTCTTGCATGATATTGGTAAAGCACTTGACCATGAAGTTGAGGGAAGCCACGTTGAAATTGGAACAGAACTTGCGCGTAAGTACAAGGAAAATCCAATTGTCATCAATACAATTGCGAGTCACCACGGTGATACAGAACCTTTGAGTAACATTGCGGTACTTGTTGCAGCGGCTGATGCTTTGTCAGCAGCACGTCCTGGAGCTCGTCGTGAATCAATTGAAAATTACATCAAACGTTTGAAAGACCTTGAAGCAATTTCAACAAGCTTTGAAGGTGTGGAAACAGCTTTTGCCTTGCAAGCTGGACGCGAAATTCGTGTAATGGTTAAACCAGAAAAATTAACGGATGACCAAATTGTGATTTTGGCGCGTGATGTGAAAAATCGAATTGAGGATGAAATGGATTATCCTGGTAATATCAAGATTACTGTTATCCGTGAAACTCGAGCGATTGACTATGCAAAATAAAAAACTGTCTTTTGACAGTTTTTTTGTGTCTTATTACGAAATTATATTTCTTTTTTGTTACAAAAGCTGGTTTTAAGAGCTAGCTTTTGATAGAATGAGTTTAATCGTTGATTAAGAGATGGAATTAGAGATATATCGGAGGAAAAAATGCGTGAGCGTGGTTTATTAATTGTTTTTTCTGGACCTTCTGGTGTTGGAAAAGGAACAGTTCGTGCTAAAATTTTTGAGAGTGAAAACAACTTTGAATATTCAGTGTCAATGACAACGCGTAAGCAACGTCCTGGCGAAGTAGATGGAAAAGATTATTATTTCCGGACACGTGATGAATTTGAAGAAATGATTCGCAATGGTCAGATGCTGGAATATGCTGAATATGTTGGGAATTATTATGGCACACCTTTAACTTATGTCAATCAGACATTGGACGAAGGAAAAGATGTTTTTCTAGAAATTGAAGTGCAAGGTGCGCTTCAAGTGAAGGAAAAAGTTCCAGATGGTGTTTTTGTCTTCTTGACTCCACCAGATTTGGAAGAATTGCGTGGACGTTTAGTTGGACGTGGGACAGATTCGGCTGAAGTCATTGCTTCACGACTTGAAAAAGCAAAAGAAGAAATTCGCTTGATGAGTGAATATGATTATGCCGTCGTTAATGACAAAGTTGAACTTGCTGCCGAACGTGTTAAGAAGATTATTGAAGCTGAACATTACCGAGTGGACCGCGTGATTGAACGCTACGTTCATATGATTGATGATGTGAAAGTTTGATTTAATTGGAAAAATTACTGACAGATTTGTCAGTTTAATGCGAAGGAGCTATCAATTCTACTGATAGTCCTGCCGGAAATGATTAAGTTGATAAATTTTACTGACAGAATTGTATTTTGACGATAACAAGTCTGTCAGTAAAAATAGAATGAAAAGTTTAGAAAATGAGGTAATGAATTATGATGTTAGAACCTTCAATTGACAAGTTATTGGACCAAGTTGATTCAAAATATTCTTTAGTAGTTTTGGAAGCAAAACGTGCGCATGAATTGCGTGATAAAGAACGTCCAACAAAAGAATTTAAAGCTGTAAAAAATACTTTGCGTGCTTTGGAAGAAATTGCTGATGGAACAGTTAAAATTCACCCATCACCTGAATTGAAACGTGAAACTTTAGTTGAAAAACGCGAATTGGAACGTTTGCAAGCTAAGATGAAAGAACAACTCATCAAAGAGCAAATTGCTAAAGAAGAAGCTGAAGAAGAAGCAAAACAAAAAAATAGCCGCGCCGCTAAAGCAGCTACCGCAGAATAAATTTTTTAAGCGTCAATTGGCGCTTTTTTTATTTCTAAAAGTTACTGACAGCTTTGTCAGTAAGAAGCGGATAAGTCAAAAGCAGGAAAAATGCTTTTCTGTTATAATTAAAGATAAGAAAACGGAGGTCAAAAATAAATGAAAATTGCTAAAGTCATCGTTGATGTGCCTCTGATGCAGACGGATAAACCCTTTTCTTACAGCCTTTCAGCTGAATTTGAAAATTTGCTTGAAGTGGGCATGCGGGTCCATGTTCCTTTTGGAAGTGGAAACCGGCTTGTTCAAGGAATTGTCATTGGATTTGAAGATGAAGAACTTGAGCCGTCAGTAAATTTGAAAGGAATTTCTGAACTACTCGACGTTGAGCCAGTCCTAACGGATGAACAGCTTTGGTTGGCAGATGAAATGCGTCATTCAGTATTTTCTTATAAAATTTCATGTCTAAAAGCCATGTTACCTAATCTTTTGAATTCTAATTATGACAAGCTCCTAAAATCGACTGACGGAACTTCTGTCAAATGGTCACAACTGACAGAAGCAGAAAAAATCTCGTCAGCAAAGGCTGTGCGTTTGGGTCAGCTGTCAGTAGAATATTTAGCAAAATCTAAAGAAAATAAAAAAACAGAAAAATTCTTATCTATTCCAGATATCGAAAAACTAGCTGAATTTGAAATTGAAAAGAGAGCTAAAAAACGCTTAGAGTTGAAATATTTTCTATTAAGACTTCAAGAAGAAAAAATTGCAGTCAAATCATTAAATTTTTCTTCACAAATCATTAAATTTTTCGTTAAGCATGACCTAGTCAAAATTGAAGAGGTTGAAATTTCGAGGACGAAAGAAAAATTTGAAGATGTGGAAAATGACAGTGCTAAAATTCTCAACTCCGAACAAAATGCAGCTTACGAAAAAATAATTGCATCTTCTGACAAACCATTTTTGTTGGAAGGAATTACTGGTTCAGGTAAAACAGAAGTTTACTTACAGACCATTGACCATTTTCTCAAACTCGGTAAAACAGCAATTATGCTTGTGCCAGAAATTTCTTTGACGCCACAGATTACTAATCGATTTATTGCTCGTTTTGGAGATAAAGTGGCGATTATGCATTCTGGTTTATCTGATGGTGAAAAATATGATGAATGGCGAAAAATTAAATCTGGCAAAGCTCAGGTAGTTGTCGGTGCACGTTCAGCTATTTTTGCACCTGTTGAAAATTTGGGAATTATCATCATTGATGAAGAACATGAAACTTCATATAAGCAAGATTCAAGTCCCCGTTATCATGCAAGAGATATTGCGCTTTTGCGTGCAAAATGGCATGGTGCAAGACTTGTTTTAGGTTCTGCAACGCCAAGTTTAGAAACGCGAGCACGTGCCATGCGCGGAGTTTATGAACTTTTATTACTGACAAAAAGGGCAAATGAAGCAGCAATCCTGCCAGAAATAAAAATCATTGATATGCGCAGTGAAATTTCTGACCAATCTGCTAATTTTTCACAATCTTTACTGACAAAAATAAAAGAAAAAATTGACAAAGATGAACAAGTCATTTTGATGTTGAATCGAAGGGGTTATTCTTCATTTGTCATGTGTCGTGAATGTGGTTTTGTTGTTGATTGTCCCAATTGCGATATTTCCTTGACCCTTCACATGGATACCCGAACTTTGAATTGTCATTATTGTGGTCATGTCGAAGGAATTCCGCAAACTTGTCCTAATTGTCATTCACGAAAAATTCGTTATTACGGTTCAGGAACGCAAAAAGTCGAAGAAGAACTTCGAGAAATCATGCCTGAAGCACGAGTTTTGCGAATGGATGTAGATACGACTCGGACAAAAAATGCTCACGAAAAAATTCTTGAAAAGTTTGGTAATCATGAAGCTGATATCCTCTTAGGAACTCAGATGATTGCCAAAGGTTTAGATTTTCCAAACGTAACCTTAGTGGGTGTCATTAACGCAGATACTGGCCTAAATCTACCTGATTTTAGAGCGAGTGAGCGTTCCTTTGAATTGTTGATGCAGGTGGCTGGACGAGCTGGACGAGCAGATAAAAAAGGTGAAGTATTAATTCAAACTTTCAATCCACATCATTATGCCATTGAAATGACCAAGGCTCAAGATTACGAAAAATTTTATGAAATGGAAATGAGATTTCGTCGCGAGCTTTCCTATCCACCTTATTATTTCACCGTTCAAGTGCTTGTTTCTCATCAAGAGGAAGAAGTTGCCATTCAAAAATCTTATGAAATTGCTCAGCTACTCAAGCAAAATTTGACAGAAAAAGCTAAAATTTTAGGGCCAACCGCCAGACCAATTGCCAGAACACATAACCTTTATCATTATCAAATCTTAGTTAAATATCGTTTTGAAGAAGAATTAGAATCAGCTTTAAATCAAGTGCTTGAATTAACCCAACTTCGGGATAACAAAAATTTACGAGTATTGATTGATAGTGAGCCGCAAAATTTTATATAAAAATTTCCACAGGTGGAAAAGTTAAGAATTTGAAAACAAAAGAAAGTTGGTGTGGAAAATGCAGAAAATAGAACTTTTTCAACAAACAATTGACGCATGGCTGACCAAAGACGTCAAAAAGTTACTGACAGTTCTATCAGAAAATATTATTTATACTGAGTGTTACGGCGCTCAGTATCAAGGAAAAGCTGAAATTGAAAAATGGTTCTGTCAGTGGAATAATCCTGTGGAAAACAAAGTTAAGTCATGGACTGTGGATAAATATTATGTGGATAATGAAACTGGGTTTTTCACATGGACTTTCCACTATGTTTATAAAGGTAAAGAAAATATTTTTGATGGAATTTCTCTTGTTAAATTTTCCGGAAATAAAATTTGTGAAATTCAAGAATTTGAACAAAAACATGAAAAATTTCGGCCATTTTTGAAATGAAATGAGGTAAATATGTTTGAGAAATTCGATTTATTGAAGCATTTTGGAGTCTATGGTGTGGCAATTGACAATGAGAAATTACTTGTCATTGAAAAAAATTCAGGTCCCTATCAAAATCGCTATGATTTACCTGGCGGTTCGCAAGAAGTTGGTGAATCAATGTTTGACACATTAGAACGAGAAGTTCTTGAAGAAACAGGCTTTACGGTTCTTGCAAGTACTAATAATCGCCTGTATTCGGCTTGGATTTATGAAAATGACCGTCGAGTTGTCAGTCATCACATTTTCAACCTTTTTGATGTAAAATTAAATAGTGTAGCCAAAAAATTACCACAATTTGTTGCTGACGGAAAAAATGACTCTGACAGAGCAGTCTGGAAGTCGATTAAAAACTTGTCAGTAGAAAATTCATCTCCACTTGTCCTAAAAGTAATTGCCGAAATCAATAATTATCCCCATGTGGATAAAGCTGAAATTTACAGAGATTGGAAGGTCAACTATGGAAGCAAAAATTATCCCAAGCCTTTGGTTTGATAACAATGCCAAAGAAGCAATGAACTATTATGTATCTGTATTTCCAAATTCAAAAATCAAAAACATCGAATATTATCCTGATGAAAAGCTAGATGAGCATTTCGTAGGAATGTCTGGAAAAGTATTAAATGGTGAATTTAGTCTGAATGGCCTTGACTTTATCTGCCTTGATGGCGGTCCAATTTTCAAATTTAATGAAGCAGTTAGTTTTACTGTAACTTGTAAAAATCAAGCCGAAATTGATGATTATTGGTCAAAACTTTCTCATGTTAAAGAAGCCGAACAATGCGGTTGGTGCAAAGATAAATTTGGTATTTCTTGGCAAATTATTCCAGAAAATCTTGGACAGTTAATGGCAAAAGGCGATAAGGCTGTTCAAGTATTAATGAAACAAAAGAAAATTATTATCGAGGAGTTTGAAAAATTATGACAAAAACAAAAATTATCTTTATGGGGACACCACAATTTGCTGCGACCGTTTTAAAAGGTTTGATTGATTCTAATCAATATGAAATTCTAGCAGTAGTGACTCAACCAGACCGTAAGGTTGGTCGGAAACAGGAATTAAGAATGACACCAGTTAAAGAACTTGCCTTAACGGTTAACTTGCCTGTTCTTCAACCAGAAAAACTTTCTGGCTCAGTAGAAATGACTCAAATCATGACGCTCCTTGAATCAGGAGAAGTTGGAATTGTGACTGCCGCCTTTGGACAATTTTTGCCAGGTAAATTATTAGATGTTGCTCAATTTGCAGTCAATACTCATGCTTCTTTACTACCAAAATATCGCGGTGGGGCACCTATTCATTATGCTATTATGAATGGCGAAAAAGAAGCTGGTGTAACCATCATGGAAATGATCCGTAAAATGGATGCCGGTGACATGATTGCTCAAGATTCTACTCCAATTCTTGAGGATGATAATGTTGGCACTATGTTTGAAAAGTTAGCCCTTGTTGGACGTGATTTGTTACTTGAAACATTGCCAAAATACCTGAGTGGCCAATTAAAAGCTCAAGCTCAAAACGAAGATGAAGTAACTTTTAGTCCTAATATTTCGCCAGAAGAAGAAAAAATCGACTGGAATAAATCTGCACGTGAAATTTTCAATAAAGTTCGTGGTATGAATCCATTCCCAGTTGCACATACCACATGGAATGGAGAGCGTTTCAAGATTTATGAAACAAAAGTTGTTGATGATTCTGTCGGTAACTTACAAGCTGGTGAAATTGTGGAAAAAACGAAGAAATCATTAAAAGTTGCCACAGGTGAGGGCTTCCTTGAACTTCTTTTCGTTCAACCAGCCGGTAAACCCAAGATGGATATCGTTAGCTTTCTTAATGGCCTAGGTCAAAAAATACAGGTTGGGGATAAGTTTGGCGACTAAATTTATCCACAATAATAAATTAAAAGTTCTATCATTTTTAATGATAGAACTTTTTTTACATCAAAATATGGTAAATAAGTTAGAGTGTAATAAAAAGAAAGCGAATTACTTTAAAAGTTGCTTGAAGTTTGATATATTAAAAATGTACAGGAACTGTACTAGAAAGAGGTATTTATGATTTGGTCATTAATTGTTGGAGCTATTATTGGTGTAATTGCAGGAGCAATTACAAATAAGGGTAAATCAATGGGATGGATTGCTAATATTTTAGCCGGTCTTGTTGGGTCTTTCGTCGGGCAAGCACTTTTAGGCTCTTGGGGTCCAAGTTTAGCTGGTATGGCACTTATCCCTTCTATTGTTGGTGCTGTCATCGTTGTTGCTGTCGTTTCATTCTTCTTAGGTAGAGCTAACAACTAGATAAAGCAGCAAAAGAGAGGAGGTATCGTGTCAAAAGGAAAAAAATTTATTTTTATTTTGGCTGATTTATTCTTTCTCACCATTCTTATCCCCATATTATGGGATTACTTTAATTATATGAATTTTCGTTGGGAGCTTATGCCCTCATCAGAAATTCCTTACATTGGGAATCATCTTTCCCAATATATATTTATCAGCTCTTCAATTTTAGGAGCATTATTGTTAATTTGTTTGCTGATTCTTATTTTTTATCCAAAAACTTATCAGGAAGTTCTACTAGATGATAAAACAGGAAATCTAACTTTAAAAGTTTCAGCAATCGAAGGATTGGTCAGAGAAATTGTTAGTAACAACGGTTATATCAGAAATCCAAAAATCAATGTGACTTTATATCAAGCCAAAATAAAAATTGATGTTAAAGGAGAAATTATTCCCAGAGTTGAGATTGTCGAAAAAACAAAAGAAATTGAGCAAGAAATTAAAGAAAGTATCAAAAATTTCTTTGGTATAAATTATGACTTAAAATTAAAAATAAAAGTTAGCTCACTTGCTGAAAATAAAAGTTCGACAAGTCGTCGTGTAGAATAAGGAGGTGGAAATGAATCTTTTAGAAAGATATCGCTATCCGATAATTGGAGGAATAGTAGGTTTAATTATAGCTATTTGTATCTTCACAATCGGATTTTGGAAAATGATTCTTCTCTTCTTACTTATTGGCTTAGGAATTTTCTTTGGCCTTTATCTTCAACGTACGGGAATCATTGAACAACTATTAAAGAAAAAATAAGAAAATACTAGGAGGAAATTATGGTACAAGAAAACACAAAAACAGAAGTAACTGAAGTTAAAGGTAGCTTGACTTACGAAGATAAAGTGATTCAAAAAATTGTTGGACTTGCCCTTGAATCTGTCAATGGACTATTGTCTGTCGATGGAGGATTTTTCTCAAATCTGACAGGAAAACTAGTAAATACAGATGATGTTACAGCAGGTGTCGGTGTAGAAGTTGGTAAAAAACAAGTTGCAGTGGACCTAAAAGTAGTCACAGAATACAAGAAGAACGTTCCTGATATTTACCAAAAAATTAAGGATGTCATTCGTAAAGAAGTTTCTGATATGACTGATTTAGAAGTTGTTGAAGTTAATGTTACAGTTGTTGATATTAAAACGAAAGAACAACAAAAAGATGATGAAAAAAGTTTACAAGATCGTGTGGTTGGCGCAGCTCAAACAACAGGGAAATTTACATCTGATCAAGTAGATAAAGTAAAAGAAAAAGTTGATGACATGGGCGATGATGCTCGTGTAAAATAAGAATCAATTTAACAAAAAAACTGACAAGGTGTCAGTTTTTTTGTTACTTTCAAGAAAATTTTACTTTAAGTAGAAAACGGTTAAGTATTATATATAGTACAAACGAATCATGAAAAGAGAGTATTTTTAAGAAATTTAAGGAAAATCATCTGACGAAAGTCATTGACAGTCATTGACTACTAAGGGTATAATAGCTCTATGACAAAAAATGCAAGACAAACCGCACTCGATGTATTGAATGACATTTTTGGCAATGATGCTTATGCCAATATTTCATTGGATCGAAATTTGCGAGATTCTGAACTATCCACAGTTGATAAAGCTTTTGTGACTGCCCTTGTATATGGAGTGGTTTCTAAAAAGGATTTATTAGAGTGGCATATTACTCCCTTCTTGAAAAAAGAACCAAAACCTTGGGCAAAAATGCTCCTATTGCTTACAGTTTATCAAATCTTATTTATGGATAAGGTCCCAACTTCGGCAGCAGTAGATGAAGCAGTCAAAATCGCTAAACGTCGTGATGGTCAAGCGACGGCTAACTTTATCAATGCTGTGTTACGTAATTTCATGCGTTCTGAACATCGAAATGAAGAACCAAAGGATTGGGAAACAAAATATTCAATGCCCAAACTTTTATTGGATAAAATGGTTCGTCAATTTGGTGGAAAAAGAACAGGAGAAATTTTAGAAAGTCTTGAAAAGCCAAGTCACGTTAGCTTACGAAAAATTGACCCAACCGTAGAAATTTCAGGAGCTCGTGCTTCTCTACTGACAGAAAGTGCTCTAATTGCTGACAGTGGAAATTTTGCAATGACAGAAGAATTTCAATCTGGCAGAATTACGATTCAAGATGAAACAAGTCAATTAGTTGCCCCTCAACTTGATTTAGAAGGAACAGAAGAAGTTCTTGACGCTTGTGCAGCTCCTGGTGGTAAAAGTACTCATATGGCTCAATATTTAACAAGTGGCCATATAACAGCACTAGATTTATATGATCATAAACTTGATTTAATTAATCAAAATGCAGAGCGTCAACATGTTGCGGATAAAATTACTACTCAAAAAGCCGATGCGACAATGATTTTTGAAGAATTTGGTTCAGATAAATTTGACCGAATTCTTGTGGACGCTCCGTGTTCAGGTATTGGATTAATTCGACGCAAACCAGATATTCGCTATAGAAAAGAAAGTTCGGATTTTGTCGATTTACAAAAAATTCAGCTAGAAATTCTGAACAGCGCCTCGAAAAGCCTGAAAAAAAGTGGTATAATGGTATACAGTACTTGTACAATTTTTGATGAAGAGAACTTTGACGTTGTTCGTCAATTTCTAGAAAGTCATCCTAATTTTGAACAAGTTGAAATTTCTAGCGATAAGGCAGATATGATTAAAGAAGGATGTATTTTTATTACTCCAGAAATGTATCATACAGATGGCTTTTTCATCGCGAAATTTAAGAAAATAGGCGAATAACTGCTGACAAATATTTTTTTTAATTCTGTCAGTAATTTTTAGACCTAAAAATAAAACTTTATTCTTGTTAAGGAGAAAAAGTGGAATACAGTATTTTATCAGATATCGGTTCAAAACGTAGTACTAATCAAGACTATGCCGGTACTTATGTCAACCGTGCAGGTTATCAGCTCTTTTTATTAGCTGATGGCATGGGAGGACACAAAGCAGGTAATGTCGCAAGTAAACTTACCGTAGAAGATCTCGGCAAACTTTGGTCAGAGACATTTTTTGATGCGGGAACACCAGAAGCAACTCTTGAGATTTGGCTAAAAAATCAAGTTCGTAATGAAAATGAAAATATTGCCAGCCTTGGAAAACTTGATGAATACCAAGGAATGGGAACAACTCTTGAAGCCTTGGTTATTAAAGCAGGAATGCTCGTTTCTGCCCATGTAGGTGATAGCCGAACTTATTTAATGCGCGATGGTGAATTAAATAAAATAACCACAGACCATTCTTTAGTTCAAGAGCTTGTAGATGCAGGACAAATTACCGAAGAGGAAGCTGAAGTTCATCCGAATAAAAATATCATTACTCGTTCACTTGGGCAAACTAGTGAAGTTCAAGCAGATATTCAAGTTTTAGAACTTCAAGTTGGGGACATTATTTTGATGAACTCCGATGGGTTAACAAACATGGTTTCAACTACCGAAATTATGGAAGTTTTAGAGCGGGAAGATTTAACTTTAGATAATAAATCTGAAGCTTTAGTTCGTTTAGCCAATGAACATGGAGGTTTGGATAATATTACCGTCGTTTTGATTAAGTATGATGAAACGTCAGAAAGCGAAACACCAACGCAGGAGGTTAGTTGATGATTCAAATCGGTAAAATCTTTGCCGATCGTTATCGGATTATCAAAGAAATCGGACGTGGCGGAATGGCGAACGTTTATCAAGGTGAAGATACTTTTCTTGGTGACCGCTTAGTTGCAATAAAAGTGCTACGTTCAAATTTTGAAAACGATGATATCGCGATTGCTCGTTTTCAGCGAGAAGCATTCGCCATGGCAGAACTTTCACATCCAAATATCGTAGGTATTTCTGATGTTGGTGAATTTGAAAGTCAACAATACATTGTCATGGAATTTGTTGACGGCATGACACTTAAACAATACATCAATCAAAATGCACCTTTAGCCAATGATGAAGCTATTGAAATTATTACTGAAATTTTATCAGCAATGGACATGGCCCATTCACATGGTATTATTCACCGGGATTTAAAACCACAAAATGTTTTAGTTTCCAGTAGTGGAACTGTAAAAGTAACGGATTTTGGAATTGCGAAAGCACTCTCTGAAACTTCACTTACTCAAACAAATACAATGTTTGGTTCGGTTCATTATTTATCACCAGAGCAAGCGCGTGGTTCAAATGCAACTGTTCAATCAGATATTTATGCGATTGGAATTATTTTATTTGAACTTTTAACAGGTCAAATTCCATTTGATGGAGATTCTGCAGTTGCTATCGCTCTAAAACATTTCCAAGAGAGTATTCCAAGCATCATCAATCTCAATCCAGAAGTTCCGCAAGCTTTGGAAAATGTTGTCATTAAAGCTACAGCGAAAGATATTAAAAATCGCTATACTGATGTAGAAGAAATGATGACTGATGTGGCAACTTCAACGAGTCTTGACCGTCGTGGGGAAGAAAAATTAGTTTTCAATAAGGACCATGATGAAACAAAAATTATGCCTGCCAATCTAATTAATCCTTATGACACCAAGCCTCTGATTGATAAAAAAGAAGATAATGATTCACAAACAGATGAAAAAGCTGCAAGCTCAGAAGTAGTAAATAAAAACAAAAAATCTAAAAAAGGCTTGATTATTGGTCTTATTATCCTTCTTTTAGTTGTTGGCGGTGCTACTTTGGCTTGGGTTGTCTCAACACCAACTAATGTTAAGATACCTAATGTGACAAACTCGACGCTTGACCAAGCAAAAAGCAAAATTAAAGATGCAAAACTAAAAGTGGGAACAGTTCATAAACAACAAAGTTCAACGATTGCTGAAGGAAAAGTTATCAAGACTGATCCAACTAGTGGAACAACCGTGAGATCTAATAGCTCCGTTGATATTTATGTTTCTACGGGAAATGAAGATATCATCAAAATGAAGGACTTTGTCGGTGAAAAGATTGATGAGGCGATGGCAACATTACTTAAGGATTATGGTATTGATGAAAGCCAAGTCACTCAAACTTCCGTTCCTAGTGATTCTTACCCAGCAGGTACAATCATTAAACAAAGCCCTAAAAAAGGTTCTAGTTTTGATACCAAAGGGAGTGAAAAAATTACCTTTGAAGTTTCAAGTGGAAAACAAGTTGAAGTTCCGGATTATAAACCGAACGGTCAATATATGACTTATTCACAGTATCAAGCTGCCTTAAAAGCTGCAGGATTCACTAATATTACACTAGACCCTCAAGCAACAACGAATCAACAAGCTGATGGTTATGTTTACTCAGTGTATCCAAATGTAGGGACATCTGTTGATCCAACTCAAGAAATTGTAGTCACTTATAGCGTCTATACTGCTCCAAGTTCAAGTTCAACAACTTCTGAATCAACTACGACGTCTGAAACTTCATCAAGTACAACTTCAAGTACTTCAAGCTCTACAACAAGTCAGCCGTCAACAGATAACAACAATAGCAGCAAAGAATCTTCAACAACGTCATCAAGTAGTTGAGAAAAATAAACTAGGAATCTCGTGTTCCTAGTTTTTTGATAAACAAGTTAACTTGCAAGAGACTTGTAAAATTAGGCAAAAAAGTGTATCATGGTAGAGTAGTTTTTTACAACCCGTTCTTGGTTTCATGCTTGCCAAGCTGTCACTCGGACTGGGCAATACAAATAAAGGAGAAAAACTCATGGCAATTTCAAAAGAAAAAAAACAAGAAATCATCGCTCAATACGCTCGTAAAGAAGGCGATACTGGTTCACCTGAAGTACAAATCGCTGTATTGACTTGGGAAATTAACCACCTTAACGACCACATCAAATCTCATAAAAAAGACCACGCAACACAACGTGGTTTGATGAAAAAAATCGGTCACCGTCGTAACCTTCTTGGATACCTTCGTGAAAAAGACGTTCAACGTTACCGTGAGCTTATCGCTTCATTGGGACTTCGTCGTTAATAAAAAAATGCCATATGGCATTTTTTATTTTATAAAATAAAAACTAAAAGGAGCATTTTCCTTCTAGTTTTTTTATTTTTAAAGATTTTTTTCTTTTTCAATAGTAGCACTAATAGCATCAATAACTGTTCCGATAAAATGGTTTTGTTCTAAACTTACCACACCAGCGACAGTAGTTCCACCAGGACTTGAGACTTTATCGACTAATGACCAAGGATTTTCACCACTTTGGAGAATCATTTCAGCTGAAGCGCGAACCGTTTCGGCAACAATTGCTGTGGCTTGATCTTTAGGAATACCATGCAATACACCGGCACGTGCCATGGCATCAATGAACATATAAATAAAAGCAGGGCTTGAACCGGCAATTGCTGCAAATGTTGAAAAATCTTTTTCAGCAATTTCATGGACAGAACCAGTTGATTTAAAAATTTCTTGAACTGTAGCATAAGCAGAATCATCAACAAATTCATTTTTGACAATGGCTGATGTTGACTGACCGATTTGTGCATTGATATTTGGCATCACTCGGATGATCGGTTGATTTTCTGAATCAGCCAGATGTTTCAAGTCAGATAAAGTGAGCCCCGCTGCAATTGAAATTAATGTTTTGTCTTTAGTTAAATGATTGATTAATTTACTTAAAACAGAGGGAAGTACTTGAGGTTTAACTGATAGAATGATAAAATCAGATTCTTGAACGAGTTCTTCATGATTACTTGCAGCCGTAACATTAAGAGTTTCCGCTTGATTTTGAGTTTTTGTTAAATTGTGTCCGGAAATAATGATTTTGAATTTATTTTTGTCAAGTCCAGAAATAATAGCTGTTGCCATTTTTCCAACTCCAATAAAACCTATTGTTTTCATAAATAAAATCCCTTCTTTTCTTTTCGTCCATTTTATCATAAAAAGTAATAATAAATCACTTTAGTAGCATCGTAAAATAAATCAGATTTTTTCTAAGTCTGAGTACTAGCTCGCATATTTAGCGCATATTGAGAGGATTTGAATTAAAAAGATAACGAAAATGCCCCTTGATTATGGTATAATTAGGTAAACATTTTATTTTATTTGTAATAATAAAGGAGAAATCTATGAATAAATTCGCAATTGTCCTAGCGGCTGGTAAGGGAACTCGTATGAAATCAGCACTTCCGAAGGTCTTACATCAAGTGGCTGGAAAATCAATGCTTGCTCATGTTCTTACAAGTGTTTCTGAAGTAGAAATTGCTAAAAATGTGGTGATTGTTGGTCATGAAGCGGATCGTGTGATTGCAACTTTACCTAAAGGGACTCAATTTGTGAAACAAGTTGAGCAATTGGGAACGGGGCATGCCGTTCGGATTGCTGCGGATTTATTGGCAAATGAAGATGGAGCAACTCTTGTTATTGCTGGTGATACACCATTAATTACTGGACAAACGTTAGAAGCACTTTTTGACTATCACTTTGCACAAAATGCAACAGCAACTATCTTGACAGCAATTGCACCAAATCCAACTGGATATGGACGAATTATTCGTGATGAAAATGGCTCAGTAGAAAAGATTGTTGAGCAAAAAGATGCGAATGATTTTGAAAAATCAATTACCGAAATTAATACTGGGACTTACATTTTTGATAATAAGTCACTTTTCAAAGCCTTGAATGAAATCACAACTGATAATGCCCAAGGAGAGTATTATTTAACGGATGTCATTGAAATTTTCAAAAAAGCTGGTCAAACGGTAGCGGCTCATATTCTTGATGATTTTGACGAAAGTTTAGGAGTTAATGACCGTGTTGCCCTTTCACAAGCTGAGTTGACGATGCGCAAACGAATTAATCATCAACATATGGTGAATGGTGTAACTCTTATTGACCCTGCGACAACTTATATTGACAGTGAAGTAACGATTGGTGAAGAAACTGTGATTGAAGCAAATGTAACAATAAAAGGAAATACCTTTATTGGTAAAAATGTTTTGATTACAAATGGTAGCCGTATTGAAAATTCAGAAATTCATTCAAATTGTGAAGTTCGTAATTCAACGGTTGAAGAAAGCAGAATGAGTGTTGGAAGTAATGTAGGACCCTATGCTCATTTGCGCCCCGGAACTGTTTTGAGCGAAGAAGTTCATGTTGGAAACTTTGTCGAAATTAAAGGTTCAACGCTTGGTAAAGGTACAAAAGCTGGTCACTTAACTTATATTGGAAATGCAACGGTTGGTGAGAAAGTGAACTTTGGTGCTGGAACAATTACAGCAAACTTTGATGGTAAAAATAAATTCAATACTGAAATTGATGACTTTGCCTTTATTGGTTCGAATTCAACAATTATTGCTCCATTGCATATCGGTAAAAATGCCTTAACAGCAGCAGGATCTGTTGTAACAGAAGATGTACCAGATGAAGCAGTCGAAATTGGACGTGGAAAACAAGTGAATAAACTTGGACGTGCTAAAAAAATGCCACATTATCGTGGTCAATAATTAACAAATAAAAGAAAGAGTTTCTCCTGAAGCTCTTTCCTTCGATTTTGATGAGAAAACTATTCTTTAAATTATTTTAAAAAGTTTTCGGAAGAAAGGACACAATGTTAAATTTTGATGATAAAAAATTTGAAGAAAAAACTTTAGCTAGAGAAGAAATTTTTAGTGGGAAGATTTTTCATGTTGTAAAAGATGTAGTTTCTTTGTATGATGGACAAGAGAGTTTTAGAGAGCTTGTTTTTCATAATGGAGGAACAGCGATTGCACCTGTTCACAACAATAAGATGATTTTAGTTGGTCAATATCGTAAAGCATTGGAAAAATTTATTTTTGAAATTCCGGCAGGAAAACTTGAAAAAGGTGAAGAAAAAGATCCCAAAGCTGCGGCCTTAAGAGAGCTCGAAGAAGAGACTGGATATCTGGCGCAAGATTTGACAGAAATTACAGCTTTTTATGGGACACCCGGTTTTTCATCAGAGAAAACATATGTCTATTTCTCATCAAATTTAACAAAAGTGGAACATCCAAAACCCGCTGATGACGGTGAGTTTTTGGAACAAATTGAAGTCACTTTAAGCGAAGCAAAAAAAATGATTGAACTTGAACAAATTGCGGATGCAAAAACAATTATGGCTATTTGGTATTGGGAAATGCAATATTTGAAAAAGGAGCTTGAAAATAATGCCTAAACCTCTTTTAACAGACGAAGTAATTGAACAAGCAAAACAGGATAAGAAAAATCTTGAACGCAGATTGCAAAGAGAGCTTGAAGAAGATACTGAAATCGCTGAAAAATACGATAGTATTGAGAAAAATTTAAGCAAAAATGCTGTTTATAAAAGTCGAAGAATTGAAAATGCCAAGGCTCAAAAACGTGGGAAAGCAATTAATAAATGGCTTTTCATCGTTACATTAATTGTTGTTCTATTGGCAGTAGCTTTCTTTTTGTACTACTTTTAGAGAGTAAAAAGATTAGAAAAAAGGTAAAAAAATGAAAATAGGAATTATTTGTGCGATGGATGAAGAAATTCGCATACTTGTTGAAAACTTAGAAAATGCAGAAAAACATACTCGTCATGGTTTAGTTTTTCATACAGGTTCAATTGGCCGGCATGAAGTGGTCCTTGTCCAATCTGGAATTGGTAAAGTGATGTCTGCTTTGGCAGTTGGATTTTTGGTTGACATTTTTGATGTCGACGCCATTATCAATACTGGATCAGCGGGAGCAGTTGCTCAAGGTTTAGCAATTGGTGATGTTGTAGTTGCTGATAAACTTGCTTATCATGATGTTGATGTTACTGCTTTTGGTTATGCTTATGGCCAAATGGCTCAACAACCTTTATATTTTGAATCAAGTAAATATTTTGTTTCTGAATTGAAAAAAGTTTTAGAAAATGTGCATGTTGGATTGATTACTAGTTCGGATAGTTTTATCAGTAGCTCTAGTAAAATTGCTGAGATTAAAGAGCATTTTCCGGATGTTTTAGCCGTTGAAATGGAAGGGGCTTCTATTGCTCAAGCTGCAACAGCACTTGGAAAACCATTTGTAATTATTCGTGCGATGTCTGATACTGCTGACCATGATGCTAATGTTAATTTTGATAAATTTATTATTGAAGCAGGAAAAAAATCAGCTGAGGGCTTGATTCGTTTACTCGAAGAAATGGTATAAAATTGGAATCTATCTTTTGATAGATTTTTCTTTTTATGAGAACAAAGAGGAAGTGAAATGGGAGAAATCAAGGATAAAAGGTTAGAACTCCTAATTGAGGAAGTTAATTTTTTTTTGAATAATGACCAATTGTTTGAGCACTGTTTAGCAGTGGCAAAGACGGTTGAGGCACTGACAGAAGAATTAACTGATTCTAATGAAAGACGTTCGCAAGCTTTTATTGCAGGACTTTTACATGATATTGGTGGAATTTATCCAAATGATCAAAGAGTAGAAAAAGCAGAAATTTTTAATATCGAATTACTGACAGAAGAGCGTGAATTTCCATTAATTATTCATCAGAAACTTTCTAAGTATTTGGCGAGTCAACATTTTAAAATTACTGACGAACAAGTTCTGTCAGCAATTGAATGTCATACTACTCTAAGAAAAAATTTTACAGAATTGGACTTGATTGTTTTTCTTGCTGACAAAATTAGCTGGGATGGTGGAGATAATGCGCCATTTAGGCAGGGATTACTGACAGCTCTGTCAGTAAATTTGCAAAGTGCGGCACTTTATTATATTAATTTCATTATTGCTGATGGATTGAAAGTTGCACATCCATGGCTTTTAGAAGCAAAGAAAGATTTAGAAAATCAGCTTTCCTAGCTGATTTTTTTGATAATTTAGATTATAATAGAAGAATGTAAAAAATAATAGAATATCATTATTCAAAATTGATAATGATTATTTTTATCGAAACTTTTGTCAGAAGTTTCGATTTATTGGGAGGTATTATGACAGTAACATCAGATTTCACACAAAAACTCTACGAAAATTTTGCAGAAAATACAAAGTTGCGTGCGGTGGAAAATGCCGTGACTAAAAATGGTTTGCTTTCATCACTCGAAGTCCGTGGTTCACATGCAGCAAATTTGCCTGAGTTTTCAATTGACTTGACAAAAGACCCTGTAACGAATCAAAAACAATCTGGTCGTTGCTGGATGTTTGCTGCTTTGAACACTTTCCGTCATAAATTTATCAATGAATTTAAAACAGAGGATTTTGAGTTTTCACAAGCTTACACTTTCTTCTGGGATAAATATGAAAAATCAAACTGGTTCATGGAACAAATTATTGGTGATATTGAAATGGACGATCGTCGTTTGAAATTCCTTTTACAAACACCACAACAAGATGGTGGTCAATGGGATATGATGGTTGCAATTTTTGAAAAATATGGAATTGTTCCCAAAGCTGTTTATCCTGAATCACAAGCTTCAAGTAGCTCACGTGAATTGAATCAATACTTGAATAAACTACTCCGTCAAGATGCTGAAATTTTGCGTTATACAATTGAGCAAGGTGGAGATGTTAAAGCAGTTAAAGAAGAACTTTTACAAGAAGTCTTTAATTTCCTTGCGGTAACTTTAGGTTTGCCACCACAAAATTTTGAATTTGCTTTTCGTAATAAAGATAATGAATACAAAAAATTTGTTGGTAGTCCAAAAGAATTTTACAATGAATATGTTGGAATTGATTTGAATAATTATGTGTCAGTAATCAATGCTCCAACTGCTGACAAACCTTATAATAAGAGCTACACAGTTGAGTTTCTTGGAAATGTTGTCGGTGGTAAAGAAGTGAAACATTTGAATGTTGAAATGGACCGCTTTAAAAAATTGGCCATTGCCCAAATGCAAGCTGGTGAAACAGTTTGGTTTGGTTGTGACGTGGGTCAAGAATCAAATCGTTCAGCAGGACTTTTGACAATGGATTCTTATGATTTCAAATCTTCATTGGATATTGAATTTACTCAAAGCAAAGCAGGACGTCTTGATTATGGTGAGTCGTTGATGACACATGCCATGGTTTTAGCGGGTGTTGATTTAGATGCTGACGGAAATTCAACTAAATGGAAAGTTGAAAATTCATGGGGTAAAGATGCGGGTCAAAAAGGATATTTTGTTGCCTCTGATGAATGGATGGATGAATATACTTATCAAATTGTTGTCCGTAAAGACCTTTTAACTGAAGAAGAATTGGCTGCTTACGAAGAGAAACCTCAAGTACTTCTACCATGGGACCCAATGGGTGCTTTAGCTTAATTTGCAAACAAAGAACATTTAACTTTAGGTTAAATGTTTTTTTATTGACTTAAAGTTCACTTCAAGTGTTAAAATAAAAGAATGAATATAAAGAAAGCTGCTGAATTATCAGGGATAAAAACAGATAATATAAGGTATTATGAGAGAATTGGGCTGATTCCTAAAATTACACGGACAGAATCTGGAATAAGAAATTTTACAGAAGCTAATATTAGAACTTTGAAATTTGTCAAACACATGCGAGATGCAGGTGTGCAAGTTGAACCTTTGACCCGTTATATGGCATTAGTGAATGAGGGAAATCCTGAAACAAAAGAAGAAAGAATTGAAATTTTGAAGAATCAGGTTGAACAATTGAGAACAGAAATTATTGAAAAGCAATCTGCCTTGGATTATTTGACCTTCAAAATTGAAAATTATGACGAAGTAATGTTGCCAAGTGAAATTAATTTGGACCAAAGTTCAAAAGAAACAGTCAAGATTTAAATAGGAAAAGAATAAATGGAACTTCGATTATTAAAATATTTTTGGACAGTTGCAACTGCTGGAACAGTATCCAAAGCTGCTGAACAGTTATATATTACGCAGCCAACATTATCTAGACAAATTAAAGAACTTGAACGCGAACTAGATACACAACTTTTTATGCGTGATGGGAAAAAACTGATCTTAACTGAAGATGGACAATTTCTTAAAATTAAGGCTGAGGAAATTTTACAGCTGACCAGTAAAACAGTACAAGTTTTTGAAGACCGAAAAAATGCAGAATTATCTGGCCATCTGACGATTGGTGCTTTAGAAGGCTGGACAACTTCCAGTATCGCTAAAACGCTCCAAAGACTGACAAATAAATATCCGTCAATTACATTTACAATTTTGTCAGGAAATGCTGATGATATCAAATGGAAGATTGACAACGGACTAGTTGATGTTGGTTTTTTGTTAGAGCCAACATCAACTGAAAAATATAATGTTGAAAAAATTGGCTTTCCTGAACGTTGGATGATGCTCACTCAATCCGATTCAGAACTTGCAGAATTAGATGAAGTAAGTCCAGAAATATTTAAAAAGCAAAGAATATTAATTTCAGAACGACCAGAAGTTCGTCAATTTATAGCCGATTGGGCAGGCTGCCAAGTGAGTGATTTAGAAATTATTGGCGGCTTTAATCTCGGTTTTCATCTTTTTGAAATTGCTCGTGCAGGAATTGGCGAAGCAGTTGTTACAGAAGGGGCGCTTATTCGAGATTACCCTGATTTAAAAGCTATTCCATTGAGTCCGGAAGTGAAAACTTTAAGTGTGCTTGCTTGGAAAAAAAATATTCCACTGACTCCTCTTACAAGAGCATTTATTAAGCAATATCTTCAAGATAATGAATAAAAAGTTACTGACAGAAATTAGAGCATATTTGTAAAGACTTAAGTCTCAACAGCTATTCTCAGACAGCTCTGTCAGTAACTTTTTTGTCAGTATTATGCTCGCAAAGCATAATAATAACTAAAATAAGCATTTCTAATCAGTGAATTTTTATTTTAAAATAAATCTATGAAAAATAAAAAAACATTTGGTCTTATCCTTTTTATTATTTTGTTTTCCTATTTCCTTATTTTAATGGATAACTCAATAATATTTACAAGTAGCTTAAAAATTTCTCAAGATTTAAAAATGAATGAATCAACTTTATCTTGGGTTTCTAATGCTTATACGATTACGTTTGGTGGTTTTCTTTTATTAGCAGGACGCCTGGGTGATTTATTAGGGCGAAAAATAATTTTCCTTCTTGGACTTTTCATTTTTGGATTTTCTAGTTTAGTTGTCGGTTTGTCAACTTCTTCAGAAATGATGATTATTGCCAGAGCAGTTCAAGGGATTGGTTCGGCTATTCTTGCTCCAACAAGTTTAGCTTTATTAATGGATACATATAAAGGGGATTTAAGAGTTAGAGCTATCTCATATTATGGAGCAACTGCGGGAATTGGCTCAAGTTTTGGACTTATTCTAGGTGGCTGGCTCACTTCGGCTCTTTCATGGCGTGTTGGCTTTTTATTAAATGTTCCTTTTAGTTTATTATTAATTATTCTAACTCTTGTTAATGTTTATCAAAGCGATATCAAAGCTAGCAAAATAGACTTTTTGGGAAGTTTTCTGTCAGTCCTTATCTCAGTCCTATTTGTTTTCGGAATTACGGTAAGTAATTTGTTCATCATTATCCTCTCATTCATTTTAATTATCTTATTTATACTTTGGGAAAAAAAGTTAACTTATGCATTAATTCCTTTAGAATTATTTAAAAATAAAGTACGGACGGGTTCGTATGTTGCACGCTTTGCCTTTATGATGGCAATGTTGACTTACTGGTTTATTCTGCCGCAGATTATGCAAGAAATGTATCATTTTTCACCATTGCAATCCGGACTTGCTTTTCTTCCTTTAACAATCGTAAATTTTATCGCGGCTCTTTTTCTTCCTAAATTAACTAGAGCATTAGGAAATAGTAAAGTAATGATCCTAGGACAAGTGATTTTACTGACAGGAATGATTTTGTCATTAATTTCGCAACCAGAATGGGGATACTTCTATGCGATGATTTTTCAAATGATGATTATTGGATTAGGGCAAGGTTGGCTTCTTGCTCCGCTGACGGCAGCGGGAGTAGAAGAGGTCAGTCCAGAATTATCAGGAGCTGCATCAGGTTTGACAAATATGATGCATCAACTTGGAGGACCTGTTGGTTTATCTATTGTTGTGTTATTTAGTTCAAATATTGTTGACTTAAATGCTTATTATCATTTGGTCATGGGATTCATCACCGCTTTTCTATCAGTAGGCCTTCTTGTCTTAATTTTTACTAGACCAGACAATAATAAAAAATAAAAGGAGAAAAAATGCAAACAAAATTAACATTAAATGATGGCAATATCATTCCCCAATTCGGTTTGGGACTTTATCAGCTTCCAGAAGGAACAGAAACGCAAAATATTGTAAAAACTGCCTTGGAATTAGGTTATCGTCATCTGGATACGGCACACGCTTATCAAAATGAAGCTTCTGTCGGTCAAGCAATTCAAGACTCAGAAATTTCAAATTCTGAAATCTGGATTACAAGCAAGCTTTGGCCTTCTGATTATGAGCAAGCACCAGAAGCAATTGAGCGAATGCTAAAACGTTTAAAAGTTGAACAAATTGATTTACTCTTATTGCATCAACAGGTTGGAAATTATCGAAAAGCATGGATTGCTTTAGAAAATGCTGTAAAAGAGGGAAAGGTGAAATCAATTGGAATTTCAAATTTTGATGGAGAAAGATTAGTTGATTTATTTAATTTTGCTGATATCAAACCGAGTGTCATTCAAGTAGAAACTCATCCTTATCATCAACAAGTAGAATTACAGGATTTTTTGAAACCTTATGGTACAAAAATTGAAAGTTGGTATCCTCTGGGACATGGCGATAAAAACTTACTTGAAGAAAAAATATTTAAAAAAATGGCTAAAAAATATAATAAAACAGTCGCACAAATCATTTTGCGTTGGCATATTCAAGAGGGAATTATTGTTTTTCCACGCTCAACGCAAAAAGAACATTTAGCAGAAAATATAAATATTTTTGATTTTGAATTATCCTGCTCCGAAATAAAAGAAATTCGTAAATTAAATAAAAAACAACCTTATTTTACGATGACCTATGAGGAGCAAGAAAAAAACTTTTTGTCATGGAAACTAGAAGACTAAAGCACAGATTCTCATGCTTTTATGCAAAAGTGATATACTTTAGAGAGTTAGAACTTTTAAAACAAAAAATAAAATCAAGCCTAGATAGTCTTGATTTTTTCTATATTTCATTGAAAAAAGGAGAATGTGATGAAAAAAATTGCAATTATTGGTGGCGGAATAATCGGTATGACCTTAGCCAATTATTTAGATACTGATAAATTTGATATTAGTCTTTTTGATGATGAAAAAAATCAGGCAACTAAAGCAAGTGCTGGGATTATTTCTCCTTGGCTTTCTAAAAGAAGAAATAAAAAATGGTATCAATTGGCAAAAGATGGTGCAGCTTTTTTTGAAAAAATGAAAAATGATTTTGAGTTAACTGAGGATGTTTATGAAAAATGTGGTACTCTTTTTTTGCGACAAAAATCAGACTTAATTGAGTTAGAGAAGTTGGCAATTGAAAGAAAAAAAGAAGCTCCCGAGATGGGTGAGATTAAGAGACTCTCGGAGGAAGAAACTGTTGCTTTATTTCCATTATTAAAACCAAGAGAAAGTTTGTATCTTTCAGGAGGTGCAAGATTAGATGGAAAAGCTTACTTATCGTCATTAAAAAAGCGAGCTCAAAAAAGAGGGGTCAAATTTTATTCAGAGCGGGCAACAATTGCTCGAGCGTTAGATAAATGGCAAGTCATTCATGAAGGTGTGACGGAAGTGGTAGATGATTTAGTTTTATGCCCGGGGCCAGCTTTAAAAGAACTTTTGGAATCAATTGGCACACAAGTGGATGTCAAGCCACAAAAAGGACAATTAATTTCATTTCAAACGGATTTTGAAACAAAAAATTGGCCAGTTTTATTTTTAGAAGGGGCTGCAGATATCATTCCTTTTCAAAATGGTCAAGTTCTTTTGGGAGCAACCCATGAAAATGAAGAGGGTTGGGATTTGTCAGAGAGTCAGGAAGCTTTTGAAAGTTTGACAGAGGGGGTCAAATCTTACTTATCGGATACAAAACTAATTGACTTTCCATATCATTATCGTGTGGGAACACGTGCTTATTCTTCAGATTTTTCGCCTTTTTTTGGTCCGCACCCTGACTTTTCTTCATTAGCTTTTGCCAGCGCTTTGGGGTCATCTGGATTAACTACTGGTCCTTATATCGCCTATTTACTTGCCCAATATTTTAATCATCCAGAAATTTCTTGGGATAGTTCAAATTATCAAAGAGACATAAAAAATTATATTAATATAGAAAAAACGAGCAATTAAAAGGCTTATTATCACACTAAAAAATTATGTAAATCATTAGAAGAGGAACTTTTGGTGTTTTACATAATTTTTTTGTCAGATACATAATGAGCTAAAGTAACGAATTGAGTCAGGTTTTTTTGTCTAAAAATGATATAATGATTTCATGGAAAATACAGATTTGATTTACGGACTACATGCGGTCACGGAAGCTTTAAATGGAGACCTTGTCAACAAACTTTACGTTCAAGAAGATTTACGTGGTAAAAATGTTGAAAAAATAAAAGAATTAGCACGACTTAAAAAAGTTAATATTTCATGGACACCCAAAACAGAATTAAATAAATTAACAGAAAACGGTGTTCACCAAGGCTTTATGGCAAGAGTGTCCGAATTTGCTTATGCAGATTTAGAAAAGATTCTCCCAGCATTAGCCGAGAAATCTGATGCCACAATTTTAATTTTAGATGAGTTAACAGATCCTCATAATTTAGGGTCAATTGCTCGAACAGCTGATGCTACAGGAGTCGATGCAATTATTATTCCTAAACACCGAGCCGTTGGAATTACTCCAACGGCTGTCAAAGCTTCAACGGGTGCTTTACAACATGTCCCTATTGTCCGTGTTACTAATCTTTCTCAGACCTTGGATAAACTTAAAGCTTCTAATTTCTGGGTTTTTGGAACGGACATGGACGGCACAGTTTACAGTAAGTGGAATACCAAAGGTAAAGTTGCCTTGATTATCGGAAACGAAGGGCATGGAATTGGCCAAAATCTCAAAAAGCAAGTTGATGAAATGATTACAATTCCAATGACAGGACACGTTCAAAGTTTAAATGCATCAGTAGCAGCAAGTATTTTGATGTACGAAATTTTTAGAAATCGACTATAAAAATTACTGATGAAAGCTTTAGCGCTTGGAATCATTAAAGCCCAAACTTATGATTAATCTGTCAGTAAATTCAAGAAATTATCAGCAAGTTGAAACAGCAGAAAGGATTATTATGACTTTTCAAATCATGACAGACTCAACAGCAGACCTGAGTCCGTATTATATTAAAAAACATCATCTTACAGTTTTGGGAATGACTGTAACTGTTGGAGAAGAAACTTATGAAACAATAGGTGAAGCCGCATTAGATAATTCCACGCTTCTTGCAGCAATAAAAAAAGGAGCTACTGTCCACACGTCCCAAATTAATTCTGGACAATTTTTAGAAGTTTTTAAAAAATTTGCATCTGCAGATGAAGAACTCCTTTACCTTGCTTTTTCGTCAGGACTTTCTGGGACTTATCAATCAGCTCTGATTGCTCAAGATATGGTTTTAGAAGAATTCCCTTCTGCAAAAATCACTGTTGTTGATACACTGGCAGCAGCTTCTGGAGAAGGGTTCCTTGTTGAAGAAACTGTAAAGTTGCGTGACTCTGGAAAAACACTGACAGAAACGCTTGAAGTTTTGTCAGATATTATTCCACGTTTACAAAGTCACTTCATGGTTGACGACTTAAACCATTTGGCAAGAGGTGGAAGAATTCCTAAAGCTGTTGCTCTCGTTGGAACAATGGCAAATATCAAACCTCTTCTTGATGTTGACCCTGAGGGAAGACTTCGGCAAGTGACCAAAGTTCGAGGAAAGAAAAAAGCAATTAATCAACTCCTTGAAAAGAGTCTTGAAGAGATGGATACAGCCTATCCCCGCCTACTTATCTCTTATTCTGGAACAGATGAAATAGCACAAGAAATTAAAAAACAAGCTATGCAAAAAAAAGGGATTAGTGATGTCGATGTTCGTCCACTTAGTCCAACAATTGTAACTCATACAGGTGACGGGACAATCGCAATTTTTTCAATAAGTAGAAAAAGTAGAGAATAATTCAATAAAAAACGAAAAAAATCACAGCTAAACTCTTGTTTTACTGTGATTTTATGTTAAAATAATTAATGAGTGTAATTGTATACAAAATTATCTTTACACTTACCTAATTTATTAAAAAAATATGAATCGTGATGTGTGAGGGAAAGGAGTCGCTTTTATGGCCAAAAGTGGACTTTATACAGGCGTAGATATCGGGACAAACACAATAAAGGTGCTTGTTGCTGAATACGTCTCAGGTGAAATGAACATAATCGGTGTCGGAAATGCAAAATCCGATGGCCTTAAAAATGGAATTATTGTAGATATTGAGAAGGTGGCACAAGCATTGCGTAAAGCTGTAAATGCTGCCGAAGAACGCGCAGGAATCACGATTGATAGAATTAACGTGAGCATCCCAGCGAATTCCCTCGAAATGGAACCTTGCCAAGGAATGGTTCCTATTGTCAGTGATACTAAAGAAATCACGGATAACGATGTTATTCAAGTTGTTCAAAATGCTTTGATGCGTGGGATTGTTCCTGAAAGAGAAATTATTGCTGTTGAAACGAAAGAGTTTACAGTTGATGGATTTACAGGTATTTCAGACCCTCGTGGAATGTTTGGTGTACGTCTTGAGATTCGTGGGGTTGTTTACACTGGACCTAAAACTCTTGTTCATAATGTTCGCAAAGTTGTTGAACGCGCAGGATTGCTCGTTGACAATATTGTAATTGCTCCTTTGGCAATGGCACAATACGTGCTTACAGAAGGTGAACGTGAGTTTGGAACAATCATGGTTGATTTGGGTGCTGGACAAACAACAGTTAGCATCGTTAAAGAACAATCATTAAGATTTACACATACTAGCCCCGAAGGTGGCGATTATGTAACTAAAGATATTTCAACAGTTCTTAACACTTCTGTTTCTGCAGCGGAAGATTTGAAAGTCAACTATGGTGAAGCAAGTACAGAACGTGCTAGCCAAGATGAGTACTTCCTTGTTGATGTTGTAGGTAAAGAAGAACCAGAACAAATTACAGAATATTATCTTTCACAAATTATTGAAGCACGTATGACTCAAGTTTTTAATCGTGTACGTCAAGATTTGGAACACGGACATACTTCAGAAACTCCTGGAGGTTTGATTTTGGTCGGTGGAACGGCTGCAATGCCTGGTGTTGTTGATTTAGCAACAAAGATCTTAGGAATAAATGCTCGTCTTTTTGTTCCAGGCGAAATGGGATTACGTAATCCAGCATTTGCTCAAGTGATTAGTGTTGTTAATTACATTGGAAATCGTAGTGATATTGATGTTTTAGTATCTCAAGCATTTTCTGGTGATTATGCTTATACGACGACAGAAGAAACTTATGTTGCTCCTGTTCCAACAATTACACCACAAGCAACAACAGTTGCTGACGTAGAAAATGATTTCTACGTTGAACCTCAGGCACGTCCAGTAGTAGCTCAAAAAGCTTCTGAGCCTGAAGAAGAAAAAGAAGGTCTCGTTGACCGTGCCAAAAATTTCTTTGGCAATCTCTTTGATTAATCTGAAAGTAAAAAACGGAGAAATAAAAACATGGAATTTTCATTTGATACAGACTTAACTTCTGGTGCTGTAATTAAAGTTATCGGTGTTGGTGGCGGTGGTGGTAATGCCATCAACCGTATGATTGAAGAAGGTGTTTCTGGCGTTGAATTTATCGCTGCAAATACTGATGTACAAGCATTGCGTAGCTCAAAAGCAGATACAGTTATTCAACTTGGGCCAAAATTGACTCGCGGTTTGGGTGCTGGTGCGCAACCTGAAGTTGGTAAACGCGCAGCTGAAGAATCAGCTGAAACAGTATCACAAGCCCTTGAAGGCTCAGATATGATTTTCATCACTGCTGGTATGGGTGGTGGAACTGGTACAGGTGCTGCACCAGTTATCGCACAAATTGCTAAAGAGCTTGGCGCTTTGACTGTGGGTGTTGTTACTCGTCCATTTGGTTTTGAAGGATCAAAACGTTCATACTTTGCAACTGAAGGAATTGAAGCTCTTCGTGCAAATGTTGATACACTTCTCATTATTTCAAACAATAACTTGCTTGAAATTGTTGATAAGAAAACTCCTTTAACTGAAGCTTTGCGTGAAGCTGATAATGTTTTACGTCAAGGTGTTCAAGGGGTAACTGACTTGATTACTAACCCAGGAATGATTAACCTTGACTTTGCCGATGTTAAAACAGTAATGGAAAACAAAGGTGATGCCCTTATGGGTATCGGTGTTGCGACTGGTGAAGAACGCGTGATTGAAGCAACTCGTAAAGCAATTTACTCACCACTTCTTGAAACTACAATCGAAGGCGCAGAAAATGTTCTTTTGAATGTTACTGGTGGTATGGATATGAGTTTGATTGAAGCACAAGATGCTTCAGAAATTGTTATCCAAGCAGCTGGCAATGATGTTAATATTATGTTGGGTACAGCAATTGACCCTAACCTTAAAGACGAAATCCGTGTAACAGTTGTTGCAACTGGAGTTGCTAAGGAAGATGCTGACGAAGCTTTGGGTTTGCAACCTGAACCACGTCGTCAACCTAACTTGACTCACAATTCTAATATGCAACATGCTCAAACAAGCCGTCCAATGCAAAGTCAACAACAAACGCAAGCGGCTCCACAAGGGCAAAATCAATCTTCTGCATTTGGAGATTGGGATATTCGTCGTGAAACTTCAACACGTCAAAACGTAAGTAATACACGTGATACTTCTTCAGTAACAAGTTTCGGCGGAGTTCCAACAACAGATGAAGACCTTGACACACCACCATTCTTCCGTAAAAACTAACCAATGACGATTAAAGAGAATGTTAAAAGAATACTGAGTAATGTAGATGCGGCAAAGGCTGCGTCTTCTTATTCTAATCAGTCAGTTTCAGTCGTCGCTGTGACCAAATCTGTTGATGCTAATCTTGCACGTGAAGTTTTTGAAAATGGAGTTTCACATTTAGCGGAAAATCGAACAGAACTTTTTTTGGAAAAATACGAAGCTCTTAAGGATTTAGAAATTACTTGGCATTTGATTGGTAATTTACAAAGACGTAAGGTTAAACAAGTTATTAATTATGTTGATTATTTCCACGCTTTAGATTCTCTGAAATTAGCTCAGGAAATAAATAAACGTGCTGAACACACCATTAAATGTTTTATTGAACTTAACATTTCTGGCGAGGAAAGTAAACATGGATTTTCTGTCAATGAACTTATGGAAATATTACCTGAGTTTTCTGAATTGGAAAATATTGAGATTGTTGGTTTGATGACAATGGCTCCGTTTGATGCGACTGAAAGTGAATGTAATGACATTTTTGGACGAATGAAAAAATTACAAGTTGAAATATCCGAAATGAATCTTTCCAGAATTCCTTGTACTGAATTAAGTATGGGAATGAGCAGAGATTATGAGATTGCCATTAAAAATGGTGCAACTTTTGTTCGAATCGGTACAGAATTTTTTAAAAATCTATAAGTCTTAAGATTAACGTAAACAACGGAGGAAAATATGGCATTTAAAGATTGGATGAATAATCTACGTGATTATTTTGTAGAGGATGATGAAGAGTTCAATGAACCTGCACGTCCTGTGCAAGAATCTAGGCCAACGGTGGCATCTACGCCAAAACCAAAGGTTGAGGAACGCAAAGCACAGCCGGAATATCAGACTCGTCGTCCTGCACAATCAACTTCAAAAGCACAAACACAAACAGCAGCGCCAAAACGCGCTGGTTCAACATTCACAAAACCTATGCCTGAAAAAATCGTACAACAACAAACCGTTTCACAATCTCAATCAGTGGCTGCAACGGTTTCTACTATTGCAATTAAAGAACCACGTGCCTATGCAGACATCATGGAATCAGCACGCATCGTGAAAAACGGTGAATGTGTCCTTGTCAATTTTAAATTTATGGGTGACGCCCAAGCGCGTCGTTCAATTGACTTCATGACTGGGGTGGTCTTTACTCTTGATGGTGATATTCAAAATGTTGGTGGTCAAATTTTCTTGATGACTCCAGCAAATATCACAGTCGATGCAGCGAAAGAAATGTCTATCTTAGCTGGTCAAAATTTTGAAAGTTACGATATTTACTAATGCTTATTACACTTACAATAATAAATTGGCTTTTACGCTTACTTGATGTTTATTCAATTATTCTAGTTATTTACGCCTTAATGAGTTGGATACCAACTCTTTATGGAACTTGGTTTGGACGTATAATTGTTAAAGTTTCTCGTCCCTACTTAAGTTTATTTGAAAATTTACCTCTACAATTTTGGGGATTAGATTTTTCAATCGTTATTGCTTTTATTGTTTTGAAATTTATTCAAAGATTTATTGTTATTGTATTTAACGGAGTATTCTATTGATTACTGAAAATATCTATCAACACTTTCAAGAAAAGGAACGTCATTTTATTGATCGTTGTTTAGAATGGATAAATCGAGTAGAAGAATCTTATTCGGTGATAAGTACATTTTTTCTTAATCCCCGAGAAGTGGATATTTTAAAAACACTGGCAAATAAGAGAAATGTTCAGATTTTTTCTAGTGAGGAACTAGCAAGAACGGAGTTAGTCAAAATAATTTTGGCGCCAGATTTTTATGTTCTTGACAGAGAAGACTTTGATATTTCTTTGCTTGAAATTAATTATGCTTCAAAATTTGTAGAACTTTCACATGCCCAAGTCCTTGGAACTTTTTTGGGACAGGCTGGTGTTAAACGGCAAGAATTGGGTGATATTATTGTTAGTGACAATAAAATTCAAGTTTTTGTCAGTAAACATCTTGTTGAGAGTTTTAAAGCAATAGAAAAAATTGGGCGAGCAGCAGTCAAAATTCAAGAAATTTCTTTGGGAAGCTTAGTTGAAGAAACAGATAAAGCTGTCAGAGAAGTTGTTCTTGTGGATAACTTAAGAGTTGATAAAATGATTGCAGTCGCTTTCAAAATTTCTCGCAATATTGCTACAAATATGTTAGAATCAAAGAAGGTTAAGGTTAATTACCTAGAAATTGATAAAAAAGATTTCTCTGTTGGTCTTGATGATTTGATTAGCGTCCGAGGTTTTGGGCGTATCAAAATATTAAGGATTTTAGATTTTACTAAAAAAGGAAAACAGAGAGTTGAAATAGAACTTATAAGAAATCGAAAAAAATAGATTCTAAGATGAAAATCAGATTTATAAGATTTTCTAAGGATAAAGAGGAGTGATTGATGACATTAAATAGTTTAGATGTTCAAAACAAAACTTTTAATCCACAATTTCGCGGCTTCAGTAAACATGAAGTTGATGAATTTTTGGATATCGTTGTTCGAGATTATGATGAATTCGCTCAAACAATCAAAGATCAAGAACGTGAATTAAAGGCATTACGCGAACGCGTGAAATATTTTGATGACATGAAAGATTCACTGAACAAGTCAATTGTTGTTGCTCAAGATGCTGCTGATAATCTCCGTGAACAAGCCAAAAGTGAAGCTGATACGCTTAGAATTAATTCTGAAAAAGAATCTGCTGATATTATTGCAAATGCAGGACAAAAGAGTTCTTTAATTATTGAAGCGGCTAAAAAAGAAGCTGGATTTATTTTGAATGCTGCTTCTGATGATGCTCGTAAATTAGTACGTGATACTGATGATTTGAAACGTAAAATGCGTCTCTATCACCAACGAATGACTTCAATTATTGAAAATCAACTTGCGTCTATTCAATCGGATGACTGGGCTGAAATCTTTAGACCTACTCAAGATTATGCAATCAATCCTGAAGAAAAATTGCAATCAATCATTGAAGAACATTTGGAAAATGCTGAATCTACTTTGGCAAAAACCCAAGCAATTAAACCTTTAACAGATGAAGATATTGCACAAGCAAATGAAACATCTGATGAAACAGAAACAATTGTTTCAGAGGAAATTGTTGTTGAAACCGAAGTACCTGACGAATTAAAAGAAGAAGTAGAAATTACTGACGAAGCTAATACTACTAATGATTCTAACGAAGAATCAGAAGTTGAAGCTCCAAAAGCAGATGATTCAGAAATTTTCCCAGAATTAGATTCAAAAGCACCAGCTGAAACAGCTGAGGTTGTTGAAAAAGATAATCAAGAAACAATTGATTTAAGCGAATTAAAAAATTAAAAATCAGACCAAGATAAGAAAAAATATAATTCAAGCAAGCGAGTGACGATGGAAGACTCGTATTCCCTATTTTTCTTATTATCAGCTGATTGGACTTCTAAAGTTACTGACAGAATTTATTTTCTCAAAGAATTTTTAGAAAAATCTTGGACTGAACTAAAAGTAAGTTCAAGCGTCTTGCACGTTACGCAAAAGAGTTTCTGTCAGTAAATTTTACTGACAGAAAAAATGAAGGTGGTACCACGGTTTTTCGTCCTTTGCGAAAAATCGTTTTTTTTATTCAATAAAAACAAAATCGAAAGAAAGAAGAAAATATGAAAATCAAAGATACTTTGAATTTGGGGAAAACAGCTTTCCCAATGCGTGCAGGCTTGCCAAATAAAGAACCAAACTGGCAAAAAGACTGGGCAGATGCGACACTTTATGAGAAACGTCAAGAATTAAATGAAGGAAAACCCTCATTTATGCTTCATGACGGGCCTCCTTATGCGAACGGAAATATTCACCTCGGACACTCTTTGAACAAAATTTCAAAAGATATTATTGTTCGTTATAAATCAATGGCAGGATTTCGTGCTCCTTATGTTCCAGGTTGGGATACTCATGGTTTGCCAATTGAGCAACAACTTGCTAAAGCAGGCATGAAGCGTAAAGAAATGGATTTGCTTGATTATCTTGAGGAATGTCGTAAATACGCGATGAAACAAGTAGATATGCAACGTTCAGATTTCAAATCCCTTGGTGTTCTTGCTGATTGGGACCGTCCATATTTGACACTATTGCCAGAATATGAGGCAGCTCAAATTCGCGTTTTTGGTAAAATGGCTGAAAAAGGATATATCTATAAAGGACAAAAACCAATTTATTGGTCACCTTCATCAGAAAGTTCACTGGCTGAAGCTGAAATCGAATATCAAGATGTTCGTTCAGCATCAATTTTTGTGGCATTTAAAGCTAAAGATACTAAAGGTAAATTACCAGAAGATGTAGAATTTGTAATCTGGACAACAACACCATGGACAATTCCATCAAATTTGGGAATCTTTGCTCATCCTGACTATGATTATTCAGTTGTAGCAGTTAATGGTCGTAAATTTGTGATTGCCTCAGAAATGCTTGAAGCTGTTGCTGAAAAATTAGAATGGGAAAATCCAGAAGTCCTTCAAACGATTAAAGGTTCTGAATTAGAATATATGGTTGCAAAACATCCATTCTATGACCGTGAAACTTTAATCATGAATGCAGATTATGTTACTCTTGATTCTGGGACTGGCCTTGTCCACGTTGCTCCAGGACATGGTGAAGATGACTACTTTGCAAGTCGTAAGTATAAATTGCCTGTTCTTTCACCAATTGATAACCGTGGTTATTATACTGATGAAGCTCCTGGACTTGAAGGACTTTTCTACGATGAAGGAAATAAAGTTGTCAGTAAATGGCTAGAAGAAAAAGATGCTTTATTGAAACTCGAATTCTTCACTCACTCATATCCACATGACTGGCGTACTAAAAAACCAGTAATTTTCCGTGCAACACCACAATGGTTTGCTTCAATCGATGACTTCCGTCAAAATATTTTAGATGAAGTTGAAAGAGTAGATTGGGTCATTCCATGGGGTAAAACTCGTTTATTCAATATGGTTCGTGACCGTGGCGATTGGGTCATCTCACGTCAACGTGCTTGGGGAGTTCCATTACCAATTTTCTATGGTGAAAATGGAGAACCAATTATCACACCAGAAACAACTGAACATGTAGCCAAACTTTTTGCTGAATTTGGTTCAAAAGTTTGGTTTGAACGTGAAGCAAAAGACCTTTTACCAGAAGGATTCACTCATCCAGCTTCACCAAATGGTGAATTTACAAAAGAAAAAGATATCATGGACGTTTGGTTTGACTCAGGTTCTTCTTGGAATGGTGTCCTTAACGAACGTGACTACCTGAGCTTTCCTGCAGACCTTTATCTTGAAGGTTCAGACCAATACCGTGGTTGGTTTAATTCATCAATTACAACCTCAGTTGCGGTAAATGGCGTTGCACCATATAAAGCAGTTCTTTCACAAGGATTTGTTTTAGACGGTAAAGGACGTAAGATGTCTAAATCAATTGGAAATACAATCGTGCCAAAAGATGTCACTAAGAAATTTGGTGCTGACATTCTCCGTCTTTGGGTGGCATCAATTGATACTGAATCAGATGTTCGTGTGTCAATGGATATTCTCAGTCAAGTTTCTGAAGTTTACCGTAAAATCCGGAATACATTGCGTTTCTTAATCGCTAATACATCTGATTTTAATCCAAAAGAAGATGCAATTGATTTTGCAGAACTTCGTCCAGTAGACAAATATATGCTTGTGAAATTTAATGAACTTGTAAAACAAATTCGTACAGCTTATGATAACTATAGCTTTATGACTGTTTACAAATCAATCATTAATTTCATCACAAATGATTTGTCATCTTTCTATCTTGATTTTGCTAAAGATGTTGTTTATATTGAAGCAGCAAATTCACCAGAACGCCGCTCAATGCAAACAGTTATGTATGTTATTTTGAAAGATTTAGTGAAAATTCTTGTACCAATTTTGCCACACACGTCAGAAGAAACATGGACTTACTTGGAACATGAACCAGAAAATTTTGCTTATCTTGCAGAAATGCCAGAAGCAGCAGAAATTCCTGGAAGTGAAGAATTGTTAGGAAACTGGCAAGAATTTCTTGATTTCCGTGATAAGATTTTGAAAGCTTTGGAAAGTGCTCGTGAAGCAAAATTGATTGGTAAATCATTGGAAGCAACAGTAACTATTTATCCAAATGAAGTTGTGCGTACTTTATTGACGGCAATTGATGAAAATGTTGCTCAACTTTTGATTGTATCAAACTTTGTAGTTGCCAACGAACCAGTAAATAATGCCCCAGAGTCTGCAATGAAATTTGATGATCTTGCAGTTCTTGTTGAACATGCGGCTGGAGAAGTTTGTGACCGTTGCCGTAGAACAGATGAAACAGTTGGACACAATGCTAATGAACATCTCAAAATGCTTTGTGAACATTGTGCACATATCATTGAAACAGAATTCCCTGAAATTCTTGAAGAAGGTTTTGAAGATTAATAAATAAAAAAAGTTACTGACAAAACTGTCAGTAACTTTTTATTTTAAAATTAATAATTACAATACCGCAAGCATTGATGCAAGTACGCTGAAAAGCGTAAGAACAACCATGATAATCACAACGACCATGGTTACTTTTTGGAAAGTACTTTTTTGTGGTTTTTTATATGCCATAAGTTCCTCAATAAAAATATTTTTAACTAATTGTAACAAGAAAAAGAAGACTTTTCAATTAGTTTGGGTCTTTCTCCTTATTATTTTCTTTTGGAGTCAAAAATTTAGCAAATGGATCTTCCTTTTTTTCAGGAGAAGGAACGCTTTTTTTGTCATCATCAGTTACTAAATCAACAGTTGAGACGCCTAAATCGTCCATCATTTTATCAAAATCATCACGTTTTCTAAAAGTTAAGCCCATTGAGGTCTCCTTGAAATAAAATATTTAACAGTGCTCAAAAAGAGAAGAGCAATACTAGAACTATTTTACTACTTCATAGATAAAAAAGCTAGATATATGAAAAAACTTCTTGAAAAAATGCGATTAAAAGCTGATAAGACTTGCATTTCAAAACTATTTTAAGTATAATGATAAAGAACGGTAGTTTGCTTTATGCAGACTACCTATAATAAAACAAATTCCCCAAAGGAGACATTTTTAAAATGGCTAAAGAAGTATACGACCGTAGCAAACCACACGTTAATATTGGTACTATCGGACACGTTGACCATGGTAAAACTACCCTCTCAGCTGCAATCTCTAAAGTATTGTCTGACAAAGGTTACTCTAAAGCGACTGACTTCGCATCTATCGATGCTGCTCCAGAAGAACGCGAACGTGGTATCACAATCAACACTGCTCACATCGAGTACGAAACTGAAAAACGTCACTATGCCCACATCGACGCTCCAGGTCACGCGGACTACGTTAAAAATATGATCACTGGTGCTGCCCAAATGGACGGTGCAATCCTCGTTGTTGCTGCAACTGATGGACCAATGCCACAAACTCGTGAACACATCTTGCTTTCACGTCAAGTTGGTGTTAAATACCTTATCGTCTTCCTTAACAAGGCTGACCTTGTTGATGATGAAGAATTGATGGAACTCGTTGAAATGGAAGTTCGTGACCTCTTGAGCGAATACGACTTCCCAGGTGACGATATTCCTGTAATCGCTGGTTCAGCACTTGGTGCTTTGAACGGTGAACCACAATGGGTTGCTAAAGTTGAAGAATTGATGGACATCGTTGATGAATACATCCCAACTCCAGAACGCGACACTGACAAACCACTCCTTCTTCCAGTCGAAGACGTATTCTCTATCACTGGTCGTGGTACAGTTGCTTCAGGACGTATCGAACGTGGTACTGTTAAAGTTGGTGACGAAGTTGAAATCGTTGGTATCAAAGAAGAAACTAAAAAAGCTGTTGTTACTGGTATCGAAATGTTCCGTAAAACACTTACTGAAGGTCTTGCTGGTGATAACGTCGGTGCACTTCTCCGTGGTATTCAACGTGACGAAATCGAACGTGGTCAAGTTATTGCTAAACCAGGTTCAATCACTCCACACAAACTTTTCGAAGGTGAAGTTTACGTATTGAGCAAAGAAGAAGGCGGACGTCACACTCCATTCTTCGACAACTACCGTCCTCAATTCTACTTCCACACAACTGACGTTACTGGTTCAGTTAAACTTCCAGAAGGAACTGAAATGGTAATGCCTGGTGACAACGTGCATATCGACGTTGAATTGATCCACCCAGTTGCGATCGAACAAGGTACTACTTTCTCTATCCGTGAAGGTGGACGTACTGTTGGTTCAGGTATCGTTGCTGAAATCAAAGCTTAATTATAAATCTAAGCAAATTGGAGCTGTCATTTATGACAGTTCTTTTTTTTTTTAATTTTCTTAAAATAAAAACCCCCAAAAGGGGAGTTTTTTAAATTTCTGATTTTGTAAATACACCGCGGTCAACAAGTGCATCCATTTGGAAGTAAAATTTATTTTGAATCATTTCACTCGCATTTTTAAAAATATCAACATTTCGTAAACCGGATTTATCAGTAACTGAAAGTTTAAAACCACTTAAATCTGGATTAACAATAATTTTTAATAAAAATCCTTCGTTTGAATTTGGAACTTCTTCAAGAAGTCTTTTAAATTCAAAATTACCAATTTTAGTTTGAATAAAAGTTGTATCTTTTAAAGTGAATTTTTTAACAGTAGGCGCAAGTTGATAAACATATTTGCTACCTTCCAAATGTTTTTCGGTGATAAATGCCATTGTGAGTCTCCTAAATAAATTGTTTATTTTTTTAAAATAGAACTAAGTTTTTCAACGAAGAGATTAACTTCATCAATTGTATTCATTTCTGAAAAAGAAATACGTATGTTTTCTTTTAGTTTTTCAGAATTTTTCCCGTAAACAGCTTCAAGAACATGGGAAGGTTCGATTGTACCGGCTGTACAAGCAGAACCAGTTGAGATTGCGAAACCAGCTAAATCGAGTTTGGTCAAGAGCAAATCATGATTTTCATTCGGAAAAGCAAGATTTAGAACATGAGGCATACTTGGACCAAAATTATTTTTATAAAATGAAATCTTTTGTTCTTCTAGTTTAGTTAGTAAAGTTTCGTTAAGTTTTTCAACTGCTTGATAATTTGATTCAATACTTTCAAGGGCAAGTTCTAAGGCTTTAGCTAAACCAACAAGAGAATGGAGATTTTCTGTACCAGCCCGTCTTTTTTCTTCTTGTTCTCCTCCATGAATCAAAGCATCAAAATGTAGCTTTTCGTTATAGTACAAGAAGCCGACCCCTTTTGGTCCATGAAATTTGTGCGCTGATGCTGAGAGGAAATCAGCCGAAACATCCAGAGGATGCACTGAAATTTTTCCCATTACTTGAGTAGCATCAACATGAAAAACGGCTTGATGTTGCTTCAAGAGCTCTCCGACTTCCTTTACTGGAAGAAGTTGGCCTGTTTCATTATTAGCCCACATCATGCTGACTAAAATTGTATCAGGACGCAAGTTGTCTTCTATAAGTGAAGCTGGGAATGTTCCGTCTGCTTTTGGTTTTACAAAGCTAACATCAAATCCATAACGCTCATGAAGATATTGAACAGTATTTAGAACAGAAGGATGTTCAATAGCTGTTGTGATGATATGATTTCCTTTATCTTTATTAGCCAGTGCATAACCAATTAAGGCTTGGTTATTAGCTTCGCTAGCACCAGAAGTAAAAATGATATTGCGACTTGGAACTTCTAGAGCATTTGCCACAGTTTCACGGGCTTTACGAACAATCTGACTTGAAGCACGTCCGAGACTGTGAATACTAGAGGGGTTTCCAAAATTAGCGGATAAACTTTCTGAGATTGCGGTGATAACATCAGGAAGTAGAGGTGTTGTAGCAGCGTTATCTAAATATATAATTTGATTTTCCTACCTTTCATAGTAATTGCTGGATATTTTATAAGGAAATGATTTAATTCCATCAGGATTAAAAGTCCCCTTATCTGTAAGCTCTATTTTACCATTTTTTTATTCTTTTTATATGAAAAGCAATGAGATTATTCTTTAAATATCTTATAATCTTATTCAGATCAATTAATGTGATTTATTGATGGTATATTTCTAATAATAATTATATAATATTCTTAGGGAGGTTTTATTATGGTTGAAGAATATAAAAATATCTTAGTTGCAGTAGATGGTTCAGAACAAGCTTATGATGCCCTTCGTGAAGCGGTTGACACAGCAAAATTAAATCATTCACATCTTAAAATATTGTATGTTTTAAATGATAAGTTAGCAAATATTCCAGTGCATTTAGACACAATGACTTTGTATAAAAGTGTACAAGAGCATTCTGATTATGTTGTAGAGCAAGTTCAAGAGTATCTTAAAGGCACAGAAGTTGATTTTGAGATTGTACGTTTAACTGGCAGCCCTAAAAGAGAAATTATTAATTATGCAAACGAAAATAATATCGATTTAGTTGTAATTGGGTCAACTGGTCTTGATGCGATTGATCGTTTTATCATTGGTTCAACAACACAGTATATTGTTAACCATGCCTCTTGCAACGTAATGGTTATTAAATAAAGAAAAGAAAAAGTCGTCAATTGAGATGACTTTTATTTTATAAATTAATATATCAAAAATAAAAATACCAACTTAGTGTTGGTATTTTTCAATTGCTTAAAGTGTTTCTATAAGAATTCCTTTAATCTTGAGGTTTTTCATGTTCAAAAAGTGGAGAAACTGGGCGTCCTTCGTGGATACGAAGAATAGCACTGGCTAAGTATTCAGCTGCACTCAAATATTTTACGTTTAAAGGTTTGCGATGGTTTGTTACAACAGAATCTGTGACCAAAATTTCTTTGATATCTGCTTTTTCAAGAACATCAGCGGCTCCGCTAGTAAATAATCCGTGGCTGGCAACTGCATAAATTTCACTTGCTCCCGCTTCGCGTACAACATTTGCAGCGTTGGCAAAAGTGACCCCAGTGTTCAAAATATCATCGATAAGAATAACTTTTTTACCTGAAACATTACCGATAACATATCCGTTTTCACGGTTTTTGTCATCATCTTCATAGTCAACAATGGCAATTGCTGACTCTAAGTATTCAGCAAGTGAGCGTGCACGTTTAATCCCAGAATTTTTTGGTGCAACAACAATCACGTCATCACCAAATAATCCACTCTTACGGTAGTAGTCAGCAAAAAGTGGGACAGTAAACAAGTTGTCTACAGGGATATCAAAGAAACCTTGTACTTGGACAGCGTGAATATCGAGGGTTAATAAGCGGTCAGCTCCAGCTTTAACAATCATATCAGCAACTAATTTGGCTGTGATTGGTTCACGAGAAGTCGCAGTACGGTCTTGACGAGCATATCCAAAGTATGGGATAACAACATTAATTGTACGAGCAGAAGCACGTTTACATGCGTCAATCATGATTAGTAATTCCCAAAGGTGATCGTTAACAGGGCAGCTTGTTGATTGAACAATAAAGATGTCTTGACTACGGACACTTTCTTCCATGTTAATCATAATTTCACCGTCGGAAAACTGTTTTGAAGAAAGTTTTCCTAGAGGAACCCCTGTAAACTGGCTAATTTTCTCAGCAAGACCAGGGTTTGAGTTTAAGGCAAAAAGCTTTAAGTGTGAATCAGAGTAAACCACGATTTCTCTCCATTTTCTTTTATGAAATAATATAGTTCTATTTTAGCAAAATAATAGTGATTTTCATAGTCTATATCTGTAAATATCTTTGTGAATTAATCTGAAAATAAAATTTGAGAGTATTTTGAATAATTTTTTCAAGCAAAAAATTATTTCACAAACTTAAAATTCTAATAAATTACAAAAGCGCTTTAATGCTTGATGTATAAGCGATTGAAAACATTTTCAAAAAAACGAGAATGTAAAGTTTGTGAAAGTTCGTGCAAAGTCTTGCGTTTACAAAAGCGAAGTGTTACAATGGTTCTGTAAGGTTCGTGAAAGCTAAGTGTTACGAACAAATTATTTATTTTTAGGGGAATTAAAAATGAAAAAAACAAAAGTGATTTCACTTCTTGCAGTTTCAGTACTCTCAGTTTCTTTACTTGCCGCTTGTGGAAGTAATAACTCTTCAAGTAGCTCTGATAAAAAAACAGAACAATCATCAAAAGCAGAAGTTTTTGCTGGTGCAACTCAAGGAACAAACAACTTCTCTGATTTGCAAAAAGGCTTTGCTAAAAACGGAGCTTGGTTGAATGCAACTAAAGGAGATATGGATGCTTCTGGGAAAACTTTGACTGTTGAAGGTCTTTTCTTAGGTGACGGACAAGTCGCTCGTAAATTGGCAATCTACAATCAAGATAGCAGCCACAAAATTACTGACCGTTATACTTTGACAGTTGATAAAATTGAAGTGAAATCTCCTGGTTTCTATATTTCAAATGGTACTGTTAAAGGGAATGTTGATGTATTTGCAACTGGCTTCCACGGACAAACTGGTACAGGTGTTGAAGGACAAGCAACAATTGATGGTAACTTGACTTTTGCTAGCCAAGACCTTCTTGATGCTTACAATAAATTACCAGATGCTCAAAAAGTTAAAGTAACTGGTACAACTTCAGTTGTTAAAGGCGATGTTGTTTCATTCAAACCTGGTGGAATTACAGCTGGCGCTCACGGAAATGTAACTTATTCATTTGAAGGAAATGGTACAGATACAGAAACTGGGGCAACAACTGGTACTGCTGATGTTTCAGTATTGAAAAAAGCACTCGGTAAAAATGGTGCTTGGCTTGTAGCTACTAACGCTGATGTTGATGCTTCAGATAAAGACCTTACAATTGATGGTACTTTCCTCAATGAAAAATCAGCTGTTCAACGTACACTTGCAATGATTAAACAAAATGATCAACATCAAGTCACTAAATCTTATACTTTGACAGTTAAACGCTTGATTGTTAACTCACCTGCTTTCGATCTTGAAGGTGGTAATATCAAAGGTGACGTTTATGTCGGTAAAGATGCTTCAATTATGGCACGCGACATGAAAGGGACTGATGGTCAATCAATCCAATCTGAAATCACTGGAAATCTTTACTTTGCAACTCAAGAACAACTTGATACTTACAAAGCTCTTCCAGCTGCAAACCAATTTAAAGTCTCTGGCGAAGTTGCTGTAAAAGCCGCTAACTAATGAACTAAAAATTGTCTAAAAGGCTCTCTATGAGCCTTTTTTTCTTACTTAAAATATAGTATAATGGGACATACGTGTAGTTCTATACAAAAGTGAATCTGTCAGTAAAAATGTTACTGACAGAAAATAAAAAAGTTTTTGTCAGTGAAAAATTACTGACAAGAGGTTCAGTAATGACAGATTGATTTTTGTTTAGAAAAACATAAAGCTAAAATATATTACAAAAGCAGGAGACTGGACTGTTAGAGAAAGTTCATAGCATTTCAAGTCAAGGAGAAAAACATTGGCAAAAGAAACATTTTCAATCGAATTTGCAGGTCGGACATTAACTGTTGAAACAGGTCAAGTTGCAAAACAAGCAAATGGTGCTGTTGTTGTACGTTATGGAGATACAACTGTTTTAACAGCCGCTACAATGGGTAAAATGGCTACGGGTGATTTCTTCCCACTTCAAGTGAACTATGAAGAAAAAATGTATGCTGCTGGTAAATTCCCAGGAGGTTTCAACAAACGTGAGGCTCGTCCGTCGACTGATGCGACATTGACTGCTCGTTTAATTGACCGCCCAATTCGTCCTATGTTTGCGGAAGGTTTTCGTAATGAAGTTCAGGTAATTAATACTGTTCTTTCTTATGATGAAAATGCTTCTGGTCGTGTGGCAGCAATGTTTGGCTCTTCTTTAGCGCTTGCAATTTCTGATATTCCATTTGATGGACCAATTGCAGGTGTTGAAGTTGCTTATATTGATGGAGAATATATCATCAATCCAACTGTTGCGGAAAAAGAGGCATCAAGTTTGGAGCTCTCTGTTGCGGGAAATATCAACGCAATCAATATGGTTGAATCTGGGGCCAAGGAACTTTCAGAAGAAGTGATGCTTGGTGCACTTTTGGCAGGACATAATGCTGTTAAAGAATTAATTGAATTTCAAAATGAAATTGTTGCAAAAGTTGGAAAAGAAAAAGCTGAAGTTGAACTTTTGCATGTTGATGAAGATTTAAAAGCCGAAGTGATTGCAGCTTACAATTCAGATTTGCAAAAAGCAGTTCAAATTGAAGAAAAATTGGCGCGTGAATCTGCGACAAAAGCAGTTAAAGAGGCGATAATTTCTGTTTACAGTGCAAAATATGAGAACGATGAAAATCTATCAATCATTTTGCGTGATCTTACTGAAATTCTTGAAGGAATGGAACATGCGGAAGTTCGTCGCTTGATTACTGAAGATAAAATCCGTCCTGATGGACGTAAGATTGATGAAATTCGCCCGCTTGATGCTGAAATTGACTTTACCCCACGTAATATTACACATGGGACAGGTTTATTTACTCGTGGTCAAACCCAAGCTTTATCAACATTGACTTTGGCACCAATGAATGAAGCACAAATCATTGATGGTTTGAATGATGAATATAAAAAACGTTTTATGCATCATTATAATTTCCCACAGTATTCTGTTGGGGAAACAGGACGTTACGGGGCACCTGGACGTCGTGAAATTGGTCACGGAGCGCTCGGTGAACGTGCTTTAGAACAAGTATTGCCTTCTTTAGAGGAATTCCCTTATGCCATTCGTTTGGTCGCTGAAGTTTTAGAATCAAATGGTTCGTCATCACAAGCTTCAATCTGTGCAGGAACACTTGCACTGATGGCTGGTGGTGTACCAATCAAAGCACCAGTTGCTGGGATTGCGATGGGCTTGATTTCTGACGGAACAAATTATACTGTTTTGACAGATATTCAAGGGCTTGAAGACCATTTTGGTGATATGGACTTCAAGGTTGCGGGAACTCGTGACGGGATTACTGCGTTACAAATGGATATTAAAATTTCAGGAATTACACCAGAAATTCTTGCCGAAGCTCTTGCACAAGCAAAAACTGCACGTTTCCAAATTCTTGATGTAATTGAAGCAACAATTGCACAACCTCGTGAAGAGTTAGCACCTTCAGCACCTAAAATTGATACAATTACAATTCCTGTCGATAAGATTAAAGTTGTCATCGGTAAAGGTGGCGAGCAAATCGATAAAATTATTGCTGAAACGGGCGTAAAAATTGATATTGATGACGAAGGACTTTGTTCAATTTTCTCTTCTGACCAAGCAGCGATTGATCGTGCTAAAGAAATTATTGCTGAACTTGTTCGTGAAGCAAAAGTTGGTGAAATTTACGATGCAAAAGTGGTTCGTATCGAAAGTTTTGGTGCTTTTGTAAATCTATTTGGTAAGCAAGATGCAATGGTGCATATTTCTGAAATGGCTTGGGCTCGGACAGAAAATGTTGAAGATGTTGTGAAATTAGGTGACACTGTCAAAGTTAAAATCATGAAAATTGATGACAAGGGTCGTGTAGATGCATCAATGCGTGCTTTAGTTGAGAAACCAGAAGGTTATGTTGAACCTGAGCGTAAACCAAGAGAACGCCGTGAAAATGGTGACCGTCGCAAAGGTAACGGAAATAATAACCGCGGTAATGGTTTTGACCGTCGTAACAATGACCGTAAAAACCAGGGAAATAAAGCTGGAAACCACAGTTTTGAGCTCCGTGAACGTAAATCACATATTGATGAAGAGTTTCCAGAACTCTCAACTAAAAAACCAGAATAAGCTCAATCATAAAATGGAAAAGCTGTAAAAATAGACCTTGAAATAAAATAAAATTTACTGATGAAAATGCTAGTCTATCCAGAAGTCTTAGAGGGATAATGGATAGATGATAACCGAAATGTGATTATTCATGCTTGAATTCCTGTCAGTAAATTATTTGTTTATTTAGCTTATAAATAATCACTGACAGGTCTGTCAGCAAAAAAATATGTCAAATTATAATCTCAATCCAGAACTAGATGAACGTTTGCGAGTTTCATTAGCAAATCCAGGCTCATTTATGGAAGACCTCTCATTGGTCTATGCTTTTCATCAATTTCCAGTATTGGCACCAAAATCAGTTTTCTTTGTTCCGATTGAAGACCATAAGGCACTACCTGTTTTTACAACAGAAGAAGAACTTGAAGTTTTCCTGTCAGAACTGACAGACTTTGAGACGGAATGGGAATTGCACTCATTAATTGAAATTTTAGACCAATTAATGGAAACGGATATTGATATTTTAGCAATCAATCCTAAATTACCTCAAGATGAAGATAAAGGCAACACCGTTTACTTTGGGACACCAGAATTAATGCAATTTTTAGTTCATTATACTGAAATTTTGAATAAAGTTTTTAGTCCGGAAAATCTTGAGGCTGAACAAAGAGAAAAATATTATTTCGTTCCAGCTTTCGTCACAACAAGTGGTCAGAGAACTTTCCCTAATCTAATCAATCAGGACAATGAAGAATATCTTCCTTTGTTTGATAATTTAGATAGTTTGGCTAAATGGCACAATGAAGCCTACTTTAGTCAAGCCTTTAAGGAAAATAATGGACAAGTTCTACTTTTAAAAATTGATGAATTATTAAATGGAGAAGATGAAGCCATAAATGACTTAGGAAAAAGCCTAGGAATTACTGTAAATCCTTTGGACTACTCACAAGAAGAAGTTCAAAATTCAATGGTCACTTGGGAAGAATTAACAAGAGATTAAATCAATTGAAAGCTTGATTTAGTCAATTACACGTTTTTGAATCAACAAAGCCCACAATGCTTATGGTATAATTTACTATAAGTATTTTTTAACGAAGTAGGAAAAAATGAACGAAAAAAAGAAAGGTTTTTGGTCTGAAGCAATTCGAGTGACCAAAGAAAATGATCCGGCAGCTAGAACTGCCCTGGAAGTCTTTTTGACCTATCCAGGAGTAAAAGCTCTTGCAGCTCACCGAATTTCACATTTTCTTTGGCGTCATCATTTGAAACTTTTGGCTCGGATGCACTCACAATTTTGGCGATTTTGGACTCAAATTGAAATTCATCCAGGAGCAGAAATTGCCCATGGCGTCTTTATTGACCATGGTTCTGGATTAGTTATTGGTGAAACTGCCATTGTTGAAAAGGACGTCAAGCTTTATCATGGAGTTACCTTGGGGGGGACAGGAAAAGATAAAGGGAAACGTCATCCAACAATTAGACAAGGGGCATTAATTTCTGCCCATTCTCAACTTTTAGGTCCTATTGAAGTTGGAGAAAATGCAAAAGTAGGGGCGAGTGCTGTTGTGGTAACAGATGTTCCGCCAGAAGTAACTGTTGTTGGAATACCCGCAAAAGTTGTTCGAGTTAAAGGTAAAAAAGATGTCGAGCGCATCACAAGCCTTGAAGAAAAAAGAGAAGCAAGCTATCATTCATCACATTTGTGAGGAGAAATGAGAAGTGAAAAAGAGAAAAGTAGCCATTTATGAGGGACATTTACTTGCAACTTTAAAATCATTTACGGATGCTGTTATGTCTATCATTGCAACGATTATGGTTTTAGAAATTCCTTTACCAAAACTTATTGGCAATAATCAGTATGATTTTCGTGAAACAAGCAGCTCACTCATTATTTTCTTTGTGAGTTTTCTGGTTGTTGTTTCTTATTATTTTCAATTTAGTAAGTTCTTTGGACGCATAAAGAAAATAAGTGGTTGGCAGATTTTTGCTTATACAATTTTTCTCATGCTTGTCTCACTTTTTCCCTTTATGACCCAAATTGATAATGGAATTCATCCCGCATACTTCACAATCATCTATGTTTTATATATTATTGTGACCTCACGGTTTGCTTCTTTGATTATCAAATATACTTACCGCCTGAATGAAATAATAATTAGCAGACATCAGTCACGTAAACCTTGGGATTTGATTGTGATGTCTGCACTTGCTATTGTGATTTCGAGTATTGGATATCCTGCTTATACGGGGTTTCCATTGCTCTATTTACCAATACGTTCTCTTATCACCTCTATTGTTTATGATGAAGATTAAGAAGGAAATAGAATGAAAATATATAATACTTATAGTCGACAGCTAGAAGATTTTCAGCCGATTGAACCTGGAAAAGTAAAAATGTATGTCTGCGGACCGACCGTTTATAATTACATCCATGTGGGAAATGCTCGTTCTGTTGTTGCTTTTGATTTGGTTAGAAAATATTTGGAATTTCGAGGATTTCAAGTTCAATATATCTCTAATTTCACAGATGTTGATGATAAAATTATCAAGGCAGCAGCTAATGAAAATATCAGTACTAAAGAACTTTCTGAACGTTATATTGCTGCTTTTTATGAAGATACTGATGCTTTAAATGTTAAAAGAGCCAGTCAAAATCCGAAAGCAACAGAATTCATCGAAGCGATGATTGAGTTTATTCAAGAACTTGTGGATAAAGAATTTGCTTATGTTTCTCAAGGAGACGTATATTTCCGTGTATCTAAATCTAAAGATTACGCTAAATTAGCGAATAAAAATCTTGCAGATTTACTTGCGGGCGCTTCTGGACGTACTGATGAAGAAACAAAACTTAAAGAATCACCAGCCGATTTTGCTCTTTGGAAATCTGCGAAAGCTGATGAAGTTTCTTGGCAAGCGCCTTGGGGAGCTGGTCGTCCCGGCTGGCATATTGAATGTTCAGTCATGTCAACCTCATTATTAGGTGAAACAATTGACATTCATGGTGGAGGAGCAGATTTAGAATTTCCACACCATACAAATGAAATTGCACAATCTGAAGCAAAAACTGGGCAAAAGTTTGTTAATTATTGGATGCACAATGGATTCGTAAATGTTGACGGTGAAAAAATGTCTAAATCACTAGGCAATTTCACAACGGTTCATGAACTCCTTCAAGTAGTTAATCCACAAATTTTACGTTTCTTTTTAGCAACTACTCATTATAGAAGACCAGTCAATTTTACTGATGATGCACTGACAGAAGCTGAAAATAATATCAAAAAAATTGAAAATGCTTATCGTCATTTGGATGAGCAAGCTGAGTCTAATTTGTCAGCACTTACGACTTTCAGAAATGATTTTGTTGCTGCCATGGATGAAGATTTCAATATTGCCAATGGAATGACTGTTTTTTATGACTTTGTTTCTTGGGTTAATAAAGGAAACGGTGGGCCTGAGGTCAAAGATTTTTTTGACCAAGTTTTAGAAATTTTAGGGATTAAATTTAAATTTGAGCAAAGTTTGGACAGTGAAATTGAAGCCATGATTGAAGCAAGACAATTGGCACGAGAAGTCCGTGATTTTGCGAAGTCAGATGAAATTCGTGACGCTTTGAAAGCTCAAGGTATTGTTCTTGAAGATACAAAAGATGGGGTACGGTGGCATCGTGAATAAGCAACAAGCAGAACTTTTGAATGGTATTGCATTGGCCTATATTGGGGATGCGATTTATGAGGTCTTTGTGCGTGAGTACTTATTAGATAAAGGCCTGACAAAGCCCGCCATGCTTCAAAAAAATGCAACGAAATTTGTGTCAGCTAAAGCACAGGCAAAAATTATTTCTGCAATGGATGAAGTTGATTTTTTGACTGAATATGAATTGACTTATTTTAAAAGAGGGCGCAATGCTCATTCTAAAACGACGGCCAAAAATACCGATGTTGTTACTTACAGAATATCAACGGGTTTTGAAGCTGTTGTTGGAATTCTCCATTTAACGCAACAAAAAGAGCGACTTCAAGAATTTTGGGATTTTTGCCTTAAAACAATTGAAGCAGATCTGGTTTAAAGTTTATTAATTACAAAGATCAAAGTATTAAGCAAATTATTTTAAAAAAAGAAAAAAATCCGCTAGAATAGGTATGCAAAGATACAAAGAAAAAATCAGCGGAAAGAAGAAGAGATGTATAGAGTAGTTACAATGTACGGCACCGATGAACCATGGTGGTTCTTCGACGGCTGGAAAGAAGATATAGTTTCAGTAGATGAGTTTGATGATTTTTATAAAGCTTTAAAATGTTATAAAAAAGAATGGTTTGAAATGGCTGAGAATTTTAAAGAATTCACTAGCAAGTCTGGCTTGCAAACAGCATTTTGGAAAAACGGAGATGAAGAATGGTGTGAAGACTGTGTAGGTTATTTACAGCGCTATCACAGCATTGCTTTGTTGGAAGACTGGCATGCGATTCCGCTTGAGAAAAAGCGCTCAGGTTATAGTAAAAAATCTGGAGAACTCCCAGAACGTTTCTGTTCCATGAAAACTGAAAATTAAAAAATGAGAAAGTTTACTGACTGAGTAAGCTTTCTTTTGTTCTGATAGAATAATCGTAAGCATTTCATTGGTAAGAAACTTGAAATTATATTATAATTATTTTATAATATAAATCTAATGTTAGGAGGCGCTATGAAGAAACCGTTAATTATATTAGATGGATTTTTAATATTACTTATCGCAGTTCTTGGACTGGCATTATTTCATAATGTTCAGGAACAATCTAAAGAGCATTCACTATCGAATTCAACAGCAAGCACACAAAATTCGACTGAAAATAAAACAAAAACAAATAATACAGGAATCAAAATAAACACCAAAGAAATCAAAAAAGAAAATTTTATGACACTATCAGGTCTTTGGAAGAATAGCTCAATTGCTAAGAAAACTAAAACTCTTGTTATTTCAGGTCCTTCGGCAACTTTTGAGGGTCAACAATATGACTTAACTTTGGAAGGAGTGAGTTCTGAAAATGAGCTACCTTATTTGAAGTTGATAGGTGAAGGAATTAACTCAGGGAAGTTTCTAGGCATCTATCCACAAGGGAGTGCTATTCCAGTAAGATTAGCTAATGGAAAAATTGATTACGCAGGTCAATATGATCCTACTGACAAGAAGAAAGATCGTATCATTCTTTTTAATGATTATATGTCTGCTCAAGATATCATTGAGCAAGTTTTATACCGTGAATTGGAAGAAATCTTTTAAAAACAGTCTAAGATTTAAAATGATAAGAAAATAGTCTTGAAAAAATGTTTAAAATGAGTTAAAATATCATTATCTTAGATAAGAACTCGATGGTCAAAGCTCGGGAAAATATGACAAGAGACTTTTAAAAGTTACTGACAGAAAAATCAATTGTGATTATTTTCTGTCAGTAACTGATGAGAGGATTTTTTGACATATTTTTCACAGCTTTGGCTTTTTTATTTGCAAAATATTTACTGACAGCTTTTAATAAGGCTTATTAAGGGCTATAAAAGCTGTCAGTAAAAGAATGATTAATAACTCTGTCAGTATTTTGCAAGAACTTTTATCAAAATATAAAGAAAGGCGAATTTAAAAAATTCGTAGTAAACAATGAATTTTCAAGAAAATTATGATGTTGTTGTCATTGGAGGAGGACATGCAGGGGTTGAAGCTTCACTAGCAGCTGCACGGATGGGCTCTAAAACATTACTCATGACGATTAATCTTAATATGGTTGCCTTTATGCCATGTAATCCATCAATTGGTGGGTCAGCTAAAGGAATTGTTGTCAGAGAAATTGATGCGCTCGGTGGTGAAATGGGTCGCAACATTGATAAGACTTATATTCAAATGAAGATGCTTAATACCGGAAAAGGTCCAGCAGTTCGAGCTCTTCGTGCTCAAGCCGATAAAGATGAATATGCCGCTTCAATGAAGAATACAGTTTCTGACCAAGAAAATTTGACACTCCGTCAAGGAATGGTTGAAGAACTTATTCTTGATGAAGAAAAGAAAAAAGTCATCGGAATCAAGACTTCGACAGGAACTAAATATGGTGCTAAGGCAGTAATTATCACTACAGGAACAGCTTTGCGTGGTGAAATTATTATTGGAGAACTTAAATATTCTTCAGGACCCAATAACTCTCTTTCATCAATTGGTCTAGCAGATAATTTACGTGAAATTGGATTTGAAATTGGTCGTTTTAAAACCGGAACCCCTCCACGCGTTTTGGCAAGTTCTATTAATTATGACAAAACAGAAATTCAACCAGGTGATGAAGCGCCTAATCATTTTAGTTTTATGAGCTCTGATGAAAATTATCTAAAAGATCAAATTCCATGCTGGCTCACTTATACTACTGAGAATAGTCATACTATTTTGCGTGATAATTTACACCGAGCACCACTCTTTTCAGGAATTGTTAAAGGAGTAGGGCCACGTTACTGTCCTTCAATAGAAGATAAAATCACTCGCTTTGCTGACAAACCTCGTCATCAACTCTTCCTTGAACCAGAAGGACGAAATACAGAAGAAGTCTATATCGGTGGACTCTCAACTTCAATGCCTGAAGATGTCCAATTTGATTTAGTTAAATCAATTCCAGGACTTGAAAATGCTCAAATGATGCGTCCGGGTTATGCTATAGAATACGATGTGGTGATGCCTCATCAACTCCGTCCAACACTTGAAACAAAATTGGTTTCTGGACTATTTACAGCGGGACAAACCAATGGGACCTCAGGCTATGAAGAAGCAGCAGGGCAAGGCTTAGTAGCTGGAATAAATGCAGCACTTAAAGTTCAAGGAAAGCCTGAATTTATCTTAAAACGTAGTGAAGCCTATATTGGGGTAATGATTGATGATTTGGTAACTAAGGGAACGCTGGAACCATATCGTCTTTTGACATCACGTGCAGAATACCGTTTAATTCTTCGCCATGATAATGCTGACCGCCGTTTGACTGAAATTGGCCGTCAAGTGGGCCTTGTTTCAGATGAGCAATGGGAACATTACCAAGCAAAAATGGCTCAATTTGACCGTGAAATGAAACGATTGAATTCAGAAAAACTCAAACCTTTGCCTGACACACAAGAAAAATTAGGAAAATTAGGCTTTGGACCAATTAAAGATGCGCTGACAGGTGCAGAATTTTTGAAACGACCTGAAGTTCACTACAATGAAGTCATCGATTTTATCGGACAAGCACCAGAAAAGATTGATCGTACCGTCATTGAATTGATTGAAACTGAAATTACTTATGAAGGTTACATCAAAAAAGCAATGGACCAAGTGGACAAAATGCATCGCTTGGAAGCGAAACGAATTCCTAAAAATATGGATTGGGATAAGCTTGACTCAATTGCTACTGAAGCCCGTCAAAAATTCAAAAAAATAAATCCAGAAACGCTGGGACAAGCGAGTCGGATTTCAGGTGTAAATCCTGCTGACATCAGTATTCTCATGGTTTACCTTGAAGGAAAATAATTAAAAATTAAAATTTTACTGACAAAAAGTTACTGACAGAAAATTTTGGGGAGAGTCCTTGTGTTTTGGCACTGAGGAAGCAACTTAAAATTTTCGTCAGTAACTTTTTTTCTTGTGGAATACTTTAAAAGTTGATAAAATAGGCTTAAAGAAGGAATGAGGGAAATAGATGACAGAAATAAAAAATATTATTTTTGATTGGGACAATACACTTTTCCCTTTTAAAGAAAAATATTGGGAATTAGCTCACCGCCAACTTTTTTCAGAACAATTAGGACCATTTACTGACCAAGAGCTCAACCGTTTCATGGAGAAATACCATGAATTTGATGAATTGCTTTGGCCACAAGTCCACCAAAGAAAAATGACGATTGAAGAGCTAAGAGAAGAAAGATTAAGTTTGACTATCGAATATTTTGATTTGAAAGTCGATGAAAATTATCTTACAGGCTTTTTCAAAAAATTCTTGAATAGATTGTTTGAATTGATAGAGCCTGATGAACAACTCATCCAAAATCTAAAAAACCTTTCCAAAAACTACAAACTTGCCCTATTAAGTAATGGGGGTCATGTGGAGCAGAGAGAAAAATTACGTCGTTCTCAAGTTGAAAAATTATTTTCGGTTTACATCTCTGGTGAAACAGGCTATCTGAAACCAGATGCGCGTGCCTTTAAAAACGTGCTCACCAAAGAAAATTTCCAAGCGTCTGAGACTTTAATGGTTGGAGATCTTATCGAACATGACATCAAACCCGCCCAAGAGTTGGGAATGAAGACAGCATATATTGGACCTGAAAAAGAAACGATTGCTGATTATGAATTTACAAACATTCAAGATTTTTTTGATTCATTTATAGAAAAAAACGGTGATTAACCGTTTTTTATTATTGGACTAGTTTTAAAGAGTCAGCAGCTAAATAAAGTCTGTCAATAGGCTTGTTAGACAACCGATAAATTCCATTTTTGTTAAAAGTAATCTTTTTTTCTTCAAAAGTTTCGTTAGGGCTTTCAAGGTAAAAAGTAAAATCACCAACAAGATTACCAGTAATAACAAGAGCTATGTCATTTGAACCACGTAAAACCTTTAGCCAACTATTAGAATTTAAAATATATTGGATGCCTGCTTCGTCATCAAAGGATAGAATATGGGAAAATTGAATAGAGGGACAAGTTGTTTTATGATTTTCGACCATTTCCTCAAAAATCGAAATTTCATCATATTCAATCAGCTGGTCAAGAACTTCACTGACCAATTGCGCAGTTAACAAACGGTCACTTGCAGGAATAATTGAATGTTCATTTTCGTTATTTGAACCATCAGTAATATAAAGCTCATGCATTAAACCCATGGCATACATTCTTTTCCGATGAATTGACCAGTTTTTTGTTTTTTTGATATCTTCAGTAAGATGAGTTAAATCTAGTGGAGTCATAGATAATCCTTTCTATTTTTAATTTGATGCTGATGACACTTGAAAAAGTCGTAGAGAATTGTCATCCATCACTTGATAGGTTTTGAGTTGATTGGGAGTTTCTGTAGCACTGGTATTAAAAATTGTAATGAGTTGAATATCTGACATTTTATTCTCCTTTCGATAATTTTAGTTTATTATAATTATTTTATCATTTTATTTTCATTTTATTGAATGATATGGTGTTTGAAATTATAGAAAAAATGCTGAATTGACAAGATTAAAGCCATATTCTAAAATTGTATTCTATAAGTGTCAAAAAATTAGAATTATAACCAGAATTAGAGATAAATTTCACTATAAATAATAAAAAAAATTAGGACTTGACAAGTCTTTAAATAATTGATAGAATAATAGAGTTGAAAAGCAGAAGCACCCGCTTCTCGCCTTAGAGGTTATAGCCCTGGGCAAACGAATGGAATTATTCAAAAACGAATGTTTTCATGAGCGGGGCGAGATTGTCGTTCCGCTTTTGTTTTTCTTTAAAAAAGAAGTTGCCTAAATCTTAGTCAACTTTCACATCATATTAGAAGGAGAACGAACATAGCTAAACAAGACAATAGAAAACCTATGATGAACGGTGCAATCCGTGCTCGTGAGGTTCGTCTCATTGGCGCTGAGGGTGAACAATTAGGTGTCACACCAACGTCTGAGGCGCTAATGCAAGCTGAAAATCTTAACATGGACTTGGTTTTAATTTCAAACCAAGAACCACCTGTTGCAAAAATCATGGATTATACAAAATTCATGTTTGAGCAAAAGAAAAAACAAAAAGAAGCAAAGAAAAAACAAGCTGTTGTTTCTGTAAAAGAAGTCCGTTTGTCACCAGTAATTGACCAAAACGACTTTGATACAAAGCTTCGTCAAGCCATCAAGTTTCTTGAAAAAGGCGATAAAGTTAAGGTTTCAATCCGATTTAAAGGTCGGATGATTACTCACCAAGATGTGGGTCGTCAAGTAATGGACAAGTTCGCGCAAGCAACAAAAGAAGTTGCTGTTGTTGAACAAAGAGCCAAAATGGATGGTCGTCAAATGTTCTTGCAACTTGCACCTATTAAAAAATAGGTCTTAACAAGACAACCATCTGAAAGGTTAACCTTTCACCTCTCTATTCATTGAAAACGAATGTTTAAAATGAATAGAGGTGCAGAATAATTTTTTCTGCCAACTGATATAAATTAAGGAGAATTACAATGCCAAAACAAAAAACTCACCGCGCATCTGCTAAACGTTTCAAACGTACAGGTAACGGCGGTCTTAAACGCTTCCGTGCTTACACTTCTCACCGTTTCCACGGTAAAACTGTAAAACAACGTCGTCAACTTCGTAAATCTTCTATGGTTTCTAAAGGGGACTTCAAACGTATCCGTCGTATGGTTGCGACAATGCGTTAAGCGAACTTTGTTCGCTGCATTGGAGCAATCCTCGCAGGAGCGTAAGCGACTAAGAGGGACAATGAAATAAGTCATCTAATTTTCTTGCTCCAACTCAATAAAAAAATAAATTTGTCATTATGACAAAATTGAAATCTACTAAGAATTAAAGGAGAACACACATGGCACGTGTTAAAGGTAGCGTTGCAACTCGCAAACGCCGTAAACGTATTTTAAAGCTCGCTAAAGGTTACTACGGAGCTAAACATAAACTCTTCAAGACTGCTAAAGAGCAAGTCATGAATTCATACTACTACGCATTCCGCGATCGTCGTCAAAAGAAACGCGACTTCCGTAAATTATGGATTGCACGTATCAACGCAGCTGCACGTATGAATGGTCTTTCATACAGCAAATTGATGCACGGTTTGAAATTAGCTGATATCGAAGTAAACCGTAAAATGCTTGCTGACATCGCAATCGCTGATGCTGCTGCATTTACTGCACTTGCTGAAGAAGCAAAAAAAGCTTTGGCTAAATAATTATCTTAAAAAATCTGCTGGTTTTCTAGCAGATTTTTTATATTTTAAGCAGACGCTCTCTTAATTATGACATTAGGGGAGTGTTTTTTTATTCCGAATATACTAAATTGTTGCAAAAATTAATAAAAAAGAATATAATACCGTAAGTCCTTATTTTGAAACAAAAGTAACTTGTTTTCAATGAAAGACATTTAGTATAAATAAGAATACAGGATGGAGGTAAATGTGGAAAGTGAAAATATTTTAGAAGCAAAACAAGTGAGTGTTGCTTTTCGGATTGCTGGTAAATTTCAAAAAGCAATTTATGATATTGATTTAAGTCTTAGGCGTGGTGAAGTTTTAGCCATTGTTGGGGAATCAGGTTCTGGGAAGTCAACTTTTGCAACTGCTGTTATGGGATTACATAACCCAAATCAAACTCAAATTACAGGCTCCATTTTATTGGATGATGAAGAAGTGATTGGTAAAACGGGTGACTCCATGGCAAGTATTCGAGGAAGTAAAGTTGGAATGATTTTTCAAAATCCACTCACTGCGCTTAATCCATTGATGAAAATTGGGCAGCAAATCAAGGAAATGTTGGCCGTGCATGATGTTTATCCAGAAAATCAGTATGAAAGTAGAATCTTTCAACTTTTAGAACAAGTAGGAATTCCAAATCCTAAAAGAGTCGTTAATCAATTTCCCCACCAACTTTCAGGCGGGATGAGACAAAGAGTAATGATTGCAATAGCCATTGCCAATGACCCAGATTTGATTATTGCTGATGAGCCAACGACTGCTTTAGACGTTACCATTCAAGCTCAGATTTTAGACTTGATTTTAGAAATACAAAAGAAGAAAAATGCTGGGGTTATTCTAATTACTCATGATTTAGGGGTTGTTGCTGAAGTTGCTGATACAGTGGCGGTGATGTATGCCGGACAACTGGTCGAAAAAGCTTCTGTTGAAGAGCTTTTTCAAAATCCCAAACATCCATACACCCGGTCACTTTTGCGTTCAAATCCATCTGCCGAAACAGTTTCGGATGATTTATATGTGATTCCAGGGTCTGTGCCTTCTCTGTCAGAAATTGAGTATGACAAAGATTTATTTCTCGCTCGAGTGCCTTGGATGAAAGAAGAAGCTCAAAAAGTAATTTCGGAAAAAATGACTGAAATTTCTCCAAATCATTTTGTTCGAGGTCAGGCTTGGAAAAAATTTGAATTTCCAGCTCAAAAATTGAAAGGGGATAAAAAGTGAGCGAAATTCTTAATTTAAAGGACTTAAAAGTTTATTATCCTATTCGATCTGGTTTCTTTAATCGAGTGACAGATAATGTTTTAGCCGTTGATGGAGTAGATTTAACGATTCATGAAGGAGAAACTGTCGGTTTAGTTGGTGAATCTGGCTCTGGAAAATCAACGATTGGTAAAACAATTGTTGGTTTAGAACAAATGACATCAGGACAATTGATTTACAAAGGACAAGATGTCAGCAAAAAAAAGATAAGAAACCAGCTCAAATACAATAAAGAGGTTCAAATGATTTTTCAAGATGCATTTTCGAGTTTGAATCCACGGAAAACAATTTACGATATCATTGCGGAGCCTATTCGGAATTTTGAAAAATTAGATGCTAAGACAGAAAATAAACGGATTCATGAATTATTGGATATTGTTGGACTACCTAAACAAGCTTTAGAACAGTATCCTTTCCAATTTTCTGGAGGTCAACAACAAAGAATTGGAATCGCACGGGCAGTTGCTACTAATCCTAAGTTAATTGTGGCAGATGAACCAGTTTCAGCATTAGACTTATCTGTTCAAGCTCAAGTTTTGAATTTCATGAAGCTCATTCAAAAGAACTTGGGAATTGCATTTCTTTTTATTTCTCATGATTTAGGGGTTGTCCGCCATATGACCGATAATATTGCGGTCATGCACAACGGTCGAATTGTCGAAAAAGGAACACGAAGAGATATTTTTGATGAGCCACAGCACATTTATACTAAACGACTCTTATCTGCTATCCCTTCGATTGATGTTACAAGAAGAGCGGAAAATCGGAAAAACCGTCTAAAAGTTGAACAAGACTTTGAGGATAAAAAAGCAAACTTTTATGATAAAGACGGACACGCTTTGCCCTTGCAAAAATTAAGTCAGAGCCATTGGGCAGCTTTGCCAAAAGGAGGGGAAAATGTGGAAAGTAATTATTAGACGTGTTTTATTGATGATTCCTCAATTATTTATCTTGAGTATCCTTGTTTTCTTCTTTGCTAAATTGATGCCTGGTGATCCATTTTCAGGTTTGATTGGTCCTCATACTGACCCACATGAAGTTGAGGCATTAAGACGGGCAGCAGGTTTATATGACCCTTGGTGGGAGCAGTATCTCAGGTGGTTAGGGCATGCTATTCATGGAAATTTAGGAATGTCCTATAATCTGCACGAACCTGTGACGACTGTCATTGGACAAAGAGCGGTTAATACTTTTTGGATGTCACTTTTGTCAGTTATTTTAACTTACTTAATTGCTATTCCGATGTCAATAGTTGCAGCTCGAAATGAAGGAAAATGGCAAGACCAATTGTGGTTGACCTATAATTCAATTACTTTTGGTATTCCACCCTACGTATTCTATCTCTTGATTATCTTTATCTTTGGTTATAGTCTTAATTGGTTTCCGACAGGTGGGACAGTGAGTCCAAATGCGATGGGAACAATTCCTGTTTTCTTTAGTAAGATTTATCACATGATTCTTCCAGCATTTAGTTTGGCGGTCTTTGGAACAGTTGGAATCTTTACTTACTTCCGCTCAGGAATTTTAGATGAACAAACACAAGATTATGTACGAACGGCTCGAGCCAAAGGGGTCAAGGAAAGAGTGATTTTTAGAAGTCATATTTTGAGAAATGCCTCATTACCAATTGCTTCTAATTTTGGATTTGTGATTACTGGACTCTTGGGAGGAGCAATCTTTGCTGAAACAATTTTTGGCTATCCTGGCTTAGGACAACTTTTTATTACTTCAATCACTGGGCGAGATTATTCAATGATTACGGCTTTGATTTTATTAAATGGTTTTTTGGGACTTCTTGGAGCCCTCCTGTCGGATATTATCATGGCAATGGTTGACCCACGAATTCGGATTCAATAAGGAGTGAAAATGACAGAAAAAAAACACAAAAATTCTTTATCATTAGTTCACTCAATCAAAGAAGAACTAAAGAATGATAAATTAGCAATGATTTCAACATTTTTCCTAGTTGCTGTCTTTCTAATCGTTTATATTTACTCGATGTTTTTAAAACAATCAACTTATGTTGATGTGAATATCATGGACCAATATCTGGCACCGCTGACAAATGGACATTTACTGGGGACTGATAATGGTGGTCGAGATATTGTCATGATGCTAATGATTTCTGCACGAAACTCTTTCAATATCGCTTTTGCAGTTACACTTATTACTTTAGTTGTAGGAAATATCTTAGGTGTAATTACGGGCTACTTTGGTGGGAGATTTGATTTAATCTTCATGCGTTTCACTGATTTTGTTATGATACTGCCTTATCTGATGATTATCATCATCTTCGTGACGATTATTCCACACTTTAATTCTTGGTCTTTGATTGGGATTATCAGTATCTTTAGTTGGATAGGGACAACGCGTCTGATTCGTGCAAGAACAATGACGGAAGTCAATCGAGATTATGTTCGAGCATCAAAAACTTCGGGAACCTCTGATTTTAAAATTATGTTTCGGGAAATATGGCCCAACTTGTCCACCTTAGTCATTGCTGAAGCAACGCTTGTTTTTGCTGGAAATATTGGTTTAGAAACAGGGCTTTCTTTCTTAGGTTTTGGACTTCCAGCGGGGACACCATCTTTGGGGACAATGATAAATGAAGCGACTAATCCAGAAACAATGACTGATAAGCCTTGGACTTGGGTTCCAGCAACAGTGGTCATCCTAATTGTGGTGCTTGCCATTATCTTTATCGGAAATGCGCTCAGACGAGTGGCTGACCAAAGACAAGCTACAAGATAAACAACATTCAAGAGTGATAAAAATGTTTATCTATTAAAAATGGATATGATAAATTAAATATTATATTGAAGTAAGAACTAAAAAGAAATTATTGGAGAAACTAAGATGAAAAAATTAAAAGTAACTTTATTGGCAAGTAGTGTAGTTTTAGCAGCTACACTCCTAAGTGCTTGTGGCTCTAACCAGAACTCAAGTACAAGTACCAAAAAATTAAAAGCGGGGAATTTTGATGTTGCTTATCAAAATCCGGACAAGGCAATCAAAGGTGGAGATTTAAAAATCGCTTATCAAAGTGACTCACCAATGAAAGCTGAATGGTTGGCTCCACTTTCAGATGACGCTACCTTTGGTTCTATGTCTGGCCCTGGTGGTGGGCAAGACGGTCTCTTCTTTACCAACAGTTCATTTAAATATATCAATGGTGGGCCTGCTAATGTAAGTCTTGACAAAGATGCAAAAACAGCAACGATTACCTTGCGTAAAGATTTGAAATGGTCTGATGGCTCAGAAGTGATAGCTAAAGACTATGAGTTCAGTTATGAGCTTACCGCTAATCCTGCTTATGGTTCCGACCGTTGGACTGATTCTCTGGCAAATATTGTTGGTTTGAGTGATTATCATGCGGGTAAAGCTAAAACAATCTCAGGAATTACTTTCCCAGATGGTGAAAACGGAAAAGTCATCAAGGTTCAATTTAAAGAAATGAAACCGGGGATGACTCAATCAGGAAATGGTTACTTCCTTGAAACGGTAGCGCCTTATCAATATTTGAAAGATGTTGCCCCTAAAGATTTGGCTTCTAGTCCAAAAACAACAACGAAACCATTGGTTACAGGGCCTTTTAAACCGGAAAATGTAGTTGCTGGTGAATCTATTAAGTATGTCCCAAATCCTTACTATTGGGGTGAAAAACCAAAACTAAATTCAATTACTTATGAAATTGTATCAACCGCAAAATCAGTCGCAGCCCTTTCTGCGCATAAATACGACTTTATCAATTCGATGGCTAATAGTCAGTATAAACAAGTAAAAAACTTAAAGGGATACAAGGTTTTAGGACAACAAGCACTATATATTTCCTTGATGTACTATAATCTTGGACATTATGATACTAAAAATTCAATTAGTGTCCAAGACCGTAAAACGCCATTGCAAGATCAAAATGTTCGTCAAGCCATTGGTTATGCTCGAAATGTCGCAGAAGTGGATAATAAGTTCTCAAACGGACTTTCAACTCCCGCAAATGGCTTGATTCCACCTATCTTTAAACAATTTACGAGTCCATCAGTCAAAGGATATGAAAAACAAGACCTTGATAAAGCGAATAAACTTTTGGATGAAGACGGATGGAAATTGAATAAATCTACAGGCTACCGTGAAAAAGATGGAAAAGAATTATCGCTTGTTTATGCGGCTCGTGTAGGTGATGCAAACTCCGAAACCATTGCTCAAAACTACATCCAACAATGGAAGAAAATTGGGGTAAAAGTGAGTCTTTACAATGGTAAATTGATGGAATTTAATTCTTGGGTTTCTAAGATGACAACTCCTCCAGGTTCAGATGACTGGGATATCACTGACGGTGCTTGGTCATTGTCATCAGAACCTTCGCAACAAGATTTGTTCTCAGCAGCAGCACCTTATAACTTTGGTCACTTTAATGATTCAGAAATCACTAAGGATTTAAATGATATTGATTCTGCCAAGTCTGAAAATCCAACTTACCGTAAAGCAGCTTTCGTTAAATATCAAGAAGATATGAATAAAAAAGCTTATGTTGTTCCAACAAACTATACTTTGAACTACACACCAGTAAACAAACGTGTAGTTGGGATGACGCTTGACTATGGTGCAATGAATACTTGGTCAGAAATTGGTGTTTCTTCTGATAAGTTAGCCACCAAATAGTTTTATTTAACTTTTGTTTACAAGTTTTTTTGTAAAAATACCCTTACTTTAGTTTTCGCAATTCTAAAGTCAAAGAAGCTCAAATTTATGATTTGAGCTTCTTTTGTTTGATGATTTTTAAGATTTGAACTTACGAATTTAAAAATTAATTAATTTAAAAATGCTATAATAAGCCTAACTAATAATTAATCGAGGGGGCAATATGCTAGTAAATTTTAGAGATATTCAGGCACAAAACTCAAAAGAATCCGGACTAAAAAAGAATATATTTTTTAGAGGAGGTCAGTTGACCGATTTAACAGCTGAGGATAAAAAAATTCTTACGAATAAATTCCAAATTGGGAAAATTTATGATTTTAGAGGGCAAGAAGAGGTCACTACTCAACCAGATGTTGAACTCAAAGGAATTAAATATGAAAATATAGATATTTTAGCTTCTGAAACTTCAGGAAATAATGGCTCTTTACAGGATATGATTATTAATGCCACAGATATTAGTGAGGCGATGATGAAAACTTATGAAAGTATCGTCATCAGTAAGTCTGCTTTAGAAGGATATCGAGCTTTTTTACTGGATCTTTTAGAGCAAAAACAAGCTGTTTATTTTCATTGTTTTGCTGGAAAAGATAGAACTGGATTTGCTGCTGCCTTGCTTTTAAGACTGGCAGGAGCTTCTGATGAGGAGATTATGAAGGATTATCTCAAAACGAATATTGCTCGCAAAGAGGTGAATCAAGAAATTATCAATTCATTGAAAGAAAAACTCACTGAAGACCAAATCGAGGGATTACAGATTGCTCTTACTGTGGATAAGAACTATTTATTTCATGCCAGAGAAATAATGAATGAAAATTTTGGTTCTTTTGAGGGCTACTTAAGTGAAGGACTCTCGCTTGAGAAGGATTATATCGAGCATTTCCAAAGTATTTATTTAAATTATAAATCATAAAAAGGTGATTTTGAACTCTTTTGCTAATTGATGTATAATTAAATTAATAGAATACATTGGAGGTACAAAAGATGATTGGATGTAGTAGTTTTACACTAGAGAGTCAAGATAATAAACATTTTCTTTCTCGTACAATGGATTTTCAAATAGAAATGGCGGAACAAATTCTTTTTATTCCAAGAAACAAGGAGATAGGAATTGCCCACTCTAATGAAGAGACAATTGAAACATCCTATGCTTGTTTAGGGATGGGTGCGATGGAAGAGGGTCATCCAGTACTCTTTGATGGAATCAATGAAAAAGGGTTAATGGGTGCGACTTTATATTTCCCAGGCTATGCTGAATATAGTGAGAATATCAAAAAAAATCAAAAGGGAATTTCACCTGATATGGTTATTCCAACGGTCCTCACTCAAGCGAGTAATTTAGAAGAAATCATTGATTTATTTGATAAGAAATTTGTTATTATTAATGATACTAATCCAACCTTAGGTCTTACGCCTCCTTTACATTTTATTTTTTCTGATTCTAGTGGTCAAAGTTTGATTATTGAACCAAGGCAAGGTGGACTTTCAATTATAAAAGATTCAATTGGAGTGATGACAAATAGTCCAGATTACCAATGGCATGAAACTAATTTAAGAAATTATCTTTCTTTTACACCTAATCAAAAAGAAAGTATCGAACTATTAGGAAAGACATTAAAACCATTTAGTCAAGGTTCAGGTACTTTTGGATTTCCAGGAGATTTTACGCCTCCTTCAAGATTTGTTAGAACGGCTTATTTAAAAAACTACGCTGAGAAACCAAGTAATGAATTAGCCGCTATTACGCTTTGTCATCATATATTAGAATCTGTAAGTATTCCAAAAGGAATTGTTATAACTGAGCATGGAGCAAGTGATTTCACTTGTTATTCGGCATATATGTGCTCAGAAACTCTAAGTTATTATTTTTCAACTTATGGTAATCAAAGAATCAGGAAAATAAGTTTGTCAGAATCCTTGAAAAATGAGAAGGAATTTAAAAACTTTCCTATTGTCAATGAGGAAGATATTTTAGAGTTAAATTGATAAATATTTAATCGAGTAAATAGGAGGGATATTCATTAAGTTCTTTGAATTCAAGAAGTATTTTTTAAATATTAGTTTTAAGTATAGCAATCCTAAAAAGAAATTCGAGAAATAATAGAGAGAAATTAAGGAAAAAATAGTGATTTTAAATTTATTTATAATAGTTTTAATGATTTTTCTTACGGCATTTTTTGTTGCGGCTGAATTTTCGCTGGTAAAAATACGTAAAAGTCGTTTAGAAACATTAGAAAAAGAAAATAATAAAAGGGCAAAATTAGCACTTAATATCGTCAATCACCTTGATTCTTATTTAAGTGCCTGTCAACTTGGAATCACTTTGACTTCGTTAGCAATTGGGTGGGTAGGTGAAAGTACAATGCATAGTATTTTAGCTCCCCTCTTGTCTTATGTTCCTCTACCTTCTGCGTTATTAGACAGCTTGTCTATTATTTTAGCCTTTTTATTAATTACTTTTGTTCATGTGGTAATCGGAGAACTTATTCCAAAATCTTTAAGTATTACAAAAACTGAAGGAGTTGTCTTAACGGTTGCTGCTCCGCTCCATTATTTTTATAAACTTACCTATCCTTTTGTGTGGTTATTAAATGCTTCAGCAAGTTCAATTGGTAAATTGTTTAATTTAAGTTTGGCTACTGAAGGTGATGAAATCCATTCGGAAGAAGAGTTAATTTTAATTGCTAATCAAAGTTTTATTAAAGGGGAAATCAACGAAAAAGAGTACGAATATCTCAACAATGTCTTTGAATTTGATGATTTGATAGCTAAGGATATCATGGTGTCGAGATTAGATATGGAGACGATTCCCGTTGATGTTTCGATTGAAGAAGCGTTAAAATTTGCGATTAAAAAAGGGCACACTCGTTTCCCTATTATTGCTAAAACTAAAGATGATATTCTAGGCTATGTTACGCTTCAAAATTTGATTAAAGAGTATTTAACTGCTCCTGGTCAAGAAATAAAGAAAATCATGCAAGAACCTATTATATTTATTGATACTATTCCCGTAAAGTTATTACTCTCAGAGATGCAAAAAGAGCATAAACATTTTGCTATTCTATTGGACGAGTATGGTGGGACAAGTGGACTTGTGACAATTGAGGATATTCTTGAAGAGTTAGTTGGTGATATTCAGGATGAAGAAGATCATGAGAAAGAATTGGTAGTAAAGCTTTCTCCAACTACTTATCAGGTAGATGGTAAATTGCTTTTGTCTGAATTTGAAGAACTGTTTAATATTGATTTGGCTCAAAATAATTTAAGTAAAACGATTAGTGGGTTTATTACAAATTATTCACTAGAGCAAAATGAGCCACTTGAGGTGGGACAGACTTTCGAATTTGATAATTTGAAAATTACTATTATTGAAATGGATAAAATTACTCCTCATATTTTAGAAGTTAAACGAGTGTAGATTGTATTTGAGGTATAAAAAAACGGAGCTTTAAGAGGCTCCGCTTTTTTATTTTATTGACGAACGACGAGGACATCGCATGGTGCATTTTTGATAATGTAATCCGCCACTGAACCGATAAAGATACGTTCAATGTAAGAAAGACCAGTAGCTCCAAGAACAATGAGGCTAATTTCTTCTTCTTTTGGAAGAGTTTGGCCAAGCATGACTTTTGGAGAACCAAATTCAACACGAGTTTTGACTTTTTTAACGCCAGCTTTTTTTGCTTCGTCAGCAAAGTCATTAATGAGGTTTTCAGCACCTTTGTGTGTATCATCAGCAACAACTGAATCATAGGCTGAGATAGATTGGAAGGCACGAAGGTCAATGACGTTAGCGATAACGAGTTCAGCATCGTTACGAAGTGCTGTTGCAACTGCTTTGTCAAAAGCTTTAGTAGCTTCTACCGAACCATCAATACCAACAAGGATTTTCTTATAGTTATCTAACATAGGCGACTCCTTCATAAGTTTTTATCTATATTTTAATTTTACTCTTATTTTGTCAATTTGTAAAAAGAAAACTGTTAAAAAATGGTTTATGGTATAATTGATGAAGTGAATTTCTTTAAAATAGTGGAAAAAATTACTGACAGAAATAGAAGTTCTCTATTGAAAGTCTGTCAGCAAATTTTGATGACTTATGAACTTAAAGAAAACTGTAAGAAATAGGTGAAAAATATGACTCGATATGCTGTGGTGGATCTGGAAGCGACCGATGCTCATAGTAGTGAAAATAAAATTATACAGATTGGGATTGTTCTTGTTGAAGATGGAGAAATTGTTGAAACTTTTTCCACTGAAGTCAATCCACATGAACCTTTGCTTCCAAGGATTAGTGAACTGACAGGTTTGTCAGATAAACAGTTAAAGACGGCTCCTGAGTTTTCAGAAGTTGCTGCAAAAGTGCGAGAATTACTGACAGACAGTGTTTTTGTTGCTCATAATGCTAGGTTTGATTATGGACTTTTAGAAAAAAGTTTTCTTAATGCTGGCTTGGAATTTAATGAAATGCTGCGTGTCGATACAGTCGATTTGGCGCGTGTTTTTTATCCAACTTTTGAAAAATATGGTTTAGAATCATTGAGCGAAAAGTTAGATTTAGCACATGACCATCCGCATGCCGCAGTTTCGGATGCGTATGCTACAGCCGAATTATTGCTGAAAATAGAAGCAAAAATCCAAAAGTTACCAAGAAGCGTTTTGGAAGAGTTGCTTAGACATTCGGACAATTTACTTTTTGAAAGTAAAACTTTTTTACAAGAGCAGTTGGATAAAACAAAAATTCGACCAGCTGGCTTTAAAGTGGTTCATAATATTGCGACGCGTAAGTTTAGGGCTTCTGTCAGTAAAAAAAGTCCACTGACAGACTTGTCAGCAAATTTTTCAGAAAATATCAGTAGATTGGGCTTGTCTTCTCGCTCAAAACAAGAAAAATTAGCTCATTTAATGGAAACAGAGCTTACACATTTACAAGCAAGTTTTATTGAGGCACCGACAGGACTTGGAAAAACTTATGGTTATTTACTGCCAATTTTGGCCTCAGGAAAAGGTTTGGTCGTTTCAACAGCAACCAAAGTTCTCCAAAAGCAATTAGTAAATGATGTGGCACCAAAACTTGGGAAAACATTTGGTTTAAAAATGGCCAAGATTGTTGGGACTAAAAATTATATTTCTCTGAGAAAATTTTCTGAGCTTTTATTAAATAATACTGACGGCAAAAATTTTGAAATTTTTAAAATGAAAATTTTAATTTGGCTGACAGAAACAAGGACAGGCGAATTGGATGAAGTTTCAAAAGTCATGACTAATGATGACTATTTTGAAGTCATTCGCCATGATGGCTATGTCAATACAAAACAGCTTCATTATGAACAAGATTTTTGGTTGAAAGCCCAAAAAGAAGCTGAACAGGCTGAAATTAAAGTGGTGAATCATGCCTATTTGATTGAACGTTTAGCTGACTATCCTGAAACTTTTTTGGAAAATCGTGTTCTTGTTGTTGATGAGGCTCAACAATTATTTCCTATCATGGAAAATGCGGGTCAAAAATCTTTAAAAATTACTGACGAACTGATAAAAATTGATGCTGAAACAAGTGAAAATCCCCAGCTGACCAAAAGGCTTCAAGAAAGTCTTGTTTTTCAGCTTAATAAAAAAGAACTTGATTTAAATAAAATAAAGATAGATGCTGATGAACTTGGCTTGAGAAATCTGTCAGCACTTTTAGAAGCTGATAATCAAATTGTCTGGCGTGAAAATGGGATGCTTTATGCGAGTGACCAAGATTTTTATAATTTTGAACGATTGATTCCTAAAAATACCAAACTTTTTATGTTGGGAGCGACATTGTCATTATCTAAAGACAAACCGTCATTTCCTGACTTGCTTGGTTTTACAGACTATCGCTTTTTCAAAATTGAAGGAAATCAAGCCACTAATCAGCAATTGCTGACGGTGACAGATGCGCCTAATATCAAAAATCTAAGTTTAATTGATTATGCAGATTACACAGCAAATTCAATTGGAGAACTTTCAAAATTGAATTTGCCAATGGTGGTCTTATTTACTTCAAAAATGGCTTTGACTTTTGTTGCTGAGAAATTATCTGCTGAAGGGTTTGAGATTTTAGCACAAGATATTAATGGGAGTCCAGCCCAAATCAAGAAAAAATTTGATAAAGGTGAAGGAAAAATTTTATTAGGTTTGGGTTCTTTTTGGGAGGGAGTCGATTTTGATAAGCAAAATCAAGTGATTCTTGTTATTCCAAGACTTCCTTTTGCAACGCCTGATGATATTTTAACTAAAAAATATGCGCAAAAGTTTGAAAATCCTTTCTATGATTTTAATGTTCCAATGGCAACTTTAAAATTACGTCAGGCCATTGGTCGGGTAAACCGTCGTAAAAATCAGTACTCAAGTATTGTCGTATTAGATAAAAGACTTGCAGGAAAATCTTACGCCAAAAGAATGCGAAAAAATCTTTCAGAAACTTTACCTGTAAAAATGCTGAATTTACTAGACACAATCAGCGAAATCAAGAATTTTTTGATATAATAAAACATGTTTAAGCAAAAACTTAAAATGGGAAATTGGACAAATTATTTTTTCCTAATCATGAGAAATTTTACTAATAAGCCTTCAAATAATCTTTGAAAAAAGATTTTCTCAAATTTTGAAAGAAGAAAAATATGAAAAAGCGAAAAATGACTCGACATTCGCAAATTATAATTGGAATTTTAGTGATAATTTTAGCCATTTATTTGTCTATCAGTCTTTTCTTTTGGAAGAGTCTAAATCCTTATCATTCCGTTCGAGCGCAAGCGATTGACATTGCCACAGAAAAAACAGATTTAGTTAAAGCGACAGGATTTGATATTGCTGCAACTGACACCGTGACTTATTCAATTGTTGGCCTTAATAAAGCGAATCAAGAAATTGGAATTCTAATTCCAAAAAAATCTGGTAAAATTAAAGAAGTTAAATTATCGCAAGGGGTTTCACCAGCAAGCTTAACGACAAAAGATACGAAATCAGTTGTCTTAGCGCTTTACAAAGGGAAACCGGCTTGGGAAGTAAATAATAGCAATGGTTTTAAAGTTTATGACTTTGAGTCAGGGAAAGAGTTGATATGAAAAAAAATTCTGATTTTGTATTAAAAATGGATGAGTCCGTCACTCTTGCTGCGGCAAATCGCGCAAAAGCATTAAAAGCACAAGGGCGAGATATTATTGACCTGACACTTGGTCAGCCAGACTTTTCAACACCAAAAATAATTGGTCAAGCAGCTATTGAAGCAATCGATAATGGCAAGGCGAGCTTTTATACACAAGCTGGTGGACTTCCAGAATTAAAAAATGCAGTTCAACATTATTGGACGCGTTTTTATAATTATGAAATTCAACCAAATGAAATATTGATTACAGCTGGAGCAAAGTTTGCCCTTTATGCTTACTTTATGGCAACTGTTGACCCTGACGATGAGGTAATCATTCCTGCTCCTTACTGGGTTTCTTATGTTGACCAAGTGAAAATGGCTGGAGGAAATCCGGTAATTGTAGAAGCCAAGCAAGAAAATAATTTCAAAGTTACGGTTGAGCAATTAGAAGAAGCAAGAACAAGTAAAAGTAAAATTTTATTACTCAATTCACCTTCTAATCCAACAGGAATGATTTATTCTAAAGAAGAATTAACAGCCATTGGAGAGTGGGCTCTTGCTCATGATTTATTAATTTTGGCAGATGATATTTATCATCGTTTAGTTTATAATGGAGCGGAATTTACAGCAATTTCAAGTCTATCTGATGAAATTCGGAAAAGAACGACAGTGATTAATGGTGTTTCTAAAACATTTGCAATGACTGGTTGGCGGATTGGACTAGCTGTAGGTGATCCAGAAATTATTTCTGCGATGACTAAGATTGCGAGCCAAACGACTTCTAATCCAACTGCTGTCGCTCAATACGCAGCAATAGAAGCTTTTGAAGAAAGAGATAATAGTTTTGAGATAATGCATGCAGCATTTGAAGAACGTTTAAATATCATTTATGGTCAACTTTCTGAGGTTCCAGGATTTGAACTTGTAAAACCAAATGGTGCTTTCTATTTATTCCCGAAAGTGACTAAGGCAATGGCGATGAAAGGCTATAGTGATGTGACTGATTTTACAACTGCTATTCTTGAAGAAGCAGGTGTCGCCTTGGTTACAGGAGCAGGTTTTGGTTCTCCAGAAAATGTGCGCTTGAGCTATGCAACAAGTCTTGAAAATTTAGAAGTTGCAGTGGCACGTTTAAAAGATTGGATGAATGAATGATCGATAAGAAAGAAGCAAAATCGGCCTATAAACTTTCAAAAAAAGTTGGAGCAGTTGTTGCTTATAAGAATCTCGAAACGAATGAACGCTATATTGATATAGCACCAGATTTAGCAGGTGTAAAAAATCGTTTTGAATTTGCCAAAAAAACGGGAATTGGCTTACCTTATGCCATTGAAAAAGCAGCGAAAACAGCTGATTTTGAATTGGAAGTTCTTGAAGAATTAGAAAAAGATGAGCTCCAAACCATTAAAGAATTCAAAGATGATTTAAAAACTTTAAAAGAAATCTGGCTTGAAAAGTTATAAAAGTATTATTTAAAAATTATAAAATTAAAATATAGAAGGACTTATTTATGAAAGACTTAATTTCAATCATCGACGTCAAAGACCACGTTGGTGAAACAGTAAAAATCGGCGCTTGGGTTGCTGACAAATCAGGTAAAGGGAAACTTCAATTTCTTCAACTTCGCGATGGAACAGCATTTTTCCAAGCTGTTGTTTTCAAACCAAATATGATTGAAAAATTTGGTGAAGAAGAAGGAACAGCTAAATTTGATGAAATTAAACATCTCTCACAAGAAACTTCAGTTTATGTGACAGGTGTCGTTAAAGAAGATTCACGTTCAAAATTTGGTTATGAACTTGATGTGACTGATTTGGAAGTGATTGGTCAATCACATGATTATCCAATTACACCAAAAGAACACGGTGTTGAATTCCTCCTTGATAATCGTCATTTATGGTTGCGTTCAAAACGTCAAATGGCAATGATGCAAGTGCGTAATGCAATCATCTATGCAAGTTATGATTTCTTTGCGAAAAATGGCTTCATTAAATTTGATAGCCCAATTCTTTCTGGAAATGCTGCTGAAAACACAACAGAACTCTTTGAAACAGATTATTTTGGTAATTCTGCTTTCTTGTCACAATCAGGACAACTTTATCTTGAAGCTGGAGCAATGGCTCTTGGACGTGTTTTCGACTTTGGACCAGTATTCCGTGCTGAAAAATCAAAAACTCGTCGTCATTTGACAGAATTTTGGATGATGGATGCAGAATATCCATTTGTTACTCATGATGAATCATTGGATATTCAAGAAGCTTATGTGAAAGCTTTGATTCAAGGTGTTTTGGATAATGCTGCTTATGCTCTTGAAACACTTGAACGTGATACAAGCATGTTGCAAAAGTATATTGATACACCTTTCAAACGTGTTTCTTATGATGAGGCTATTGATTTGTTGCAAGCACACGAAAATGATGAAGATACAGATTATGAGCATGTAGAACATGGGGATGACTTCGGTTCGCCTCATGAAACATGGATTTCAAATTACTATGGTGTTCCAACATTTATCGTCAACTATCCTGCAAGTTTTAAAGCTTTCTACATGAAACCAGTCCCTGGTAACCCAGAACGCGTTTTGTGTGCTGACCTTTTGGCTCCAGAAGGCTATGGCGAAATCATTGGTGGTTCAGAACGTGAAACTGATTATGATTTGTTACTTAAGAAAATTGCTGATTTCGGTTTAGATCCTAAAGATTATGATTGGTATTTAGAACTTCGTAAATTTGGTTCAGTTCCTCATGCTGGTTTCGGACTTGGTCTTGAACGTATGGTTACTTTTGTCGCTGGGACAGAACACATTCGTGAAGCAATTCCATTCCCACGTATGATTAACCGTATCCAACCTTAATAAAAATAAAAAACCTCTACTTTAAGAGGTTTTTTATTTTTACTATTAAGAGGTTTAATGCTAGTTTTAAAAGAATATTGTATGAAATGATTAATAAATTTGGAGAATGATAGCCTTTGCAAGACTGTGATATAATTAACTTATGAAAAATAAAGAAGAACCTCGGATGAAGTGGTCGGATGATGAATATGAAGCAATGATAGATTTGGCAACAAGGCAGTTAGCTGAGCGAATGGCTGAAAGAGCTTTGATGACTTATGAGATTTATAAATATGATTATCTTGATTCGCAGTTTGTGGCCGATTTTATTGCAGAGTTTGTCATTAGTGCTTATCGTTCATATTTAATCAAACCAGAAAATCTTGATGAAGAGGTGATGCTTTTATTATTTGTCAACATGGCTTATGAAAATATGCGAGGATTGCCAGATGAAGTGGCACAATACCACAGACTTTTTAGACAACTTTGTGACCTTTATTATGAACAAGGTTGTTTACGTCATGCTCTGATTGACGAAGCAGACTATCAGGAAATGGTTTTGGCAATTTTAGCTGATATTTTTATGGAAGTGAAAATGAGAAAAAAATTTAAAAAGTAATTTTGTAATCTTAAAGGGGAGAAAATGGATTTAGATGCTTACCAAAAAGCAATTATCAAATTTGATTTGAATGAAAAAATAGAGAGTCAAAATGAAGTAGATTTTGCATTTGTGGATAAAGTTTTGGGATTATCTGGTGAAGCAGGTGAAGTGGCTGACAAGGTAAAAAAAGTTATCCGCGATCAAGAGGGAAAGCTGTCAGTCAATGATAAAAAGGCCATCGGTCAGGAGCTTGGTGATATTCTTTGGTATGTAGCAACGAGTGCACGTTATCTAGGAATTTCTCTTGAACAAATTGCGAGTGAAAATATTGAGAAATTAGAGAGTCGATTGAGCCGTGGCAAGATTTCAGGCTCAGGGGATGAGAGATGAAAATATTGATTGTGGCTGGTTTGCCAGATTTTATACCTAATGAAAGTTTTGATAAATATATTGGTGTGGATAGAGGGTCACTATTTTTAGTGGAAAAAGGTTATCAATTGGCTCTAGCAATTGGTGATTTTGATTCTGTCAGTAAAATTGAACTTGAAAAAATTTCTGTCAGTACTGACAGATTGATTAAATTGCCTGCTGAAAAAGATTTGACAGATTTAGAAGCGGCTTTAGATTTTGTTTTAGAGTATTTTGCTGATGCGGAAATTGTAATTGCTGGTGCTTTAGGTGGACGTTTGGACCATTTACTGACCAATGTTTATTTAGCAACACGACCAAAATATCAAGCCCTCGCTCCAAAAATGACTTTAGTTGACCGACAAAATTTGATGACCTATTTGTTGCCTGGTCAGCATTTACTAAAGAGAAAGCCAACTTACCAATATGTTGGATTTGTTCAAGTAGAAACAAAGGATAGTTTAGCCATTGAAGAAGCAAAATATCCTTTGAAAGCAGAGGATAATTTTAGTCAAATCTATGCTAGTAATGAATTTATCAGTGACCAAATGAAAGTTTCATTCAATCAGGGAATGGTCATTGTAATTTATTCAGGCGATTCGCATAAAAAATAAATAATAAGAGGTTAAGGAGAACGGAAAAAGTATGATTATTGGAGTCATTGGGGCAACATCAAATATTGCAAGTAAGGCTTATTTACCAGTTTATGCGAAAATGCAGGCGGACCATCGTTTTATTTTGTATTCTCGTCAGTGGGAAAAAGCTGAAGAAGTTCGCAAACATTATAAATTTGAATATGCGACAGAGGACTTGTCAGCACTAGAAACTGTGGATTTGGTTATTATTCATGCGGCAACTTCCCAACATTTTGAGTTAGCTAAAAGATATTTGTCAGCGGGAGTTCCTGTTTTAATGGATAAACCTGTTTCAGAAAAATTAGCCGAAGTAAAAGAATTGCAAAAAATTGCTGACCAAAATAATACTTTATTTGTCGTCGCTTTTAATCGCAGATTTGCACCACAAACAGCTAAATTAAAAGCTCTCCCAGATAAAAATATGGTGAAAGTAAGTAAAAATTTAGCAAATTCTGCCAGTGAAAAAATTACATTTTCAATGTACGATATTTTTATTCACCCTCTGGACACCTTGATTTATTTGCTAGATGATGAGATTTTAGAAGTCAATTATTCATTAAAGAAGAATCAAGACGGGCAATTAACAAGAGCAATTGTTATGCTAGAAACAGCGACAACGAGTGGAATTGCCACAATGAACTTAGAAGCTGGTGCCTTTACTGAAGAATTTACAGTAGAAAGTCCTAGAGAAAGCCTTCGCTTGTCAGAACTGTGCGAACTTGAAAAATTTACAGGAATTGACCGTCAAAAATTTGGAATAAGTGGTTGGCAAAGTGCGACATACAATCGTGGTTTTGATGAAATCATTTCTGCCATGGTTCTAGCGGTTGAAAAATTTGATGGTCAAAATCGTCAAGAATTACTGACAGAACTTAGACAAGAAAATATTCTAAAATCCCACGAAATCATTGACCAAATGTTAAAATGAAAAGTTACTGACAGAAATATTAGCATATCTGTAAACTGCTAAAGCAGTCACAGCTATCCTATGACAGAAATATTAGACTATCTTAAAAATACTGACAGAGTTAAAAAATTTCTGTCAGTATTTTTTTAGGCTGAGCCTTGCATTATTGTCAATAAAAAAGTATAATTATAAAAAAATTAAGAAAAGGAGTCCGCATGACAACACAACAATCTAAAGTCTTTTATTTTTGGTGCAGATAGTTTGTGTTTATGCAATTGGCGTAGATACAACTTTTGAGTATACTCAAGTTTCTGCGCCGGGATTCAAAGAAGACCGGATAGTAAAAACTATCTGGTCTTTCTTTTTTAATTTTTTTACCCTTTCTTTCGACTCTAAAGTAAAATTAATCGTAAAGACCGACTCCAAGCAGGGTTTTGCTAGATGAATGGAAGGGAACTTATAAAAGAAAGCTTTGCTTTCACACATTAGAAAAGAGGAATTTTATGGAAAATTCTACAGGCTTGAAGTCTTCTTTAAAGACTCGCCACATTGTTATGCTCTCACTTGGGGGAGCGATTGGTTCAGGACTATTTTTAGGTTCTGGAAAAGTCATTGCACAGGCTGGGCCAAGTGTATTACTCTCATACATCTTAGCTGGACTGACACTTTATGTTGTTATGTATGGTGTTGGGAAAATGGTCATCCATCAAGATGAACATAAGGCTGGAATGGCCGGAGTTGTTGCTCCTTTTATTGGGGACCACTGGGCGCATTTTGCGGACTGGGTTTACTGGGCAACTTGGATGGCCGTCCTAATTGCAGAAGAAGCAGGGGTATCAACTTTCCTTGCCATGCTAATTCCTGGAGTGCCATTATGGGTTTTCGCCCTGATTGTAGCAGTTCTTGGAACAGCAATTAATCTCTGGTCAGTTAGAGCTTTTGCCGAAACGGAATATTGGCTTGCCTTTATTAAAGTCGCTGTTATTTTAATTTTAATTGCACTCGGAATTTATTTATTAGTTATTAATGATGCTCATCTTGGTTTTGTTGCTGATACCGCTCAAAAAGTATCGACTAAAAGTACAGCACCAAGCTTTGCTCCTAATGGCTTTTCAGGATTTTTAACTTCATTATTGGTTGTTATTTTCTCATTTGGTGGTTCTGAATTGGCAGCAATTACAGTTGCTGAAACGGAAAATCCAAAAGTAGCGATTCCGAGAGCTATTCGAGGTGTTTTAATTCGGATTATTAGTTTTTATGTTATTCCAATCTTTTTATTCTTGCATTTATTACCATGGAGCGAAGTTTCAAATCCAGATGCAGCAAGTCCATTTGCTACAATTTTTGCTCGAGTAGGAATTCCACACGCTGATAAAATCGTTCTCGTAATTATTGTTATTGCAATTTTCTCAGCGGTTAACTCAGCAATTTATGCCACTTCACGCTCACTCTATTCACGCATTCAAGGTTCAAATTCTTATGTGGGTCAAAGATTGGGCAAATTATCTAAAAACCAAGTCCCAACGAATGCGATTTTAGTTTCATCATTTGTTTTGTTTATTGGTGTACTTTTGTCAGCAATTTTGGGTGATGGATTCTGGCAATTTGTGGCTGGTTCGATTTCATTTACGATTTCAATTGTTTGGATTCTCCTTTTAGTCGCTGCTCTTGTTTTATATTTTAAACATAAAGAAGTAACGAATTGGTTTGTTAAGTTGGCAACACTTGTTGTGCTTATTGCTTTAACGATTATCTTTATCATGCAAATTGTCACTAATCCATGGACTTTGTCAGTCTTTGCTCTAGTGATTTGCCTCCTTTCTTACTTTACTTACCGAAAGAAAAAAGCATAATAATAAAAAACATTCATTTTAAATGAATGTTTTTCTTTTGTTTGAGCTCTAGGTATTCAATAAACTTTTCTTTGATTAAATCATTTTTGATAAGTGACAATTTTTGCTTGCGAACAAGTTTATGTTTAAACCACCATTCACAAGACATGGCATCATTTTTATTATCAAAATCAACAGAGGCAAGCAGCTTCACTGGCAATCTTGTTTTTGTATATTTCGCCCCTTTACCAGAGTTATGAGTGGCAAGTCTTTTTTCTAAATCAGTGGTATAGCCACAGTAGAGAGTCTTATCTGAGCATTGTAAAATGTAAGTAAAATATTGGTTCATAAGTTTTTTTCTAAAATAGTGAGAAATTCAAAAGGAGTAAATTCATGAGTAGGCTCCCAAATCTTTTGAAATTGATTAATCATTCCATTGTGAGAAACAATGAGAATATTTTGAGCAGAAGGAAAAAGTTGAGGAAGTTTTTCTAAAAATATTTTAGCACGTTCATGAATTGAAGCAAGAGATTCAATACCTAAAGTAAGATTTTCTTCATTTTCTATATTAAGTTGTGCCCAATCTCGATTTTCTTTTGTTTGATTTTCCAATTTTCCAAGGCCTCGTTCACGTAATAAAGGTTCAAAGAGTAGTAAGGCTCCTATTTTATTAGAAATTATCATTGCAGTTTCCTTAGCACCTTGTAAATCTGATGATAAAATCAAGTCAAATTTTACTGACGAAAGTTTGTCAGCTAAAATTTCGGACTGTTGAATTCCTGTGCCAGTGAGAGGACTGTTCAACCAACCCGTCAGCAAATTTTGCTGAATACTTCGCGTTTCACCATGTCTGACTAAATATAATTTCATAGTCAGATTATACCATTTAACGTAGCCAAAGTTAAGAGCTAGCTTGCCATTCGTGGTATAATAAGAGTATGATTACTTCACTTACGATTCTTTCAAGTCTTGCAATAATTGTAACCGCAGTTATTGCTTTTGCGGAATATCAAGCTGGAAAAAGACGTCATTCAACCACTCTATCTATCGAAATGCTTCATAAGCAAAAAGACGATTTTATTAAATGGTTTTATGATTATCTTCATATCTCACAAGTGTTGATGCGAGTAACAATTCAACTTAACATGGACCGCTTAGAACAACGTCATTTTGAAAGTACAAATGACTCTAGTAATCAGCGACGCATTATTCGTATTAATGAGAATACGATGTCAAGAGATCGTAATGCAGCAGATTTAAATTATCAAATGATGCTTTTAAATCTGGTGATTGATGACCGTAAGCCTTATTTTGAAAATACTCAGATCAAGGTCCGCTCAAATTTTGAGACATTGATGCATGACATCAATGAATTTACAAGAAAAATTCATATAGAATATGATGAAAAAATGAAAGAAACGGATGATGCAGGTTGCCGTTCCATTATGAATGAAGCTCGAAAGATGGCTAGAAATACGATGGAAACTATCGAAAAATCTAACCATGAAATGGGTGAGCAAGTCAAACATGATATTCAAGCACTCGAAGATGAAGTAGAACATTATTTTAAAAAATAAAAAAACATGAATATACACCTTCACTATGGAGAAGACACCAATATCTGCAATCAAAACAAAATAATAAAAGGAAAATAAATGCCACAAGATAAAATAGTAATACATGGTGCACGTGAGCACAATTTAAAAAATATAGATGTTGAAATTCCAAGAGATAAATTAGTTGTTGTTACTGGGGTTTCAGGGTCTGGGAAATCATCTCTGGCCTTTGAAACTTTATATGCAGAAGGTCAACGTCGATATGTTGAATCTTTGTCAGCTTATGCCAGACAGTTTTTAGGAAATATGGATAAACCAGATGTTGATTCAATTGATGGTTTGTCGCCAGCAATCTCTATTGACCAAAAAACAACTTCTAAAAATCCTCGCTCAACAGTCGGGACGGTTACGGAAATTAATGACTATTTGCGTCTATTATACGCCCGTGTTGGGACGCCATATTGTGTGAATGGTCATGGAAAAATTTCGGCACAGTCAGTTGAAGAAATTGTTGAACAAATTCTTGAACTCCCTGAAAAAACACGTTTACAAATTCTCGCTCCTGTCGTACGTACCAAAAAAGGGACTCATGTTAAAATGTTTGAGCGTATCCAAAAAGATGGTTATGTTCGTGTTCGTGTTGATGGCGAAGTTTATGATATTTCAGAAGTTCCAGAACTTGATAAAAATAAAAAGCACAACATTGAAATTGTTATTGACCGGATTGTTGTAAAAGAAGGAATTCGTTCGCGTCTTTTTGACTCTGTAGAGGCTGCGCTTCATCAGGCTGAGGGTTATGTTATTGTTGATAAAATGGATGGTTCAGAGCTTCTATTTAGTGAATTTTATGCCTGTCCAGTTTGTGGATTTACCGTTCCAGAACTTGAACCACGTCTTTTCTCATTCAATGCTCCTTTTGGCTCATGCCCAGATTGTGATGGTTTAGGAGTTAAATTGGAACCCGATGTCGATTTATTGATTCCTGATACAAGCAAAACACTGCGTGAGGGGGCAATTATTTATTGGTATGGGAAAGCCTCAACTTATTACCCTGCTCTTTTAGAGCAAGCAATGGAGCAATTCGGCATTGATTTAGATAGGCCTTGGGAAAAACTGTCAGAAAAAGAACAACAAATTGTTTTATATGGAAATGGAGATAAACTTTTCCATTTTCTGCACGAAGGAGATTTTGGATTACGTGACCAAGATATGACCTTTGTTGGGGTCATTCCTAATCTTTGGCGTCGTTATCGTTCAGGAATGAGTGAGTCAGCTAGAGAAATGGCGCGTTCTTACATGACTGAATTGACTTGTACGACTTGTCATGGTTATCGTTTAAATGATCAAGCACTTTCTGTTAAAGTGGGAGAGAAAAATATTGCTGAATTTTCAATTCTGTCAATTGGCGATACACTTGATTATGTGAAAAGTTTAGTTCTTTCTGCAAATAATGAAATTATCGCAAAACCTATTTTGAAAGAAATTAAAGACCGTTTGACTTTCTTGAAAAATGTTGGTTTGGATTATCTTACGCTATCTCGTTCAAGCGGAACACTTTCTGGTGGAGAGTCACAACGCATTCGTTTAGCGACACAAATTGGTTCAAATTTATCAGGCGTTTTGTATATTCTGGATGAACCTTCCATTGGTTTACATCAAAGAGATAATGACAGATTGATTGAGTCTTTACAAAAGATGCGTGATTTGGGGAATACCTTAATTGTCGTTGAACATGATGAGGACACGATGATGGCAGCCGATTGGCTCATTGATGTTGGCCCTGGGGCAGGTGATTTAGGAGGTGAAATTATTGCCTCTGGAACACCAAAACAAGTCATGAAAAATAAAAAATCACTGACAGGGCAATATTTGTCAGGAAAAAGAGCCATTCCAGTTCCCGAAAAACGTCGAGCCATTGATAAGAAAAAAATGGTCAAGATTACAGGTGCAAGTGAGAACAACTTGCAAAACCTTGACGTTGAGTTTCCAATGGGAGTTATGACGGCTGTAACTGGGGTTTCTGGTTCTGGTAAATCAACTTTAGTTAACAGTATTTTAAAGAAATCATTAGCTCAAAAATTGAATCACAACTCAGAGAAACCTGGTAAGCATAAAAAAATTACTGGTTATGAAGGAATTGAGCGTTTGATTGATATTGACCAAAGTCCAATTGGTCGAACTCCACGTTCAAATCCGGCTACTTATACCAGCGTCTTTGATGACATTCGTGATTTATTTGCCAATACAAATGAAGCAAAAATTCGTGGTTATAAAAAAGGACGTTTCTCATTTAATGTTAAAGGTGGACGTTGTGAAGCCTGTTCTGGTGATGGAATCATCAAAATTGAAATGCATTTCTTGCCGGATGTTTATGTTCCATGTGAAGTTTGCCATGGCAGACGTTACAATTCAGAAACTTTAGAAGTTCATTATAAAGGGAAGAATATTTCGGAAGTACTCGATATGCGCGTGTCTGATGGCTTGGAATTCTTCCGTCATATTCCAAAAATTGAACGTAAACTCCAAACGATTGTTGATGTAGGTTTGGGATATGTGACGCTTGGACAACCGGCAACTACTTTATCAGGTGGGGAAGCTCAACGGATGAAATTAGCTTCTGAATTACAAAAACGTTCAAATGGTAAAGCTTTTTATATCTTGGATGAACCAACAACTGGTTTGCACAGTGAAGATATTGCGACCCTGATTCAAGTATTAGACCGTTTGGTTGAACAAGGAAATACGATTGTTGTCATTGAACATAATTTGGATGTCATTAAAACAGCAGATTACATCATCGACTTAGGTCCAGAAGGTGGTGCTGGTGGTGGAACAATTCTTGCCAAAGGAAGACCAGAAGAGGTAGCAAAAGTTGCTGACAGCTATACTGGTCAGTATTTGAAAGCAAAATTGGAAAAATAGGACTGATGGAAATTTAGACTTGTAATTAAAAGACTTGTCAGTAAGTGTAGAGGGTTGATAGAACTGTCAGCTTCACTGCCAGTTCCTTTGTTCACCGATAAAATGCTTCCTCTGGTCGCATTTTACTGACAGGATTTATCTTAGAAATATTTATTAGATAAGCTTTCTGTCAGTAAGTTTTACAATAAAAAGCGTAATCTATAAACTTAGATTACGCTTTTGAGGAAAGAAAATGGATAAATTTAAGGAAATTTTTGAAGCGATTAAAGCTGACCCACAGAACAAAGAATATACAAAAGAAGGGATAGAGCCGCTTTATTCTGTCCATAAAGAAGCAAAAATTTGTATTATTGGTCAGGCGCCAGGTATTCGAGCACAAGAATCACGACTCTTTTGGAATGATCCGTCAGGTGACCGCCTGCGTGATTGGCTTGGAATTGACCGAACCACTTTTTATGAGTCAAATAAAATATCTATTTTGCCTTTAGATTTTTATTTTCCTGGAAAAGGAAAATCAGGTGATCTGCCACCTCGGGCAGGTTTTGCTCAAAAATGGCATAAAGCACTTTTAGAAGAAATGCCTGAGATTGAACTTTTTATTCTAGTAGGTTCTTATGCCATAAAGTATTATTTAAATTTAAAATCATCAGCAAAAACAACAGAAGTGATTCGTGATTTTGAAGCTTACTTACCAAAATATTTTCCGCTTGTTCATCCCAGCCCACGAAATAATATTTGGTTAGCCAAAAATCCGTGGTTTGAGCCTGAACTTTTACCAGAACTAAAAAAAAGAGTTGCTCAATTAATGAAATAAATTACTGACAGGCTGTCAGTAATAAAAAAAGTTACTGACAGTATGTTAGTAACTTTTTTATATCCAATTACTCAATATATTTTTCTGACATCACTATTTTCAGATTTTAAGCCAATGTATTCAAATTATGCCAGTTCTATCCATAGGATATCTTCTGAAATTCTTTTTCCGCCAATTCATACAAACAATGATTCAGATGGTAATGGTCCAAAAATTGATAAATATTAACCGATTCAATCACATCAAAATAGCTAATATAATCAACAATATAGTCATGTATTTCCTGTTTATTAATAGTGACTTTGATTTCATCCTCAAATATTTCAGTAATTGCTTGGTGCATTTCCGAATATTCTTTGCTGATAATTGAATAAGCTAATTCAAAAGGTGCATCCGTCGTATCAACAAAGACATTAAAATATTCATAACTTCCGCCATTAGCTTCAAATATCTCCCAGAGAAGAAGAATCGCTTCATGGTTTGCTCTTACCTCTTGCGGATTTATTGCGTCGAAGTATTCTCCACGATGATTGTCTTTATTAAGAATATGGATCAGTTCATGAGCGACTTCAAAAGGAGAAGCATCCTTGAAATTATAAACCATTATTTTGTTATCCACATTAACCACCGCAGCTATTGGAAAAGTATCTACTGCAAAAATCTCAAAGCCACATTTTTCAATTTCTTTGAGGAGATAGTCTAAAAGCTCCTGTCTGCCCATAGAAAACCTCCTTATTTATCCTTATCTTCCAAACGTTTCCCAAGAGCAAGTTTCATGGCATTTTTTATTTCATCAGTCAAAGGTTTGCCGTCAAATGAAACCCATTTATCCCAATTAACTTTGCTATCATCTACTAAATCAGCCAGATCAACGGTTTGGTTTTGTTCTCCATTTTTCAAAGCAACAATTTTTGTACTTTCTTTTTCTTGCTCTTTTTTCTCATTTTTAGCAAAACTAAGAACTTTTTCCTGCCGTATATCATTTAGAGACTTGCTGACTTCCACTATTTCGGCCACAGTTGAAGTTTGTTCTTGCTTACTTTGCCAATCCTCTAAAGAGTAGCCTTTTTTATATGAAGGATCAATATCAGATTTTAATATTCCTAAGCTATCAGAAATTTTTTGAAGATTACCCGCATTAGGTCTTGTGACTCCTTTTATATAGCCGGATAATGTTGTTGGAGGAATTCCAGCTTTTCTAGCAAATTCAGCTTGGGAAACTCCTTTTTCTTTTATTTTTTGTCTAATATTATTAGAAATAAGTTTTTTTAATTCCTCTTCTTGAGGTGTTAAAGTTCCTCTTCCCATTATTTCATCACTTTCTTGAAATTTATTCTACCGTTATTATAACGAATTAAACAGTATAAATCAATGGAATTTTTTAGAATATATGTAATTTTTCTTGGTGAACTGTTTAAACGGTATTTGTTGTAAAAAGGAAGGAGAAAACAATGATACAAGAGGAAGATTTTTGGAATTTAATTGAACAGAAACTTTTGGAAAGGATAATGAGTTTTGGAGAACTTTCAAGAAAAATTTTAAAAAATGGAAGTGATGGTCAAATCTATGATAAACGTGCGAAAAACCTATACCTATCAATAAAAACTCTTAAAAGACTAAGTTTTCTTTTCACTGATGATGAGCTCTATTTAATTTGTAGAGGCAATGAAAGGAGTGGTTATGATAATTACGCCAGCTTTTATAAATTCAGAGAGAAATAAAAAAGCAGGCGAAGAATTTTGGGCGTTTCGCCTAAGTAACATGGGAAGAGTTATTTGCAAGAGAATAGAAACTACATTTTATATTATTGCAATAGATACATGTTTTGATTTATATAAGCATTAAAAGATTTCTCACCCTCCGGTGCTTTTTCTTTTGGCTTTAATCGACCATTTAACTTGAAAATATCTATACAACTTCATATAATATAGAATATCTATGCACCGGTTTCTATCATAAAAAGTAACCTATTTTATGAGTTTTCTATTCTATAAAAATATTCTAGTGTATAGCAAGGCGTCTAAATTGATTAGACGTTTTTTTATTATTCATTCAATAAAAGAAGCATATAATAGATTCATTTCCAAAAATAAACTTTTTCATAAATACTTCTAAGCGCCTATTACTCCGATCGCTTTTTTTATAAGTTGACAAGTATAGTGTGATGTAGTACAAGATGACCACTTATATAAATGTTATAAAACTTCAATAATCGTGTTGGATTCTTACTGGATGAGTTTCGGTTGGCTCTTCCTGTTATTCATATTAGCTACTCTTTGGAGTGGCTTTTTTATTTTCCAATTTAAATACAAATTTATCGAATTCGACCAGTTTACATGATTGCTGACCTCAACAATATTTGGTATTATACGGTTTGTAGATAGGCGCCCCTCATTTTTGATGGTCGCCTAATTATGTTATAATAAAACTCTTAAACATGGGTGTCAGCAATTTGCTGGCATTTTTTATAAAAAACCTTAGTCTTTGTATTGAATTGTTATTTATGATAGTCTTTTATTAATATAAAATATAGGAGTATATTTATGAAAAAATTTACAATTACCATAATTTCCTTGTTATTACTTTTGACGTTGGGTGCATGTAACTCTCAAAAATCAAATACAAGCAATAGTTCTAAAGCGGAGACATCATCAAAAGTTACGAAAAAAAGTCCACAAAGTGATAATCCCACTCAACCCAGCAGTTCACAGCAAAGCCAGTCCACACACTCATCGCCACAAAGCAAAATAGTTGATACAAAAAATCTATCTGATTTGCAATTCAAACAATGGATTGCAATGTATGAAGGAGAACATCCTCTTGATGATAGACCAGAAAGAATTATTATTAGAAGGAACGATGCTGGTGAAAGAATTGCAAGAACTGACATTACACAAGGTCAGATTGATTCAAGGAACTATTTTGCAATAGATAGTAATGGCTTTTTAAAAAGTCTAGATTTTGAAAATTATCCAAACCTAAAGGTATCTTCAAAAAATTTTCCTATAATCAATCAAAAAAAATTAAATGAAAAAGAAGTATTATTCTGGGTAGTAGCTGTTCAAGATGCACTTTTTAAGAGTGAAGGTATCAATCCAGGATTTGATGTATTCTATGATGTAAATATTCATTTAGAAAATAACATTGTCTATGCGGATGTTTTTAGAATAGATTATTCAGATGATCCAAATGGCGGAGTAGCAATTGCTAATAAGACTAAAATTAATGAGTTCATGGTTAATGCTGATGGAGATTTAGAGATGATGGATAAAAATGATAGTTCCAAATACACAATTATTTCCAAAATATTTATGGACACGTCAATGATTAAATAAAGTAAATAGTATTAATTTCTTTCATAAGTTATTTTGAAAAAGTAATAATTTCTGTTTATTAATAGTTAGTTCAGTTGGATAGAGCTAACGGCTCATAACATTTGGTCGCTGGTTTGAGTCCAGCAATAACCATAAATAAAAAGCCTCTTAATTATAAGAGGCTTTTTTATATTTTAATCGCTAAATTCAGTTCTTTCCATTTGAATATGTTGAATACCAGCTTCTTCAAAAACTTGCCCTACCTCATTAAAGCCGTGTTTGCTATATAAACCTTTGGCAGAAAGTTGTGCATGAAGTTCTAATTTATTTAATTTGCTTTCTTTAGCAAACTCAATCAGACGATTGATTAGAAGAGTTGCATAACCATGACCTCTTGCTTCTTTTAAAATTGCCATTCGTTGAATTAGCGCTTTTTTTTCATCCAAATCAGCAAGCAAACGAACGGTACCTTTGGCAAGACCATCGTCATAAAGAACAAAATGAACAGAAGAGGCCTCTTCAAGAGCGTTTCCAACTTCAAGTTCATAAGGAACGCCTTGTTCTTTGACAAAAACTTGATTACGAATCCGTAAAGCATCAAAATAAATATCAGACATAGTATCACGAGTTACTCTAATTTCCATAATTTCTCCTAAAGATTAGTTTGCTTAAAAGCCTTGGATTTATTATAATATAAATAGTCTAAAAATAGCAGAAATAAGTTATTTAAAATAACAATTATTCAATCATTTATTTTAAGAAAGACAAAAATATATTAAATAAAGGAAATTTATGTTCAAAAATAGTAAATTATTCTTCTGGACAGTGGAAATATTAGCCGTTACTTTGTTAATCTTTCTCTTGTCTCAGATTGATTTTGTATTTCAACCCATTAAAACATTGTTGACGCTCTTATTTGTCCCATTTATTATTGCAGGTTTTTTATATTATGTTTTTAATCCTGTTGTTACTTTCATGGAAGAGAAGTTAAGAATAAAAAAGGTATTAGGAATTTTTATTGTTCTTTTATTAATCTTAGGAATGATTATTTTTGCAGTTGCCTCAGTCATTCCAAGCTTAATTTCACAGTTGACAAGTCTAATTAATGCAACTGGGAAAGCTTATCCACAAGTTAGGGCTTGGATTGAAGGGCTTCAACATAATCCACGATTCGCTCAAATCTACGACCAACTTGATGTTAATAGTCTTGTTGAGAAATTAAATCTTTCGTATACTGATATTTTGCACAATTTGCTTAATAGTATCACGGTTAGTGTTGGAAGTATCGTTGGTATCATTACAAGCATTGTTATGGTAATGATTTTGGTACCAATCTTACTTTACTATATGCTTAAAGATGGTGAAAAGATTATTCCGTTTTTGAAGGAAAATGTTTTGACCGAAGATAGATTGAATATCTTTGAACTTCTTGAAAATATGAATCATACGATTTCACGTTATATTTCAGGAGTTGCGCTTGATGCCTTGCTTGTCTTTATTGTCGTCTTTATTGGTTACATGGTTCTTGGAATTCCTTATGCCTTTCTTTTTGCACTCTTTGCTGGAGTAACAAATCTCATTCCTTATGCGGGTCCATATATTGGTGTTTTACCGATGATAGTAACGGTGGCCTTTAATCGACCAGTAACAGCACTTATTGCCGTTATCTATGTCCTTGTTTTGCAACAGCTTGATGGTAATCTGGTTTATCCTAAAATTGTGGGGTCAGCTGTTAAAGTTCATCCAGTAACCGTTATGATTCTCATGTTAATTTCTGGAAGTTTGTATGGAATTTTAGGAATGATTATCGCTGTTCCTGCTTATTGCTTAGTCAAAGAGATTGTTAAATTTGCCAATAGCCTTTATAATAATCATAAAGCCGAACAAAGAAAAATTATTTCAAAATGAGAACAAAAATATGATATAATAATTCTATCTAAATTGTTAACTCTCATTTTCATTAAATTTGAGTTGGCAAAGTTTTGAGTGTTAAAAATAAACACTATAATATTTTTCTCAAGGAGCACTAATGTCAAACCCTGATCCCGAGAGTGTATCGATACTCTTGCAGATTCTTTTACTTATTTTTTTAACAGCTTTAAATGCCTTCTTTTCAGCCAGTGAGATGGCCATGGTCAGTCTCAGCCGGACGAAAGTAGAACAAAAGGCTAGCGAAGGTGATAAGAAATATATCAACCTTGTTAATATCCTTAATCAACCAAGTAATTTCCTCTCAACGATTCAAATTGGGATTACTTTGATTAATATTTTAGCGGGGGCTAGTTTGGCCGAAGCCTTATCTTCACGTTTAGCTCCACTGTTAGGTGGAACAGCTCTAGCTAAAACTTTGGCTCAAATTATTGTTTTAGCTGTCTTAACTTATGTCTCTCTCGTATTTGGTGAACTTTATCCGAAACGAATTGCCCAAAACCTCAAAGAAAAATTGGCCTTAAGAGTCGCACCACCTATCCAATTTTTGGGAAAAGTGATGAAACCTTTCGTTTGGTTTTTAGCAAGTTCAACAAATGTCTTAAGCCGATTGACTCCGATGAAATTTGATGATTTGGATGAAGGGATGACTCGAGATGAGATTGAGTATTTACTCAATACAAATGATGAAGCACTTGACGCTAATGAGCGTGAAATGATTACTGGGGTGTTCAGCTTAGACGAGTTGGTTGCGCGTGAAATCATGGTTCCAAGAACGGATGCTTTCATGATTGATATTAATGATGATTCACGTGAAAATATTACCGCTATTCTAAGTGAAACTTATTCACGGGTACCAGTTTATGATGATGATAAAGATAATATTCTGGGAATTTTACATGTGAAAAAACTTTTAAGATATTCTTTTGACCATGGTTTTGATGATATTGACTTACGAGAAATTCTTCAAGAACCTTTGTTTGTTCCTGAAACAATCTTTGTTGATGACTTAATGCGTCAAATGCGTAAAACTCAGAATCAAATGGCTGTATTATTAAACGAATATGGTGGTGTTGAAGGCGTAGTTACCTTAGAAGATTTACTAGAAGAAATCGTTGGTGAAATTGATGACGAAACCGATATTGCTGAAGAAGAAGTCTTCAAAATCGGTGAAAATCTCTATGTTGTCCAAGGGAAAATGACTTTGAATGACTTCAATGAAGAATTTGATACACATCTTGAAAGCAATGACGTTGATACAATTGCAGGTTATTTCTTAGCGACAACTGGTAAAATTCCAGCCAAAGGACAACAAATTGTCTGCAAAGTAGATAATGATGAAGATCATTTTTCACTGACAAGTTTAGAAGTCTCTGGAAAACGTGTGGTTAAACTTCGTGTTGAATTTGATGTCGAACCAGAAGAAACAGAAATTTAAAAAAATTACTGACAGAAATTCTGTCAGTTTTTTTATAGAATAAAACTGATAATTATTTAGATAAGCCCTTACATTTAGGTACTGACAAGAAATAATTTACTAAAACTTTTTACTGACAGAGCCCTTATCTGTAACTTTTACTGACAGAATTTGATTTGATAAAATCAATGAATTGCGGTATGATAGGGGTGTGAAATAGTGTTTTGAATTGGAGAAGATGATGTCAGAGAATATAGATGAACTTAAAAAAGTTACTGGACTGATTCATTCAACTGAATCTTTTGGTTCTGTTGATGGCCCTGGGGTCCGTTTTATTATTTTCATGCAAGGCTGTCGGATGCGTTGCAAGTATTGTCACAACCCTGATACTTGGGCATTAAAGTCAGATAAAGCGACAGAGCGTACCGTAGAAGATGTTATGGATGAGGCACTTCGTTTTAGAGGTTTTTGGGGAGAGAAAGGTGGAATTACCGTTTCTGGTGGTGAGGCGCTCCTTCAAATTGACTTTGTATTAGCTCTTTTCAAATATGCAAAATCTCTCGGTATTCATACAACACTTGATACAGCGGCTCAACCATATTTGACTGATAAATATGTAACCGAAAAAATTGATGAGTTACTAGATTATACCGACTTAGTATTATTAGACATTAAAGAAATAAATCCAGAACGACACAAAGAATTGACAGCTAATAAAAACGATAATATTTTAGCTTTTGCACAGTATTTATCAGACCGTGGTAATGCAATGTGGGTTCGTCACGTTCTTGTTCCTGGTGAAAGTGATTTTGATGAAGATTTAGTTCAATTAGGTGAATTTGTAAAAACTTTAAAAAATGTCTTGAAATTTGAAATTTTACCTTACCATACAATGGGTGAATTTAAATGGCGTGAATTAGGTTGGAAATATCCGCTTGAAGGTGTGAAACCTCCAACAAAAGATCGTGTTCATAATGCTAAAGAAATCATGAATACAGAATCTTATCAAGATTACTTAGAACGTATAAGATAAAAAATAAAAATGAATTTGAAGTTATTCAGATTCATTTTTTTGTTACAAAACGAACAATCGAATAAAATCAGTCCTAAATGAAAATGAAAATGTGCTTAATCAGCCATTTTTTGGTATAATTTAAGGGATGATAACCCAAATAATTTTTAGTTAAAACTAGAAGTTTAAGTGGGAAATTAAAATTTTTAAAATGAGGTAAAAAAATGTCTGATAAAATACTTGTTTTTGGTCATCAAAAACCTGATACTGACGCTATCGGCTCATCATATGGATTTTCATATTTGAGCAACCACCGTCCAAATGGTGCCCTTAACACTGAAGTAGTTGCCCTTGGAACTCCAAATGAAGAAACCCAATTCGTATTGGACTACTTTGGCGTGAAAGCTCCACGTGTAGTAAAATCAGCAAAAGAAGAGGGTGTGGATACAGTAATTTTGACTGACCACAATGAGTTCCAACAATCAATCTCTGATATTGAAGACTTAACAATTTATGGTGTAGTTGACCATCACCGTGTGGCTAACTTTAATACAGCAGCTCCTTTGTTTATGACTGTTGAACCTGTTGGTTCTGCGTCATCAATTGTTTACCGTAAATTCCTTGAAGCAAATGTTGAAATCCCTAAAGAAGTTGCTGGACTTTTACTTTCAGGTTTGATTTCAGATACTTTGCTTTTGAAATCTCCAACGACTCATGTGACAGACCATAAAGTTGCTAAAGAACTTGCTGAAATTGCTGGTGTTAACCTTGAAGAATATGGACTTGCAATGCTCAAAGCTGGAACAAATTTATCTACTAAAACAGCAGAAGAATTGATTGATATTGATGCAAAAACTTTTGAATTGAATGGTTCAAATGTTCGTATTGCACAAGTTAATACAGTTGATATTCCAGAAGTTTTAGAACGTCTTTCAGATATTAAAGCAGCTATTAATGCTTCAATGACAGTAAATGGATACGATGACTTTGTCTTTATGATTACTGATATTGTTAACTCAAACTCTGAAATTATTGCTTTGGGTGCACATCCAGAAAAATCAGAAGCAGCTTTCAACTTTACACTTGCAGATGACCACGCCTTCCTTGGTGGTGCTGTTTCACGTAAAAAACAAGTTGTTCCACAATTGACTGAAAGCTTCAATAAATAATGACTATTAAAATCTATAATGAAAATCGGCTGACAAGTCAGCCCTTTTTTAAAGATTTGATAGAATATTTAGCACAACATGATGAAGTCATGCTCAGACAGATTCATAAAGATTTTGCTGACGTTAAAAATATTGACCGGCAAATTGACTCATTTATTGCTGCTGGGTTAATCTTACGTTCTGATAAACGTTATTCGCTGGGCTTTCATGTTTTTAATGACAGTGAGTTTGATTGGGAAACTTTAAAAGACAAAATTGCTGAACCACAGAAAAACATCTACGAAGCTCCAATTTTTATTGAAAAGGAGTCACGGATTGAAAAGTTATTATCCCAAAGTATGCTTTATCAATCTTTGACTAATCAAACGAATCAAGTTATCTTGAATTTCATGACATCTTTTTCTTACAAAGAATATCCACAGAATACTGAAATTCCACAATCACTTGCCAATTATTTTGATAAAGTGGCCAAAAATTTACCTTTAACTCCGCTTGAAACAGAGGTTTATCAAATGATTGGCGATGTTGACCCAGAATATGCACTTAAGTATATGACTACTTTTCTTTTGAAATTTATCCGTAAAGAAGTTGTCAAATCTAAGTCGGATATTTTTGTCAATGTGCTGGAGAAATATAAGTATATTGAAAAAATTTCGGAAAAAGAATACAAATGTCTTTTGAAATTTTCAGAACAAGTGATTCCAGAGCAGAAATATGCTGATGCTAAATCTTTCATTATTGCTCAAATTCAACAAACCACAGCTATTGAGCCGTTCATCTCACTTGGAGACAAATAGGCTATTAGAATAAATTTAAGGAGAACAAATGAAGTACGAAAAACTGTTACCACGCTTTCTTGAATATGTTAAAGTAAATACACGTTCAGATGAAAACAGCACAACAACACCTTCAACTCAAGCGCTCGTAGAATTTGCCCACAAAATGGGTGAAGATATGAAAGCCCTTGGTCTCAAAGATGTTCATTATCTTGAATCAAATGGTTATGTTATCGGTACAATTCCTGCAAATACAGATAAAAAAGTGCGCAAAATTGGACTTTTAGCTCACTTGGATACTGCTGATTTCAACGCAGAGGGTGTTAACCCACAAATTTTGGAAAATTATGATGGTGAATCTGTGATTAAACTTGGTGATACTGAGTTTACACTTGATCCAAAAGATTTCCCAAATCTTAAAAACTACAAAGGGCAAACTTTAGTTCATACTGACGGGACAACTTTGCTTGGTTCAGATGATAAATCTGGTGTAGCTGAAATCATGACTTTAGCTGACTATCTTTTGAATATTAATCCTGATTTTGAACATGGTGAAATTCGTGTTGGATTTGGTCCTGATGAAGAAATTGGTGTAGGTGCTGATAAATTTGATGTAGCTGACTTTGATGTTGACTTTGCTTACACTGTAGATGGTGGACCACTTGGAGAACTTCAATATGAAACTTTCTCAGCAGCTGGTGCAGTGATTGAGTTCCAAGGTAAAAATGTTCACCCAGGGACAGCAAAAAATACAATGGTTAATGCATTGCAATTAGCAATTGACTACCACAATTCACTTCCAGAATTTGATCGTCCTGAAAAAACCGAAGGCCGTGAAGGTTTCTTCCATCTTTTAAAACTTGATGGTACACCAGAAGAAGCAAGAGCTCAATATATCATTCGTGACCATGAAGAAGGTAAATTCAACGAACGTAAAGCTTTGATGCAAGAGATTGCAGATAAAATGAATGCTGAACTTGGTCAAAACCGTGTGAAACCAGTTATTAAAGACCAATACTACAACATGGCTCAAATCATTGAAAAAGATATGTCAATTATTGATATTGCTAAAAAAGCAATGGAAAATCTTGATATTGTCCCAATTATTGAACCAATTCGTGGTGGAACTGATGGGTCTAAAATTTCATTTATGGGACTTCCAACACCAAACCTTTTTGCAGGTGGTGAAAACATGCACGGACGTTTTGAATTTGTTTCTGTACAAACAATGGAAAAAGCTGTAGATACTTTGCTTGAAATCATTCGTTTGAACAATGAAGTAGTAAAATAAAAGAAAAAGAGAGAGTAATTAGTTTTTAAGCTCGATAATAAAAGAACAAGTCGCCCAAGAAGGTTTTTGATTAAAAATCTTCATGAGCGGCTTGCTTTGCGCTTATCTTATAATTTTCAGACTAATTGCTACTTTTCGATAACTTTCTGCTACTGTATAAAATATTATTCTGTTTCTAAATATTTTACTGACAACTTTGTTAGTAAAATTGAGCTATTATTCAAGACTTTAAAAATAAAATTGACTGATTATAAGTCAATTAATGTAAAAGGAAAGATTATGTCACAAAACACAAAAGGTAAACTCTCACTCGTAGGACTCTCGTTGATGATATTTACGACAGTCTTTGGTTTTGGGAATATCCCTGTCGCTTTCTACCAAATGGGTTACGGCGCCATTCCTTGGTATATTATTGGAGCCCTGCTCTTTTTCCTCCCTTTTGCCTTTATGGTAACGGAAATGGGTTCAGCATTTAAAGATGAAAAAGGAGGAATTTATTCATGGATGAGTGAGGCAGTTAACCCTACCTTCGCCTTCGTTGGAACATTCATGTGGTATGCTTCTTATGTTATCTGGATGGTAAGTGTTGCCAATAAAATTTTGATTCCAATGGTCAATTTGATTTTTGGTAACTCAACACACACCCCTTCATTACTTTGGATTTCAATTGCAGCTGTAGTTTGGATGGCATTGATTACCTTTATGGTCTCAAAAGGTGTGGAAACCATTAAAAAATTCACCTCTATTGCGGGGGTTGCCGTTCTTTCACTCAATGTTATATTAATTCTTGGTGCTGTTCTTGTACTTGTTGTTAATGGTCATCCAGCAACACCAATTGACCTTGCTGCTTTTACTTCATCTCCTAATCCAACTTTTGATGGTAGTATTGTTGCCTTTATTGCCTTTCTTGTTTTTGCCATTTTTGCTTATGGTGGGGTTGAATCAATTGCTGGTTTAGTTGACCAAACTCATGAGCCTGAGAAAAACTTCCCACGAGGAATCATCACGTCAGCACTTATTATTGCTGTTGGTTATGCTGTTGCTATTCTTAGTGTTGGTTTCTTTGTTGATTATTCACAATGGATTCCAGCCATTAAAGATGGATCAATGAACCTTGGGACTGTTCCTTACATGCTTTTGCAAAACCTTGGTGAAGCGGTTGGTCATGCACTTGGACTTTCTACTTCCGGAGCAGATATGCTTGGTGGTATTTTCGCCCGCTATATTGGTCTTTCTATGCTTCTTGCTTACATGGGTGCCTTCTTTACCTTGACTTATAGTCCAATCAAACAGTTGATTACTGGTACACCAGAAAAACTTTGGCCTGGTAAATTAGGAAAACTTGATGAAGAAGGAATGCCAAAATTTGCAATGTGGATTCAATTTGCAATTGTTACCTTAATTATTGTTTTGAATTTCTTGACTTCACAAGGTGGAGCAAGTCAATTCTTCCTCATTTTGACTTATATGGCTAATGTTTCTATGACTTTGCCTTATCTCTTCATCGTTATTGCTTTCTGGTACTTCAAGAAGAATAAAAATATTGTTAAACCAATTGAATTCTTTAAATCAAATTTTGTTGTGAACTTCTTGACAATTTTGGTCTTGGTTGTTGTTGGTGGGGCTAACTTCTTCACAATTATTCAACCAATTGTGAATTATGTTCAATTACCAGCTGTTGACCAAACTGGTAAAGCATTATCTGAAATGTTGACATCATTTATTTCAATGATTGGTGGGCCACTTATCTTTGGTGTAATTGCCTACTTCATGATGCGCAACTATAGAAAGAAAAATAACTTGTAATAAAATTATTTTAAAAAAATAAAAGCTGAGTTTGCTCAGCTTTTTTTATATTCAGATATTTTGTCGATAAAAAGCCTTCCATATTTTTTGAGTTTAACAGGTCCGACACCAGAAATTTGTAAAAATTGACTTTGACTATCCGGCAGAACTTGAGCCATTTCTTTAAGGGCACTATCAGAAAAAATCATGAAAGGAGGGACGCCTTCTTCCTTGGCTAGTTCAAGTCGAAGTGCACGAATACTTGCAAAACATTCTTCATCAAAATGATGAGAAATTTTTGTTTTCGATTCAATAATTAGGCTAGCTTTGCGATAAACTTTGATTTGTCCTTTGAGGACTTTTAATCCTTGGGCTGAAAGAAGGAGAAGTGGGAATTTACCTGATGTAATGTTTAAATAACTTTCAGCAGATAGAAAATCGATTAATTCACCCACGGTCTTTTGGGAATGGTTTTTCATAATTCCAAAAGTCGATAGAGATTCAAAATTCCATTTTGCAATATTTTTATTTTTAGAACCAATCAAAACTTGTGCTACGGCCGTCTTACCAAAACGTTCACCCATTCGGACGACACAAGATAGGACTTTTTGAGCATCAATTGTAATATCGAGAAGCTCTCTTTCATCAAGACAATTACTACATTTTTTACAATCTTCACCTTCATCACCAAAATATTGCAAGATATAACGTTGTAAACAGGTTTCGGCACTTGTGTATGCTTGCATTTGTCGAAGCTTTTCGTATTCATGTTCCTTGTGCGCTTCATCACCTTCACTTTGCTCAATCAAGAAATTACGAATTCGTAAATCATTTGGTGAAAAAAGGAGGATAGCATCAGATTCAAGCCAGTCCCGTCCTGCTCGCCCAGCTTCTTGATAATAACTTTCAATTGTTGCGGGAAGGGCATAATGAATCACAAATCGAACATTTGGTTTATTGATTCCCATGCCAAAAGCATTAGTGGCAACCATTATCGGTACTTCGTCAAAGAGAAAAAGTTCTTGATTTATTTGACGTTCCTGTTCGCTCAGTCCAGCATGGTAACGAACGGATTTGAAATGATTATGGTTGAGCCATTCACAAATTTCTTCAACTTCTTTACGAGTGCTGGCATAGATAATTCCAGCAGCCTCACTTTCTTGATTTTTAAGATAATTTTTAAGAAAAGTTCTCTTATCCATCCCTTTGACTACTTCAAAACGTAAGTTTTCTCTAAGAAAACCGGTTTTAATAGTATGACTGGGGGAAATTGAAAGAAGTTTTTGAATATCATCTGCAACTTTTGGTGTCGCAGTAGCCGTAAGGGCTAAGACGGTAGGATTTGTTGGTAAATATTGGAGATGAGAGGCAAAATCGACATAACTGGGTCTGAAATCGTGCCCCCATTGTGAAATACAGTGTGCTTCGTCTATGGCAACTAAATCAATTGGAAGTTTTTGTAAAAAGGCATTGAAATAGTCTAATGAAAAACGCTCTGGTGCTACAAAAAGAAGCTTGATTTCACCATTTTCAACCTGTCGCATTCTTTGATAAGATTCGGAATCCTCTAAGGTAGAGTTAATAAATGTTGCTGGAATTCCGGCAATATTCAGCTGGTCGACTTGATCTTTCATCAAGCTAATAAGTGGGGAGATTACGAGAGTAAGCCCTGGTTGAATAAGAGCTGGTAACTGATAGCAGATTGATTTTCCAGCTCCTGTGGGTAAAATACCAAGAGTGGCTTGTCCATCTAGGACTTGTTCAATAATTTGTTTCTGACCATTTCGGAAATTGTCATAACCAAAAATTTCTTTTAATTTAGCTTCTAAATTCATTCTTACTATATTATACGTAAAAGAAGAAAAAAAATCACAAATGACTCATAAAAATTGATAACGAATGGTTCAAAGATTACATTAAAAGAACCAAGATGTTTTTGTTACTTTAAATGATACAAAATGAAGTGAAAAGTGATATAATAAAACAAAAGAATGCGTTTACAAAATTTTATATATAGAGGAGACTTTCTTATGAAAGCAGCAGTAGTAAGACACAATCCAGATGGTTATGCGGACCTTGTTGAAAAGGAACTTCGAGCAATCAAACCTAATGAAGCTTTGCTTGACATGGAGTATTGTGGAGTCTGTCATACCGATTTGCACGTTGCAGCAGGTGATTATGGCAACAAAGCAGGGACTGTTCTTGGTCATGAAGGAATTGGAATTGTCAAAGAAATTGGAGCTGATGTAAGCTCGCTTCAAGTTGGTGATCGGGTTTCAGTGGCTTGGTTCTTTGAAGGATGTGGTCACTGTGAATACTGTGTATCTGGTAATGAAACTTTTTGTCGAGAAGTTAAAAATGCAGGATATTCAGTTGATGGCGGAATGGCTGAAGAAGCAATTGTTGTTGCCGATTATGCTGTCAAAGTTCCTGACGGACTTGACCCAATTGAAGCTAGCTCAATTACTTGTGCTGGAGTAACAACTTACAAAGCAATCAAAGTATCAGGAGTAAAACCTGGTGATTGGCAAGTAATTTTTGGTGCTGGAGGACTTGGAAATTTAGCAATTCAATATGCTAAAAATGTTTTTGGAGCAAAAGTAATTGCTGTTGATATTAATCAAGATAAATTAAATTTAGCTAAAAAAATTGGAGCTGATGTGATTATCAATTCTGGTGATGTAAATCCAGTTGATGAAATTAAAAAAATAACTGGCGGCTTAGGAGCACAAAGTGCAATAGTTTGTGCTGTTGCAAGGATTGCTTTTGAACAAGCAGTTGCTTCTTTGAAACCTATGGGCAAAATGGTTGCTGTGGCACTTCCCAATACTGAGATGACTTTATCAGTTCCAACAGTTGTTTTTGACGGAGTGGAGGTTGCAGGTTCACTTGTCGGAACAAGACTTGACTTGGCAGAAGCTTTTCAATTTGGAGCAGAAGGTAAGGTAAAACCAATTGTTGCGACACGCAAATTGGAAGAAATCAATGATATTATTGATGAAATGAAGGCAGGAAAAATTGAAGGCCGAATGGTCATTGATTTTACTAAATAAATATAAAAGAGGCGATGCAGATGAATTCAAAAAATTTGGTCAATTATTCAAGTGATGAATTTAACAATCTTTCGCAATTTCAACAAGAAGAAATTACAAACAATTTTAAAGAAGCTATTTTGTACAAAATGAAAGAAAAAAATTTGCATATTGATGAGGTAAGTGAAAAAGCTGGCTATTCTTCACGGGATCTTTCAGCATTACTTTATTCGGATACTGTAAGTTATGAAACTCATGCGGAATTACAAAGAATTCTTGCTGTTGTTAATTCTTTTGCCTAGTCAGAAGAAAAAGAAAAAACGACTCCTATTGAGTCGTTTTTTTATGATTAATTTACTGACAGAATTTTTGTCAGTAAATTAGAGATATTTTTGAGCAGCAGCTGTATCTCCAATATAAGGTTGACGTTTTCCGTCTTTTAATTGGAACATATCAGTCCCTTTTCCAGCGATAATCACAGCATCGTCAGTACTTTTAGTTTTACTGACAGCTTTTTTTATTGCCAATTCACGGTCAAGTTCAAAATCAAGTGTGCGACTGACAAAAGAAGCAATCTCGTCAGCAATTATTTTAGGGTCTTCTCGATTTGAATCATCAGTAGTTAAAATGACATCAAGTCGCGGATGTTTTTCAATCACTTGTCCGAAATCTTTCCGGCGACTTTCGCCTTTATTTCCGGTTGAACCAAGGACTAGAACAAGCTGACCAGCATGGTGTTCTTCAACAACTTCAACAAGATTTTCTAATGACAGGCCGTTGTGAGCATAATCAATATAGATGTGAGCGCCATTTTTGGCAGTAAGAAGTTCCATGCGTCCTGGAACAACAGCAAGAGCTAAACCGTCATGGATATTTTCTAATGAAGCGCCTAAAGCTTTAGTTGCTAATGCTGTAGCTAAGGCATTTTCTTGGTTGAAGCGTCCTAATAAGCGAATGTCAAATGCTCCACTGACAGAACCGTCAGTAACAAAATGAAGTCCTTTTGATTCAATAATTTTATTTTCAGAATCAGCACCATAGAAAGCATGTGGAATTTTACGTTCCTTAAGTTCCTCTTTAATGATAGCAAAGTGATTCATTTCGGAATTAGCAACAAAATAACGTGAATTTTTGAGAAGTTGACGTTTGCAGTAAAAATAATCTTCAAGCGTTGGATGTTCAACTGGGCCAATGTGGTCAGGAGAAATGTTTAAGAAAACTCCAACATCAAATGTTAAACCGTAAACCCGTTCTGTTTTGTAAGCTTGGCTTGAAACTTCCATGACCAAATGTGTCATTCCATTTGTCAGAGCTTTTGCCATCATTTCTAGTAAATCAAGACTTTCAGGAGTTGTCAATTCTGATTTAAAATAATTTTTTCCATCCAAAGTTGTTTGGGCAGTAGATAAAAGTGCAGTTTTGCCACCGTTCATTTTGTCAAGGATTGCTTTAGCAAAATAAGCAGAAGTGGTTTTTCCTTTTGTACCAGTCAAAGCTAAGGTTTTGAGTTTATTTTGTGGAAAATCATAAAAGCTTGCAGCGATTAGAGCCATTGCTCGTTTAACATCAGTGACAATAATTGCTGGGAGAGCTACTTCATAATCAAATTCTGAAACATAAAAAGCAGCTTCTAAGTCTGTTAAATATTCTTTTTTAAAATTCAAACCCTTGGCAAAGAAAAGGGTATTTTCTGTTGATTTTCGTGAATCATAAGAGAGTTGGTCAAAGTTTACTTCCTTTGGCCAGTTGAAATAATATTCGCCAGCAGAAGAAATCTCACGGAAATTATTATCTTTTTTTAGTATTTCTATAACTTGTTCAAGCTTAATCATGTGAGGAATGCCTATTTATCGCTAAATTCGCGATACCTTTCTAAAACAAGGAAACTAAGGGAAAAATCCCATTACCCTATATTATAGCACAAGCCAAGAGCTGGTGCATGTCCCATTTGTTTATAGATGGTAATAGATGACATCGTGAATTAATGATCTAAAACCATTCTTTTATTGTCAAAATACAGAACTTAGGGTAAAATGGAACAATGGAAGATTCAGAAAAAATAATGAATACAGGTCAGCAGTCACCAAAAACGGCTGCAAAATCAAAAGATCAGATGCTCTCTGGTGCTGCTTGGCGGACTGGTGCGGACATGATTGGGAAAATACTAGGGGTAGTTTATATTATTCCTTGGTATGCTTGGATGGGGCGTTTTGGTAATGAGGCCAACTCCCTCTTTAGTATGGGTTATAATATCTATGCTCTTTTCCTATTGATTTCAACAGTGGGGATTCCGGCGGCAATTGCGCGTGAAGTGGCTCGCTATAATACATTAGATGACCCTAACATGGCTTATCGGCTCGTTCGGCAAATGCTCGGAGTGATGCTGGTTCTTGGAATTGTTGCGTCAGGGCTCATGTTCTTTCTTGCAGGTCCACTCTCAGCCCTTGTTGGCGGTAAGGATAGCGCAGATTTAATTCCAGTCATGAAAAGTTTAGCATTGGCTGTCTTAATTTTCCCTTCAATGTCAGTTATTCGAGGATATTTCCAAGGTCTGAATCAGGTGAAAGCTTATGCGATGAGTCAGCTTTTGGAACAAATTGTTCGGGTCATTTGGATGCTAGCAGCAACTTTTGCTATCATGAAGTTAGGTTCGCACAATTGGCAAAATGCCGTGACACAATCTACCTTGGCTGCTTTTATTGGGATGTTAGGTTCCTACGCTGTATTATTCTATTACTTACAGAAATCAGGAAATCTTAATAAATTAATTAATCCTGGTCCTGTAAAATCTAAAATTAATGCTTTAGAAATTTTTAGATCAACATTACACACAGCCATTCCATTTATTGTCATTGGTTCAGCTATTCAAATTTTTAAAATTATTGATAACTCAACCTTTATGAATATGATGCCTTGGGTAACAAACTATAGTCATAATGAATTGCTTGTTCTGATGAGTTATTTCTCAGCAAATACTGATAAATTAACGATGGTCTTGTTGGGTGTCGCATTGACGCTTGGTTCTGTTTCAGACCCTCTGATTACAGAGCACTATGTTCAAGGAAATCGGCGTGAACTTGCAACGTTAGTGGGTTATAATTTCCAATTATACGTTGGTTTTATGCTTCCGGCCGTGATTGGAATGTCACTATTGACTAAACCGATTTATACAATTTTCTACCAAATTCCTTCTGGATTACAAAGTAGTTTGTTTGTCTTTGCTATTTTACAAACCTTCTTGTTGGGACTTTATATGATTGTCTATCCTCCACTGACAGTAATGGACCATAAACGTTTGGCAATGCGAATCTTTACCTTGACTCTTGTCATTAAATTAGTTTTGCAAGTTCCAATGATTCTTATTTTCCATACTTATGGACCTTTACTTGCGACCACTGTTTCATTCTTAGTTGGTGTTTTCTTATTCATTAGAAAACTACATGAGTTAACTCATTTTTCAATTAAGAATACAGTTCGCGGAATTCAAGGGGCAACTTTACTGACAGGATTTATGGCTATTGTGGTTATTATTGTTGAAATCATTTTAGGTTTTATTTTCGGTAAGAGCCCAGGTCGAATTGCTTCAGTATTTATTGCTGCCATTGCCGGTGGTGCAGGTTTTTATACTTATCTCTGGTTTGCTGCTAAACTTGGACTTCTAGAAAAATGGTTTGGTCCAAGAGGTTTGTCACTTCGTCGAAAATTACATATCTAATAAAAAATAAGTCTGTCAGTAAAAAAGTTACTGACAGACTTATTAATAAGAGTTAAAAAGGATAATAAATGGCAGAAATTACCGAAAATACAAAAAAGATTTTAGAAGTTATTCTAAATTTAAAAGAGGGGCAGGTCATGAGTTATCGAGATGTGGGAGCTTTAGCTGGATTGCCAAATGGTGCACGGCAGGTTTCTAGAATTTTGCATTCGATGTCTAAAAAATATAAACTACCATGGTGGCGTGTAGTGCGTTCTGACAGAACAATTGGATTGCCAGAGCCTGCTAAAAGTGAGCAAATGGAACTTCTAAAAAAAGAAGGAATTTCTTTTACAGCTCAAGGGAAAATAATTATTGAAGATGAACTGCTCTAATAAATAAAAAGTACTTCTATATTTTAGAAGTACTTTTTGTATTCAATTATCTATTACCAAATTTTAAGACGATTTTCTGGTGCACGATACATCTTATCTGTTTCTTTAACATCAAAAGTTTCGTAAAATTCTTCGAGATTTGTTGGAGGAATATTGGCACGAAGTTTAGCGGGTGCATGAACATCCATTGACAAAAGCATTTGTTGGAATTCTTTACTTGCTTTCATGCGCCAAATCTTAGCCCACTGACTAAAGAAAGCCTTCAAATCAACGTCTTTCTCATCTTTAGCTGCTGTCAGTGCCGCTGTAATTCCTCCTTGGTCAGCAATATTTTCTGACACAATGAGGTTTCCGTTTGCTGGACCAGCTTCGGTTTCTACGCCGTCAAAGAGTGCAATCATTTCTTTTTGCTTTTCTTCAAAAGCTTCATAATCTTTATCTAACCACCATTTGTTCAAATTTCCTTCTTTATCGAATTGGGCGCCGTTGTTATCGAACGCATGAGAAATTTCATGAGCAATGACTGCGCCGATTCCACCGTAATTTTGTGATGAAGATTGTTCAAGAGAGTAAAAAGGAGCTTGCAAAATTGCTGCTGGAAAAACAATTGTATTACTATCAGGACTATAATAAGCATTGACCATATGAGCAGGCATATGCCAGCTTGTTTTATCAACATCTTCTGAGAATTTTTCAAAAGTTCGAGCAGTCAAAATTTCATCGAATTTAAGGGCATCTTCATAGAGAGAGCCAGAAGTTGTTTTTAAACGACTATAAATTTCAGGCAATTTATCTGGGAAACCAATGAAAGGAGTAATAGCATCTAATTTTTCAATGGCTTTTTCAGCTGTTTCTTGACTGAGCCACTCATTTTTAGACAAACGCGCTTGGTAAACTTTAATCATCGCAGTGACCATCCGTTTGACATCGGTCTTAGCAGCTTCACCAAAATATTTTTTACCATAGAATAAACCAATCACTTGGCTAAAATAAGACTCAGTCAAATCAAGTTGATGTTTTTCTTGACTTCTTGCTTCTTGAACATTTGAAAGGAAACGTCCGTAAGCTCCACCAAGAATTCTAAGGTCTTCATTGAAGAAAGAAGTAGCGCCACGTGCAATTTTTGTCAGCATCCAAGCTTTAATGAGCGACCAATTTTCTTCATTGATAAGTGAATCAAATGATTCGTAAAAACGGTCTTCATAAACAATGACTTTATCAGGTTCAGTTTTTACTAAATCTTTAATTAAAGATTTTAAATCCAGGTTTTTAACTTTACTGCCAAAGTTGTCAGTAGAAATTGGATGATAAAGTTCAGCATATTTTGCCCACTCTTCAGAAGTATTTGCTGACGGAACTAAAAGAGCATCGAATTTAAGGGCAGACTTTGCAATCTCTTCTGCATTTTCAACATCAAATGTCTTTAAAATTTCGCTTGTATTTTTAGCCCAAAAATCAAGTAATTCTTTTTTTCTAGGGTGTTCATCATTATAATAAGTGGTATCAGGTAAAATCAAGCCCGGACCAGAGAATCCAAGAGAATAGTGAATAGCATCTTTCATATCAGGTTCAACACTAAAAGAAAATGGAAGAGGAGCCTGTGAATGGAAAACGAGTTGAGTCAGATTATTTTTAAATTCTTCAAAAGAATTTAAAGTTTCAACTTTAGCAAGTTCATTTTTTACGGCAGAAAAATCCGCTTTTTCTCTCGCTTGCCAATCTCCTGCTTTATTATAAAATTTGATTGCTTCAAGCAATTCTGGATTATCAGTAGGTAGGTTTTGTGATAAATCAGCTAAATCTTTAGCCAAATTTTTCTCATTTTTTAGTACTAATTCATCAAAAGCTGAAATTCTTGGTTTGTCAGCAGGAATTTCTGCATTTTCTAACCATTCAGCATTAACAGTAGCGAATAAATCATCTTGAATCCTTGTCATATCGACCTCCTATTATGGATATTTTTTATATTATATCATACTTACAAAAAAGCGCTGACGAATTCCATCAGCACTTTTTAACAGCAATTTGAAAATTAATGTAAACTCGTAATTAAATAGTTCTGAAACGATAAATTTTAGCAATTTTGCCAAAAAGTTCAGGGACTTCGGCAAGGCTTCCAGCATCACGGCTTAGACAAGTAAGCTTTTCATCTTTTACTGAAAGCTTGGCAAAATGGTCATGTTGCAACAAGAAATTATGGATCAGCTCTGCAAAATTTGCGTCAGTAAATTTTACAAAAAGTAAATCTCCATTACCAGGAGCTTCCGCATCTAAAGGACCCCCAACGAGTTCAAAAACTGCATCGTAATCATCAGGAAGTTGCTTTGTGAGCAGTTTGATTGTTTTGCGGCTTTCTTGTAGCGCCCAAGTATTATCACCACAAAATACAAATTGTTCAGTACTCAAAGAAATGGGCTCTCTTTCAAGAAGTTCAAGCTCATCAATTCGATTTTGAATATAATTTAACAAGTTTTGTTTATTATCTAATGTAAGATATTCAAACAAAAGCTTTGCCTTATTATAACTGTACTTGTCATCTTTACCAAGAAGGTATTCAGTTGTGACATTAAAATAATCAGCAATTTCTGTCAATCTTTTGGCAGAAGGTTCTTTTCCCAAGCGATAATTAGCAAGGGCGTTTCTGGGATATCTCAACTCTCTTTCGACCTGGTTGAAAGATTTCTGAGAATCAATAACTAAAGTTTTTAGACGGTCATAGAACATTAAAATCACCTCAACATGTATTGAATAAACATTTTTAATATTTGTAACGAATACATTATATCATATAGTTATTAGATATAAAATACCTAAAACTTAAAAAAATAGCAATATTTAAGTTAAAAACTTAATTGTTGCAAATTCGTTAACAAAATTGACATCTATAGCGTTATATGGTATTATAAAAGTAATCATAGGAATACTCAAAATGCTTTTTGAGAAGAGAAAGGGAAAAATTGAAAGAAATTTATGACAAAATCCAAGACATAAATATTATTTTGAAAAGATCATTTATTGACCTTGGAAAACCATTAGCTTATCAAGAGGTGGTAGAGAAAAGTGCCAAAGTTTTAGAGTCTAGCCTTTTTATCATAGATACCAAACGAAATTGTTTAGGTTATGGTTTTACTGATTCTGATAATTCTTATCAGGATGATATAAACCTCCAAAATTTTTTTATCTATCAAAAAATATCAAAAGATATCTCTAGTCAACTATTAAATCACTACGAAATGAGCACAAGCCTACCAATGGCCCAATCAATTTTAGAACCAGTGAAAGAAATTTCGAGCAAATTTCCAAATAAATTTCTCAGCTTTCTCCCTATAGAAGGAAATCATTTGAGATTGGGAACCCTTTTTCTACTGACAGATTCTCCTCTGGAAGAAGAAAAGAGAATATTGGTAGATTTTTTATCAACATTCATAGGGAATCAAATGTCTTATATCATGTTGGCAGAACTGGAAGGACAAAGACGAAATGAAACCTTTGTTTCTTTAGTTCAATCATTATCTCGTTCAGAATTAGAAGCATTTAAAAGCATCATTGAAAAAATAGACCGTTAAACTAGAAAAAGCTTGAAAATTTTCATATAAAATAGTATAATAGAAATAATGGTTTGTCAGCAAAATCTGTGGGATATATTGTCCCCATAGGCTTTGTAAGCAACGAAACACTACTGTTTTCGTTGCTTTTTTGGCGTCTTTTATATTGAATAAACCAGAAAAGTTATAAAAAAGACAAACTACAGACTTTTCGGTTTTTTTAATTAAAAATTCATCAAAAACACAAACTTTTTTAATCAAATCTAAAAAATAGAGGAGAAAACACTTGGCAGGACATGACGTAAAATACGGTAAACACCGTACAAGACGCAGTTTTTCACGTATTAAAGAAGTAATCGGTTTGCCAAACCTCATCGAAGTTCAAACATTAAGTTATAAAAACTTCCTCGATGAAGGTCTTGCAAATGTCTTCAAAGAAATGTTTCCAATCGACAACTTTGCGGGTACAATGGAACTCGAATTTGTTGGTTATGAAATGAAAACCCCAAAATACACTGTTGAAGAAGCTCGCGCACATGACGCAAACTATTCAGCACCTATCTATGTAACCTTCCGTCTTGTAAATAAAGAAACTGGTGAATTAAAAACACAAGAAGTCTTCTTTGGTGACTTCCCACTCATGACTGAAATGGGGACATTTATCAATAACGGTTCAGAACGTTTGATCGTTAGCCAATTGGTACGTAGTCCTGGCTCATACTTCCATCTTAAAGCTGATAAAAACGGTCTTGAAAGTTTTGGACATACAACAATTCCTAACCGTGGAGCTTGGTTTGAGTTAGATACAGATGCTAAAGGCATTGGTTATGTTCGTATTGACCGTACACGTAAATTAACTTTTACAACTATGCTTCGTGCGCTTGGATTTGGTTCAGATGAAGAAATCCTTGAATTGTTGGGCGAAACTCAACTTTTAACAGACACTATTGCAAAAGATGTTCATAAAAACCCAGCTGACACGCGTGTAGAAGAAGCGCTCAAAGACATCTATGACCGCTTGCGTCCAGGAGAACCTAAAACAGCAGATAGCTCACGTGGCTTGCTTGTTGCTCGTTTCTTCGATCCAAAACGTTATGACTTCGCACCTGTTGGACGTTACAAATTTAACAAGAAATTAGCGCTTAAAAATCGTTTGCTTGGTTTGACTTTGGCTGAACCAATTGTTGACCCAGAAACTGGTGAAATTCTTGTTAATACAGATACTCTTGTTACTCGTGATGTGCTTGATTTAATCGAACCATTGCTTGATAACGGTCTTGGAAACTTTGTTGTTGAACCATCTGACGACGCTGTAATTCCAGAACCAATTACTTTGCAAAGTATCAAAGTTTATTCACCTAAAGATCCAGAACGTGTTGTTACATTACTCTCAAATGGTAATCCTGATGCAGAATGCCGTGTCTTGACACCAGCCGATGTGATTTCAAATATCAGCTACTGGCTTGGTCTTGCTGAAGGAATTGGTAAAGTGGACGATATTGACCACTTAGGTAATCGTCGTATCCGTTCAGTAGGTGAATTGCTTCAAAACCAAGTACGTATCGGACTTTCACGTATGGAACGTGTGATTCGCGAACGTATGTCATCTTCAGAAAATGAAAACATCACACCACAAGGTTTGATTAACATTCGTCCTGTAACAGCTTCAATTAAAGAATTCTTTGGTTCATCACAATTGTCACAATTTATGGACCAACACAATCCTTTATCTGAGCTTTCACACAAACGTCGTTTTTCTGCCTTAGGACCTGGTGGTATCTCACGTGACCGTGCTTCATATGAAGTACGTGACGTTCACTATACTCACTATGGCCGTATGTGTCCTATTGAAACACCTGAAGGACCAAACATCGGTTTGATTAACAACTTGTCATCATATGCCAAAGTAAACGAATATGGTTTCATCATGTCACCATACCGTCGTGTTGACCGTGTGAACGGTGTGGTTACTGACGAAGTTGAATATTTAACTGCCGATGAAGAAGACAACTATACTGTTGCCCAAGCAAACTCACCATTGACTGAAGATAGCCGCTTTGCTAACGAAACAGTTATGGCTCGTCATACTGGTAACAATATTGAAGTTGAAGCTTCAACAGCAGACTATATGGACGTTTCACCTAAACAGGTTATCGCCGTTGCTGCTGCATGTATTCCATTCTTGGAAAACGATGACTCCAACCGTGCCCTCATGGGTGCCAACATGCAACGTCAAGCAGTTCCATTGATTGACCCACATGCACCTTGGATTGGTACTGGTATGGAACATCAAACTGCTCGTGACTCAGGTGCTGCACTTCTTGCAAAACATGCTGGTGTTGTTGAGTATGTTGATGGTAATGAAATTCGTGTTCGTCGTACTTCTGGTGAACTTGATATTTACAATATTACAAAATATCGTCGTTCAAACTCAGGAACTTCGTATAACCAACGTCCATTGGCTCGACTTGGAGAAAAAGTTGAGAAAGGGGACATCATTGCTGATGGACCTTCTATGGAAAATGGAGAAATGGCCCTTGGTCAAAATCCACTTGTTGCTTATATGACTTGGGAAGGTTATAACTTCGAGGATGCGGTAATTATGTCAGAACGTTTGATTAAAGACGACGTTTATACATCAATTGCCATCGAAGAATATGAATCAGAAACACGCGATACAAAACTTGGCCCTGAAGAAATTACTCGTGAAATTCCAAACGTTGGGGATGAAGCACTCAAAAACCTTGATGAATCAGGAATTATCCGTATTGGTGCTGAAGTTAAAGATGGCGACTTGCTTGTTGGTAAAGTAACTCCTAAAGGTGAAACTGATCCAACACCAGAAGAACGTTTGCTTCGTGCAATCTTTGGTGAAAAAGCTCGTGAAGTTCGTGATACATCACTTCGTGTTCCTCACGGAGGTGGCGGTATTGTTCATGACGTTCGTGTATTTACACGCGAAAATGGTGATGAATTGCCATCAGGTGTGAATAAACTTGTTCGTGTCTTCATTGCTCAAAAACGTAAGATTCACGTTGGGGATAAAATGGCCGGACGTCATGGTAATAAAGGGGTTGTTTCAAATATCGTTCCAATGGAAGATATGCCTTACTTACCAGATGGTACACCTATTGATATCATGTTGAACCCACTTGGGGTACCATCACGTATGAATATCGGACAAGTTATGGAGCTCCATTTAGGTATGGCTGCTCGTACACTTGGAATTCACATTGCAACTCCAGTGTTTGATGGAGCATCTGATGAAGATATCTGGGATACCGTTAAAGAAGCTGGAATGGCTGATGATGCGAAAACAGTCCTTTATGACGGACGTACTGGTGAACCATTTGATAACCGAATTTCAGTCGGTGTCATGTACATGATTAAACTTCACCACATGGTTGATGATAAACTCCATGCTCGTTCAGTTGGTCCTTACTCACTCGTTACACAACAACCGCTCGGTGGTAAAGCGCAGTTCGGTGGACAACGTTTTGGGGAAATGGAAGTTTGGGCACTTGAAGCCTATGGTGCTGCCAATGTTCTTCAAGAAATCTTGACTTACAAATCAGATGACGTGATTGGACGTACGCGCGCTTATGAAGCTATTGTTAAAGGTGAACGTATTCCTAAACCAGGTCTTCCTGAATCATTCCGCGTATTGGTTAAAGAGTTACAATCACTTGGTCTTGATATGAAAGTCCTTGATGCTGACCGTAATGTTCTTGACTTACGTGAATTGGATGAAGATGAAGTAATGACTCGTCCAGATAATACAGAAATTACTCCTGAAATGCTTGAAGCACAGGAAGCTATTGTTGCACAAGCAGAAGCTGAAGAAGAAGCTTTGATTAACGCTAATACTGAAAAATAAGATTTTGTAATTAATATTTTGAGATAGATTTACTGACAAAAATTTCTGTCAGTAAATCTCTAATCTCATAATCGTCTAGCGTTAAATTTATTAGAAGTGGAGAAAGAATTGGTTGATGTAAATAAATTTGAGAGTATGCGTATTGGTATCGCATCTCCACAAAAAATTCGTTACTGGTCATTCGGTGAAGTTAAAAAACCAGAAACAATTAACTATCGTACACAAAAACCTGAACGTGAAGGACTCTTTGATGAACGTATTTTCGGTCCTCAAAAAGACTGGGAATGTGCTTGTGGAAAACTTAAAGGTGTTTTCTACAAAAATCAAGTTTGTGAACTTTGTGGTGTCCAAGTAACAACTGCAAAATCACGTCGTGAACGTATGGGACATATTGAGCTTGCTGCTCCAATTTCACACATTTGGTACTTCAAAGGAATTCCATCACGTATGGGACTTGCTCTTGATATGAGTCCACGTGCACTTGAAGAAGTGATTTACTTTGCAAGTTATGTTGTGATTGATCCTAAAGAAACTGATCTTGAGAAGAAACAACTCTTGACTGAACGTGAATATCGTGAACAACTTTTGAAAAATGGTTTTGGTTCATTCGTTGCGAAAATGGGTGCTGAAGCGATTCAAGATTTGTTGAACGATGTTGATATTGATAAAGAAGTTTCTGAACTCAAAGAAGAGCTCAAAACAGTTACTGGACAACGTCGTGTAAAAATTATTCGTCGTTTGGACGTTTTGTCAGCTTTCAGAAAATCAGGAAATGCTTTATCTTGGATGGTCTTAAACGTATTACCAGTTATTCCACCAGATTTGCGTCCAATGGTTCAATTAGATGGTGGACGTTTTGCCACATCTGACTTGAATGACTTATACCGTCGTGTTATTAACCGTAATAACCGTTTGAAACGTTTGATGGAACTTAATGCTCCAAATATTATCGTTCAAAATGAAAAACGGATGCTTCAAGAAGCTGTTGATACTTTGATTGACAATGGTCGTCGTGGTCGTCCAATCACTGGTGCTGGTAACCGCCCATTGAAATCTCTTTCACACATGTTGAAAGGGAAACAAGGACGTTTCCGTCAAAACTTGCTTGGTAAACGTGTTGACTATTCTGGACGTTCAGTTATCGCTGTAGGTCCAACACTCAAAATGTACCAATGTGGTGTTCCGCGTGAAATGGCGATTGAGTTGTTCAAACCATTCGTAATGGCTCAACTTGTTAAGAAAGAATTGGCTGCTAATATTCGTGCGGCTAAACGTAAAGTTGAACGTCAAGATTCTGATGTTTGGGATGTACTTGAAACAGTTGTTAAAGAACACCCTGTTCTTCTTAACCGCGCACCTACGCTTCACCGTTTGGGGATTCAAGCTTTTGAACCAGTCTTAATTGATGGTAAAGCCATCCGTCTTCACCCACTTGCTTGTGAAGCCTATAACGCCGACTTTGATGGTGACCAAATGGCCATTCACTTGCCATTGTCTGAAGAAGCACAAGCTGAAGCACGTCTTTTGATGCTTGCTGCTGAACATATCTTGAACCCTAAAGATGGTAAACCAGTCGTTACACCATCTCAAGATATGGTCCTTGGTAACTACTACCTTACTATGGAAGAAAAAGGTCGTGAAGGCGAAGGAATGATTTTTGCAACTCCTGAAGAAGTTGAAATTGCAATGCGTAATGGTTATGTACATTTACATACTCGTATCGGTATCGCAACAAAATCACTCAACAAACCTTGGACAGAAAACCAAAAAGATAAAATCTTGGTAACTACTGTTGGTAAAGTTATTTTCAACTCAATCATTCCTGAAGGAATGCCTTACTTGAACGAACCAACTGATGTTAACTTGACAACTTCAACTGATGACCGTTTCTTTATGGATGCTGGTCAAGATATCAAAGAAGTTTTGGCTGGAATTGATACTGTTCGTCCATTCAAAAAAGGATATCTTGGAAATATCATCGCTGAAGTCTTCAAACGTTACCGTACAACAGCTACATCTGAGTACCTTGACCGCTTGAAAGACCTTGGTTACCACCAATCTACTTTGGCTGGTTTGACTGTGGGTATCGCTGATATCCCTGTTGTTGAAGATAAACATAAAATCATCGATGCTGCACACAAACGTGTGGAACAAATCACTAAACAATTCCGTCGTGGTTTGATTACTGATGATGAACGTTATAACGCTGTTACAGGTGTTTGGCGTGATGCAAAAGAAGCCCTTGAAAAACGATTGATTGATGAACAAGATTTGACAAACCCAATCGTTATGATGATGGACTCTGGAGCCCGTGGTAATATCTCTAACTTCTCTCAACTTGCTGGTATGCGTGGTTTGATGGCCGCTCCTAATGGTAAAATCATGGAATTGCCTATCATCTCAAACTTCCGTGAGGGTCTTTCTGTCTTGGAAATGTTCTTCTCAACTCACGGTGCCCGTAAAGGGATGACCGATACGGCCCTTAAGACAGCCGACTCTGGTTATCTTACTCGTCGTTTGGTTGACGTTGCCCAAGATGTTATCATTCGTGAAGACGACTGTGGAACTGACCGTGGACTTGTAATTTCTGATATTGCTACTGGTAAAGAAATGGTTGAACCACTCTTTGAACGTTTGGTAGGTCGTTATACTCGTAAATCAGTGCTTCATCCAGAAACTGGTGAAATGATTATTGCTGACGACACTTTGATTTCTGAAGATGTTGCCCGTAAAATTATCGATGCTGGTGTTAAAGAAGTAACTATCCGTTCAGTATTTACATGTAAAACTCCACATGGTGTATGTAAACATTGTTATGGTATCAACTTGGCAACAGGTGATGCTGTTGAAGTTGGTGAAGCTGTTGGTACAATCGCCGCTCAATCAATCGGTGAACCTGGTACTCAGTTGACAATGCGTACATTCCACACGGGTGGTGTTGCGTCAAGTTCAGATATCACTCAAGGTTTGCCTCGTGTTCAAGAAATCTTTGAAGCACGTAACCCTAAAGGGGAAGCAATCATCACTGAAGTAACTGGTACAGTTGAATCAATCGTTGAAGATCCTGCTACACGTACTCGTGAAATTACTGTTAAAGGTAAAACAGACACTCGTAGCTACACTGTAGGTATGGCTGATGTCTTGATGGTTGAAGAAGGTGAATTTATTCACCGTGGTGCACCTTTGATTCAAGGTTCTATCGAACCTAAACACTTGCTTCAAGTTCGTGATGCTTTGTCAGTTGAAACTTACTTGCTCGGTGAAGTACAAAAAACTTACCGTTCACAAGGGGTTGAAATTGGTGACAAACACATCGAGGTAATGGTTCGCCAAATGCTTCGTAAAGTTCGTGTCATGGATAATGGTTCAACTGATATCCTTCCAGGTACTTTGATGGATATTTCTGACTTTGAAGCTTTGAATGAAACTGCACTCTTGAATGGTGAAATGCCTGCAACTGGTCGTCCAGTCTTGATGGGTATTACTAAAGCCTCTCTTGAAACAAATTCATTCTTGTCAGCTGCATCATTCCAAGAAACAACTCGTGTCCTTACTGATGCCGCAATTCGTGGTAAAGAAGATCACTTGCTTGGTTTGAAAGAAAATGTTATTATCGGTAAGATTATTCCTGCTGGTACAGGTATGTTCCGTTACCGTAACATTGAACCTTTAGCTGATTTAACAAATGCTCCAGAAGTAGAAGAAGTTGAAACAGAAACTGTGGAAAACTAATTTTAAATCTAGAAAATAAATAAAAATTACTGACAGAATTTCTGTCAGTAATTTTTTTATTTTTGTCAGTAACTTTTTTTATTAAATTTACTGACAAAATCATTAAAAACATAAAATCTCTGTCATTTTTGGTAAAATAATTCTATGACTTATTATCTCCTTGCAAATCCCAATTCTGGTGCAGGTAAAGGTGCGCGGACTTTGGAGACTTTGATTCCATATTTGGAAAAAAATAATTATGAATATCGACTTTTTAAAACTAAAGCTGCTGGAGAAGAAGGCGCTTTGGTCAGACAAATATTAGACCTTAAAAATCCGGATGACCACTTAGTTATTATTGGTGGGGATGGTACCATTTCACTTGTCATTAATGAACTTCCAGAAGAAGAGGCCTTTTCTTATATTCCTTCAGGTTCTGGCAATGATTTCGCCAGAAGCTTAAAGTTGGAGCTTGACCCAATTGAATCTTTTGAAGCTGCTCGTAGAGGAATTAATCATGAGATTTTTATCATGAATTATCAATCTAAAGGATTGAGTGGCTATGCTCTAAATAATATTGGAATTGGTTTAGATGCAACTATCGTGAAATCTGCCAATGAAGGAAAGCTTAAACAAGTGCTTAACAAATTGAAATTGGGAAGTTTTTCATATATTTTGACTGCCTTGCACGTTTTGATAACTAAAAAACCATTTCCAGCTTTAATTGAAGTAGAAAATCAAGAAATTTCACTAGAAAATGCCTTTCTGATGACTTTTACCAAACATCCATACTTTGGAGGTGGAGTAAAAATTTCTCCTGAGGCCACCAATGAAAATGCAGATATTCACCTTGTTGAATATAATAAACATCATTTATTACGGACTTTTTCATTAATTCCAAGTGTTCTTCGTGGAATGCATTTAAAACATCCTTTATTTTTACACCGAGTGAGTCCTCAGTTTTCTGTAGAATTAGCAGAAAGTCAACCAGTCCAAATTGATGGAGAAATTCATGAGTTAGTTGCTGCTGACAGACTTTCAATCAGTACTGAAAGAAGAATGATTATTTACTGACAGAATAAAAAAACTCCAATTATGGAGTTTTTATTTATTTTCAATTAATTATTATACATTAATTGTTGTATTTTTATACTTTTTATATTATAATTATGCTATTGTTTTTTTATAAAAATAGAAATTATAAAACAGAAAAGAGAAAATATGAACTTTGATTTTTTACCGAAATATCTGCCCTATTTTAATGATGGGATGATTGTCACAATTTTGATTTCAGCTTTCGTGGTTTTGATTGGAACACTCTTAGGGATTGTCACAGCCCTTGCCAAGATTTCTAAAATTGCTCCATTGCGCTGGTTGGCAAATATCTATATTGAAATTTTCCGTGGAACACCAATGCTCGTTCAAATTATGCTTGGTTTTGGCTTAATGGGAAGTCTATCTTTACCAACCTTTCAAGTTGGGATTTTACAACAAGATTTGGGGCGCTTGATTCCAGGGATAATTGTAATCTCATTGAATTCGGGGGCTTATATGGCGGAAATTGTTCGGGCTGGAATTGAAGCTGTTCCTCTTGGTCAAAAAGAAGCCGCCTATTCATTAGGAATTCGGCCAAAACAAGCGATGGCAACCGTTATTTTACCTCAGGCTTTGAGAAACATTCTACCAGCCGTCGGCAATGAATTTGTGACAATTATCAAGGACAGCTCGCTTCTTTATACAATTGGGGTAATGGAAGTTTTCAATGGTGCACAAACAGTAGCAAATTTGACTTATCAAACCATTAGCCCGATGTTATTTGTAGCTCTCTACTATTTTGTAGTCACTTTTGTTGTCAGTCGCTTACTTGTTTTATTTGAAAAGAAACTCGGGAAAGGATATGCAAAATAATGAATGAATATTTAATCGAAATAAAAAATCTGCATAAATATTTTGGAAAAAATGAAGTCTTAAAAGGACTTGATATCCAAATAAAAAAAGGTGAAGTTGTTGTGATGATTGGCCCCTCTGGCTCTGGGAAATCAACTTTTTTAAGAACGATGAACTTATTAGAAAAGCCAACAGATGGTCAAGTCTATTTTGAAGGAGTTAATATTGCTGATAAATCAGTGGATGTCTTCAAACACCGAGAAAAAATGGGGATGGTTTTTCAACAATTTAATCTATTTCCTAATATGACAGTCCTTGAAAATCTATGTTTGGCTCCAGTTAAAACGGGTAAAATGACCAAAGAAGAAGCTAAAAAAACGGCGGAAGATTTACTTCAAAGAGTTGGACTCTCAGATAAAGCAGAGGCTTATCCACAAGCATTGTCAGGTGGGCAACAACAAAGGGTAGCTATTGCTCGTGCTTTAGCCATGAACCCAGATGTGATGCTTTTTGATGAACCAACATCAGCACTTGACCCTGAAATGGTTGGTGAAGTTTTAGCCGTGATGCAAGAACTTGCCAAAGAAGGAATGACAATGGTTGTTGTAACCCATGAAATGGGATTTGCTAAAACAGTTGCTGACAGAGTTTTGTTCATGGCTGATGGGACAATTGTTGAGCAAGGAAAACCTGCACAAGTTTTTGATTCTCCAAAAGAAAAAAGAACACAAGACTTTTTAGCAAAAGTCCTATAATTTAAAAGCTTATAGTTAAAGAGAATATCAAAAAAACGGCATGTCTGCTGTTTTTTTTCTGGTCTGTGGTATAATACTAATAAGACTGGTAAAGTGATAGAAGACAAATTATAGAAAAGAGAAAACAAAATGAAATATGAGGATATAAACGAAAATACTATAAAAATCACCTTGTCTTTTGATGATTTGACAGATTATGATATCAAATTATCAGACTTTTTCGGAAATCAAGAAGTCATTGAACAATTTTTCTATGAATTGGTTGATGAGCTTGGTTTAGAAAATCGCTTTGGAAATGTGGGAATGTTAACTTTCCAAATCCAACCTTTTCCTCAAGGTGTTCATATGATTGTTCATGAAGAAGCGATGCTAGGTGAAGGTGGAGAAATTCCAGATGACCCAGAAGAGTTTGAAGAATTGATGACTGGTTTTTATAATAAATTAAATGAAATAGGGGCAGATATGGCGCGCGAGCGAGGAATTACTGATTTTAAACCTGGGCTTGGTTTACCAGGAACAAAAAAAGACGAAGCTGAACAAGAGCCAGATTTTATTTATTACTCTATTCGTTATGAAGATATTATGTCTGTCTTAACAGGAATAAAAAATGTGAAGTTTGCTGATGAAGAATCAGAGTTTTATCGTTATGATGGCAATTTTTATCTTGTTGTTTTGGATAATCAAAAAGAAAAAGGCAAGATGCATGTTGAAAGTACCCGTTCACGAATGATGGAATATGGGGAAGCAACAAAAATGAGTCGAGAATTTTTGCAGGAGTATGGTGAATGTCTTATCGCGACACGTGCTTTAGATGTTCTTAGAAAAATCTAAATATGGTTGATACATTAAAAGAAATCCCCTTTGCACTTAAGTTTCTAATTGTTATTATTATCACTTTTGGTATCTCTGTGATTTTAACGCCAATTATGACTTTTGTGTCCAAAGCAATTGGTGCGGTGGACAAGCCTAACGAGCGTCGTGTGAATAAAAAACCAATGCCCTCTGCTGGAGGTCTGGTCATTTTCATTGCTTTTGCGATTGCGACCTTGTTTATTCTGCCACATATTGTTCATAATCAGCCTCCCATTCATTCGCAACCTCCAGTACATGGCGCAAGTCATCAGCCAATTCAGCTAGTCAGCTATTTTAGCTACATTTGGCCCTTTATTGTTGGTGCTGGAATTGTTGTTTTGACTGGTTTGATTGATGATATAAAAGAAATTTCACCTAAAATGAAACTTTTAGGATTGACAGTTGCGGCGAGTTTTATCTGGTTCTTTACCAACGCCCGCTTTGATAATTTAAAAATTCCTTTCGGGGGACCTTTACTAATCTTTCCTGCTTGGTTATCCTTTATTTTTACCGTTTTTTGGATACTTGCGATTACTAATGCAATAAATTTAATTGACGGATTGGACGGACTAGCAAGTGGAGTATCAATTATTTCACTGACAACAATGGGAATTGTTTCTTACTTTTTCTTACCAAGTCCAAATGTATTTTTACCGATTACCATTTTTATAATGGTGGCTGCAATTATGGGATTCTTTCCTTATAATTATCATCCAGCGATTATTTATCTGGGAGATACGGGAGCCCTATTCCTTGGTTTTATCATCTCGGTTGCTTCTTTGCAAGGATTAAAGAATGCAACGGCTGTAGCCGTTTTGACTCCTTTACTAATTTTAGGAGTACCAATTACGGATACAATTATGGCAATGGTTCGTCGGAAACTTAATCGTCAATCGATTGCAACGGCTGATAAACGACATCTTCACCATCGCCTAATGGCACTTGGTTTTACTCATCGTGGAGCTGTTCTAGTCATTTATGGAATTGCATCAATATTTGCATTTATCTCCATTCTTTTGCAATTTTCAAGTCGTATCGGTGGGATTCTCTTAGTGATTGCTTGTCTCTTTGGATTGGAAATATTTATTGAACTTGTTGGAATTCTAGGCGAAAATCGGCAGCCAGTCTTAAAAGCACTGAAATTTGTTGGAAATTCTAGTTATCGTGATAAAGTTCTCCATTCTGATGAAGATGCAGATATAGATGAAAATGAAGAAGATATTGAAAATCATTCAATGATAGATGAGGAAATTGATGAACCAACACAAGAATTCCCAATTCAAAATTATCGTAGAAGTCGAAATAAAAAATAAGAAAAACCTCTAATTTTAGAGGTTTTTTGATATATAAAAATGCCTGTTGTCATTTATTATTTATATTGCGATTAATAAAAATAATGTATGCGAAAATAACAAATTTTGTCAATTTTTTGTTAGAATAGAGACTATAAATGTCAAATACAATTGACAATTCAAAGGAGCGAAAAAATGGCTACACTTGAAATTAAAAATCTTCATGTGGCGATTGAAGATAAAGAGATTCTCAAAGGGGTCAATCTAGTCATCAACACCAATGAAATCCATGCGATTATGGGACCTAATGGGACTGGTAAATCAACATTATCTGCTGCAATTATGGGAAATCCTAATTATAGCGTGACACAAGGAGAAGTTCTTTTTGACGGTCAAAACGTTTTAGAAATGAGCGTTGATGAAAGAGCTCGTCTTGGACTTTTCCTTGCCATGCAATATCCATCTGAAATTCCAGGAATTACGAATGCAGAATTTTTGCGAGCAGCAATGAATGCTAAACGTGCTGAGGATGACAAAGTTTCTGTTATGGAATTTATCAAAAAATTGGATAAAAATATGGAAGTTTTGAGCATGAAAGAAGAAATGGCTGAGCGCTATCTCAATGAAGGCTTTTCTGGTGGTGAAAAGAAACGTAATGAAATCCTTCAACTTTTGATGTTAGAACCAACTTTTGCCATTCTTGATGAAATTGACTCAGGACTTGATATTGATGCTTTAAAAGTTGTTGCTAAAGGTGTTAATTCAATGCGTGGTGAGAAATTTGGGGCATTGATTATTACCCACTATCAACGTTTGCTTGATTATATTACACCAGATGTTGTCCACATTATGATGGATGGTCGTGTTGTGAAAACAGGTGGCGCAGAACTAGCTAAACGTCTAGAAACTGAAGGATATGTCAATATCGCTGAGGAACTTGGATTAGAATATAAAGAAGAAGTTTAAGGAAAGGAGATAGTAAGTTATTTTTGCTTACTGACAGAGCTGTCAGTAAGTCTAAAGTTCATTAATTTACTGACAGAATGTTTTGTCTGCAATTAGTGAACTCAGTTAAGAAAATGCAAACTTGCTAATATTAATTATGAATCAAGAAATCTTAAACTTTTCACAAATGCATGCTGAACCAGCTTGGTTATCAGATTTACGTCAAAAAGCTGCACTTGAATTTGAAAATCTAGAATTACCTAATATTGAACGAGTAAAAATTAATCGTTGGGGCTTAGACCATTTAACAATTTCTGAAAACGAAGAAATTGGATCTGTTCCTACTTTTACGGAAATTCCAAATCATCCTTTGCTTGTTCAAGTCGGAAGTCAAACAGTTATGGAACAAATGACACCAAATTTGGCTGAACAAGGCGTAATTTTCACAGATTTCAATTCAGCTTTAACCGAAATTCCCGAACTACTTGAGGAAAATTTTGGTTCTGTGGTTCCATTTAATGAAAGTCGTTTAACAGCAGCAAATACTGCGACATTTAATTCTGGATTAGTTCTTTATGTTCCAGATGGTGTGGAAGTTCTTGAACCCATTGAATCAATTTTGATGCAAGAGGGTTCATCAGAAGTTCCTTTTAATAAACGAATTTTAATTATCGTTGGAAAAAATGCCAAAGTTGACTACCTTGAACGTTTGGAAACAAGTGGCGAGCAAAGCTCAAAGGTAAAAGCAAATATTGTCGTTGAAGTAATTGCAAAAGCAGGGGCTCAAGTCAAATTTGCAGCCATTGACCGTTTAGGAGAAAATGTTACAGCTTCAGTTGTTCGTCGCGGATTGATTGGTGATAATGCAACAGTTGACTGGTCCGTTGGTGTCATGAATGACGGAAATGTTGTTGCTGACTTTGATAGTGACCTCAAAGGGAATGGTTCTCATTCACAAATTAAAGTGGTTGGGATTTCAACAGGTCATCAAACGCAAGGAATTGATACAAGAGTGACTAATTTTGGTCTAAATTCGGTTGGTCATATCTTGCAAAATGGTGTAATTCTTGATAAAGGAACTTTGACATTTAATGCCATTGGTCATATTATCAAAGGGGCGAAAAATGCGGATGCCCAACAATCTTCTCATGTTTTAATGCTTTCTGATAAAGGACGAGGAGATGCAAATCCAATTCTCTTGATTGATGAAAATGAAGTAACTGCGGGTCACGCAGCTTCTGTTGGTCAGGTAGATGAGGAAGATTTATTCTATCTTCAATCTCGTGGACTTGACGAAGAAACTGCTAAACGACTTGTTATTCGAGGATTTCTCGGTTCAGTTGTCAGTGAAATTCCTGTCAAATCAGTCCAAGCAGAATTTATTGAAACTATTGAAAGAAAGCTGGGCATGTAATGCTTGAAGGCATCAAAAAAGATTTTCCAGTATTGAATCAAATTGTTAATGATGAACCTTTGGTCTATTTGGACAATGCGGCAACGACTCAAAAACCTTTGAAGGTTTTGGCTGCGATAAAAGATTATTATGAAAATGATAATGCTAATGTCCACCGTGGTGTTCATACTTTGGCAGAACGAGCAACTGAAAAATACGAAGCGGCGCGTGAAAAAGTCCGTCAGTTTATCAATGCTAAATCAACAAAAGAGGTTTTGTTTACTAGAGGAACAACGACTTCAATCAACTGGGTTGCTCAATTTGCTGGGCAAATCTTAAAAACAGGGGATGAAATTGTCATTTCGATTATGGAACACCATTCTAATATTGTTCCCTGGCAAGAGGTTGCTAAGAAAACCGGAGTAATCTTAAAGTTTGTCTATCTTAAAGATGGTCAGCTAGATATGGATGATTTACGTAAAAAAATCACTAATCAAACTAAATTTGTATCGATTGCTCATGTTTCTAATGTATTAGGGACAATTAATCCAGTAGAAGAAATTACCAAAATTGCTCATGAACACGGTGCTTACATGGTGGTTGATGGTGCACAATCTACACCACATATGGCGATTGACCTTCAAAAAATGGATGTCGATTTCTTTGCTTTCTCAGGTCATAAAATGATGGGACCAACCGGAATTGGCGTTCTTTATGGCAAAGAAGAACTTCTAAATCAATTTGAACCTGTCGAATTTGGGGGAGAAATGATTGATTTTGTTTATGAAAGTCATTCAACATGGACAGAACTTCCTTGGAAATTTGAAGCTGGCACACCTAATATTGCGGGTGCTATTGCTTTAGGAGCTGCGATTGATTATATTCAAGAGCTTGGAATTGACCAAATTCATCAGCACGAAATTGAATTGATTGATTACCTAATGCCAAAACTTCAAGAAATTGAAGGCTTAAAGATTTATGGACCGAAAGATAATGTAAAAAGAGGCGGTCTAATTGCTTTTAATATTGAAGGACTTCATCCACATGACGTCGCAACTGCCCTTGATATGGAGGGGGTAGCTGTAAGAGCTGGTCACCATTGTGCTCAACCTTTATTGAATTATCTCGAAACTCCGGCAACTGCTAGAGCAAGCTTTTATCTTTATAATACAAAAGCAGATTGTGATAAATTAGTTGAAGCACTTAAAAAAACAAAGGAGTTTTTCAACCTTGATTAATATGCTTAATTGGGTCGCCTCCCTCCCACTTTGGTTGGCAACCACATTTCTATTTGTTGTTGTTTTCTTTAGAGCTCAATGTACTTTTTGGTTAGGAAAATTGAGTTATCATGGAATTTTGAAAACGAAGTGGGGCAAAAAACTTGAGAAAAATTCAGAGACTTCCGCTGGAATTTTAGCCATTCAAAAAATGGGTTGGCCAATTATTCCTCTGTCTTTTTTAACGGTCGGTTTTCAAACTGCTGTTCAATTTGGCGCTGGCCTAACAAATTGGTCTTGGTATAAATACACATTGGCTGCGATTCCAGGTTACTTAGCTTGGGGATTTATCTATGCCTCAGGAGGACTAAGCCTATTTCGTTCACTCGTTCAGGGTTCGATTGGCTTACTCATTCTATTTATCATCATCATTTTAGCTGTGGTAATTGCAGCAAACCTCGTCCTTCGTTATATTCGTAAAAATGGAATAAAAACGGATGATTAGAGAAAAAGAATAATCAAAAAGTTACTGACAGAAATTTTATAAGTCATTAAAGAAGGCTGTCAGTAACTTTTAGAATTTATTTTTATCAATATTAAAATAAAGAAAGTGTGAAAATGTGGCTTTATCTAAATTAGATAATCTATATCGTGCAGTAATTCTTGACCACTCATCAAATCCACGTCATGCTGGAGAATTACAGACAGGATGTATGGTTGACCTCAACAATCCAACCTGTGGTGATGTGATTCGCCTGACTGTTGAATTTGAAAATGATGTCATTTCAAACATTGCTTTTAGCGGTCATGGCTGCACAATCTCAACAGCTTCAGCTTCAATGATGACCGTTGCTGTTCTTGGAAAAACAAAAGAAGAAGCAAAAGAGTTGGCAACTATTTTTTCAGCAATGGTGACCGGTGAAACTGACGAACGACAAGAAAAACTTGGAGATGCTCAGTTTCTTGCAGGGGTTAGTAAATTTCCAGCTCGAGTAAAATGCTCCACTCTGGCTTGGAATGCCCTAAAAAAAGCCATTGATGTTGGTGAAGCACAAGAAACAGTAATTCATGGCGAATAGCTAAAAATTACTGACAGATTTTTTATCAGCAAATAAAAACTCGTCAGTAAAACTGATGAGCTTGTCAGTAGCGGCTCAAAAAAGCTTTTTATCAATGGATAAAGGACTTGTTAGTAAGGCTGACAAGTCTGTCAGTAAAAAGCGATTGAATTGAGCTTTTTATCAATGGATGAAGGATTTGTCAGCAAAGCTGACAAGTCTGTCAGTAATAAATATGCCAAAGAGGAAGAAAAATGACAGAAAATAGTACACAAGAAGTCGTCAAAGACCTCGAAGAATATAAATTTGGATTTCACGATAATGCAGAACTTGAATTCACAACAGGTTTAGGTTTGACCGAAGAAGTTATTCGCGAAATTTCTGAAACAAAAAATGAACCTGAGTGGATGTTAGAGTTTCGTCTGAAATCTTTTGAAGCTTTTAAAAAATTGGACATGCCAAAATGGGGCCCAGATCTTTCTGGTATTGATTTTAATGATATTGTTTATTATCAAAAACCATCAGCAAAAGCTGCGCGTTCTTGGGAAGACGTTCCTCAAGAAATCAAAGACACTTTTGAAAAAATTGGTATTCCAGAAGCGGAACGTTCATATTTGGCAGGAGCTTCTGCTCAATATGAATCAGAAGTTGTTTATCATAATATGAAAGATGAATTTGAAAAATTAGGAATTATTTTCACTGACACTGATTCAGGATTACGTGACTATCCAGAAATTTTCAAAAAATATTTCAGCAAACTCGTTCCACCAACGGATAACAAATTGGCAGCCTTAAATTCTGCCGTTTGGTCTGGTGGGTCATTTGTCTATGTTCCTAAAGGAGTCAAATGTGAGATTCCGATTCAAGCCTATTTCCGTATTAACAACGAAAAATCAGGACAGTTTGAGCGGACATTGATTATTGTTGAAGAAGGGGCATCTATTCAGTACGTTGAAGGATGTACTGCACCAACTTACTCCGCAAGTTCACTTCATGCAGCAGTGGTTGAAATCTTTGTTGAAGAGGGTGGTTATATGCGCTACTCTACTATTCAAAACTGGTCAGATAACGTCTATAATCTGGTTACCAAACGTGCTGCTGCAGAAAAAAATGCGACGGTTGAATGGATTGACGGAAACTTAGGGTCAAAAGTATCCATGAAATACCCAGCCGTTCATTTGAATGGACCAGGAGCGCGTGGAACAATGCTCTCAATCGCTTTTGCTGGAGCAAACCAAAATCAAGATACAGGTGCTAAAATGATTCATAACGCACCAAATACTTCAAGTTCAATCATTTCTAAGTCTATTGCCAAAAATGGTGGAGCAGTCAATTACCGTGGACAAGTTACTTTTGGAAAAAATTCTAAAAAATCTGCTTCTCATATTGAATGTGACACAATTTTAATGGATGATTTATCAAAATCAGATACCGTACCATTCAATGAAATTCATAATTCACAAGTTGCCTTGGAACACGAGGCGAAGGTGTCAAAAATTTCAGAAGAACAACTCTATTATTTGATGAGTCGTGGACTCACAGAAAAAGAAGCAACTGACATGATTGTCATGGGCTTCATTGAACCCTTTACCAAAGAATTGCCAATGGAATACGCTGTTGAATTAAATCGCTTGATTTCTTATTCAATGGAGGGTTCTATTGGGTAAGTTTCTCTAAAACTTTAGGAAAAGTCGAAATAAAAACGTTTCTGAATAAAGAAACGTTTTTTTGTTTATTAATGAGCATGAGAGCTCAATAAAATCGGGTAGAATAGGGCAAAATATTAGGTTTGTGAATACAAAGAAAAAAGCAAGTAATCAAAATGAAATTATTCTTTTGTTTTAATACTTATATTTTTCAATTATAGGTCAATTGAATTATTGACATAACAAAATCGTTGTGATAAAATATATTTGTAAAAAGTTAAGGTCTATATATTATAAAATTAAGGTAATAAGTTTCATTAATTACATATATATTAAAAATTTAAGGAGATTTAAAATGGGAGCTATTTCTGTAACGCCAGCTGAGCTAAAACAACAAGCACAAGTTTACATTCAATCTAAAGAGCAAATTGAACAAGCGATTCAACGTGTGAATTCTATGAATTCAACAATCGCTGAAGAGTGGAAAGGTCAAGCATTCCAAGCATACTTAGAACAATACAATCAATTAGAACAAAATGTTCGAAAATTTGAAGAATTGCTTGAAAGTATCAATCAACAGTTGAATAAATACGCAGATACTGTTGAAGAACGCGATGCACAAGATGCTCAAAGTTTTGGATTTTAATGATGAGCACCCTCTGCGGTGCTCTTTTATTTTGAGACTTTCTAAGGGTGAAGCGGAGAAATACAAGGAGTATAAGGAATCATAAGCCTTATTTTATGGAGATTAAATGAAAAAACAAAAAGTATTTTTTATTTTCAGTGGACTATTATTTCTATTTTATAGTCCTTTTGCTGTTTCTGCCGATAGTGACGGAAGCTTGCAACTTAATTCTGATATGATTACCACTCAGTCAGGAGCCGGTTCAAGCACTTCTGATTTCGCAATACGCTCTCAACTTTTCTCAAAAGATTTAGATAAAAAAGCACAAGAAAAAGTAAAAAGTGGCGAGGAAGCAACTAAACACATTGACGAAATAGATTTCAACAAAGAAAGTCAAAATAAATTATATAAGGCAAATTATCAAAGCCTTAAAACAGAATTATTTAAAAATTACAGTCAAACAAATGTTGCGTCAAATGATTCAAAGGAAACTTCCAAAAATAATGGAATGCTCATTCTTTTAATTATGGCACTACCATTAATGATTTTAACTGGAGTTGTTGCTAGAAGTTTGACACGTAGGAAGAGAAGGAAATAATGAAAGACCACATTGAAATTAGTTTGGAGTGGCTAGGAAAACAAGTGGATTTAGCTGTTCCCTCAAATGTTACATCAACACGTTTGATTGAATTATTAGCACAAGCCTTTAAAGTTAATGGGCAAAACTTGCCCGAACACTGGAATTTTATTGTTAAAGGAAAATCAGTTGCACTAGGGAGTGGATTGACTTTGAAAGAATTAGGGCTGGGAAATGGCGATATTTTACAGCTCATTGTAGGAGAAAAAGATGAAATTATTTGATGGACAGAACACCCTCACAGCTGAGAGAAAAGACGAACAATTTATTGTCTATTTAACAGGAACACAAGTCAATCAGCAAGAACTAGAATTTATCAAAAGTAAGACAAATCTTGTGAGTTCAGAAGATGAAGAGTATGCTTTTAAAATTTCTTATCCTTTATCAAATAAAGAAAAAAGTTTGAAATCGCTGATGCTTGAAATGAAATCAGAGCTTGAACGATTAGAATTAGTCTTAAAACTCAAAACTTTAAGCACTAAAAATTCAGGTTATAAAGTCCCTTTTGTTCATCCAGAAAATATCTTTTTCATTGATGGCGACCTGGCTTTTATTCATATTGGAATAAGAGATGGAATTGCTCCAATGAACATTGATGATACTCTTGCTCTTTCTCAATATAAAGCATTAACTTTAGCAATCTTGAATCCTAAAATATCATATGATAATTTCGTCAATGGCGAAATGAGCCTAAGAGATAAATTTAGTCAAGCGCTCTCTAATTGTGATTCTTTTGAAGAGGTCCTACATTTAGTAGAAACAAAGCTGACTAAAGAAAGACAAAAAGAAGAAGCAGCCTTAGTTAAAGTTTCTAAAGGCCGTTACAGATTTTTTAAATATGCTGGTTCAGTGGCAGTAGTAGCTGCAATTGCTATGGGAGTTTTGACAATTATTGACCAAAAAACAACTATTCCTAAACAAAAAGCGATTATGACTGCGCAAGCAGATTTCATTACTAGCCACTATGACAAAACTTTGGATGACTTGAAGTCTTATCAACCCAAACAACTTTCTAAGGATGCTCGTTTTGTTTTAGCTTCTTCATCAATTAATTTAGCAAATTTGAGTCAAACCCAAAAGGCGGCCGTTTTAAATAATATTTCATCCACAACGGATGATAATACTTTGAATTATTGGATTTATCAGGGACGTGGTGAATTTGAAAAAGCGCTAAACTTAGCCAAAAATATTGGAGATGACCAATTAACCTTGCTTGCTTATACAGATTTGTACCAAGCTACAAAATTGAATACTTCAATGAATGGTGATGAGAAACAGAAGAAACTTGAAGAATATAACAAACAAATTCAAGAGCTAAGTAAGAGTTTAGGAAAATAATATGAAAGAACTATTTGAATTAGAAAATTCCCAAAATGAGAATCAAAATTTCCTCTATGAAGTGCGCCACCCTGAAGAAATTCTCTATGTTATTTTCATTTTAAAAGACCAGTTAGAACGTGTAACTCTAACCGAATCACAAATGACTAGCGCTTATGAAAACTTGATGTTTGGGATTGTAAATGATCATGTTTTAGTAAATGGTGGCAGAGTTTCCACAGGGAAAAATGAAATTGATGGAATAACTTTTCTTGTTTTAGCGGCCCAAGATTTACATACTCACTTCTTAGTTTTGGATAATCAAGAACTAGTCATTAACAATAAAAATGAACATCGTGCAATTCAAACATTGGATGATTCTCTTGTAATTATTGATAACGAAGACGAAAATCATCCAAAAGCCCTTATCAAACCTCTTGGTGATTTTGCTTATTATAATAATGAAAGATTGACTCAGAGCGGTAGTCGAGAAATAAAAGTTGGAGATACTATTCTCACGCCTGATCTTATGGTGGAAAGACGTTCTGAACAATGGAAAGTGACCGCTTTTTCACAAGAAATTATTTTTAATCCCGAATTTTTCTTAGAACAACATCGTAAACTCGAAAAACCACAAGATTTTCCAGAGTATCGTCGTTCACCACGTTTAAATTTAGAAATTCCTGAAGAAAAATTTAAGTATGAAAAGATTGAAGATAAAGAACAAGCACCTAAAGGTGGATTATTAAAAGCAGTTTTGCCACCAGTGGGAATGTTGGCTGCTGGTAGTATCACTACTCTTATGTCTGGCCGTAATCCATTGATGATGATGGCAACCGCTCTTGCCAGTTTGATGACAGTAACCTTTACAGTTACACAATATCGGACCGAGAAAAAAGACCGTTTAGAAAGAGAAAGTCATCGGGAAGAAGACTACCAAGCTTATCTTGCCAAAACAACCTCTAAAATAGGTCAAGCTCATCGCCAAGAAAATGAAATTATTCATTATCAACAACCCTCTCCTCAAGAATTATTGGAGATGATTGAAAAATATGATTCTCGTCTTTATGAACGAATGGTTAATAATAAAGATTTTCTACAAGTTTCATTAGGAACTGGAACTCAACCCTCAGGATTGAAAGTTGAAACAGACTATACTTCGCGTGATGAAGATGAATGGGCAACCCACGTTAAAGCTTTAGTTGAGAAATACAGCCAACAGGAAGATGTTCCTGTCGCTTTGGATTTAAGAAATCAAACCCTAGGTTTAATCGGAAATTATGATGTTTTAAAAAATACGATTTCCAATCTCTATCTGCAAATGGCTTTCTTCCAATCTTATCGTGACCTCAATTTCATTACTCTAGTTCCTGAAAAATCTTACGCAAAAGATTGGCAACAATGGCGTTTCCTTCCACATTTTAAAGTACAAGGGATTAATACACGTGGAATTGTACACAATGCAAAATCACGAGATATTATTCTATCAAGTTTTTATCAAATTATTAACTCAAGAAAACAAGAATTAAATGCGGCTGGTCGTGAAAAACCAACTTTCCTCCCTCATTTCGTCTTTACAATATTTGATGATTCTTATCTTGCAGGTCATGGACTTAATGAATTCCTCGCTGAGGATATGTCTGATTTGGGTGTGACAGTAATTTGGGCTAAAGAGGATAAAAAACTATTACCTGAAACCATCACAGCTCTTGTTGAGGTCAAAAATCAACAAGCAGGTGTTTTGATTCAAGATAATGGACTTCATTTAGACAAAGTATATAAACCCTATCCTCAACTTGAAAGTAAAGAAAACTTTGAAGTCGTTCTTCGTCAAATGTCCAGTTTAGAGCATATGGAAGTAGAAAAAAATGCCATTCCTGAGCGCTTAAGTTTGCTTGAACAATATCTTGTCGAAACGGTTGAAGATTTAAATATCTCTGAGCGTTGGGCACAAGCGGAACCAAGTAAATCAATTGCATCTATGATAGGATGGAAAGGGAAAAAAGAATTCGCCTTTTGGGACTTACATGAGCAAGTGCATGGTCCACATGCGATTGTTGGGGGAACTTCTGGTTCTGGTAAATCTGAATTCTTAACAACTTTCTTAATGGGGCTTGCCATTAACTTTTCACCAGAAGACATCGGAATGTTGATTATCGACTGGAAAGGGGGAGGAATTGCGGATACTCTAGCTGACCTTCCTCATTTCATGGGTTCAATCACGAACTTAGACGGTGCCGGAACAGCAAGAGCCTTAGCCTCTATCAATGCCGAACTCAAAAAACGTCAACGTGAATTTAGAGAGTACGGAGTAAGTAATATTGCTGGCTATACCAAACTCTATCGTGAACGTAACAATCCACGCGAGGGTGTGAATTATCCACACAAACCACTGCCACACTTGATGCTTGTTTCCGACGAATTTGCGGAATTGAAAGAAAATGTTCCAGAATTCCTAGATGAATTGACCTCAGTTGCACGTATTGGACGTTCTCTTGGAGTTCACTTGATTCTTGCAACTCAAAAACCGGATGGTGTCGTCAATGACCAAATTGACGCCAATGCCAAATCTAAAGTTGCCCTCAAAATGTCAGACGAGGCCAATTCTAAAGCCTTGATTAAAACAGGCGATGCTGCTCACATTACTAATGCGGGGCGTGGTTATCTTCGAGTGGGGGAAAGTGAAGTTTATGAACTCTTCCAATCAGGTTATGGTGGTGTAGACTACAACCCTCATGCAACAACAGAAGAAATCAAAGATGAACGGATCTACCGCGTCAATGAATCTGGACAATGGGAATTGCTTTATGACCCACGTGAAGACCTTATTGACCAAGGAGCGGTCAAAGAAGATTTACCGACACAATTAGAAGCAACCATTGATGAAATCGTCAAAAACTTTGAGCATTCAAGTTATACGAAACCTGATAAACCATGGTTACCAAACCTTGGTGAAGCCATTATCACAACAAAACCAAAAGCTAAGAAAAAACGAAATCTTTCCATTCCTTTGGGATTATTGGATATTCCAAGTATGCAAGAACAAAAAGAGTATTTCTATGACCTAGAAAAGAGTTCTCATACGGTTATTTTCGCTAGTCCTGGATTTGGTAAATCGGTTACTCTTCAAACAACGGTGATGAACTTGGCTCGGCAAAACACACCTGAACAAGTACAATTCAATTTATTTGATTTCGGAACAAATGGCCTCTTACCACTTAAAAATCTCCCTCATGTCGCAGATATTGTAACTTTAGAAGAAAATGAAAAGTTACAAAAAATGCTCCATCGTTTAGAACAAAATTTAGCAGAACGTAAAGCACTCTTCAAAAAAGAAGGAGTGGCAAATCTCAATCAATATCAAGCTAAAGCAAAACGAGAACTTCCAATTCTTGTAAATGTTCTTGATTCATATGATGGATTGAGCCAAAACGACAATCGAAAAGACAATATTGACAATCTGTTGATGAAAGTCTTGCGTGAAGGTGCCGCCGTCGGAATTTATTTGGTTATTACTGCTGGACGTTACAATGCTATTCGTATGAATATGATGGCAAATATCCAAACTAAAATGGCGCTCTTTCTTAATGAAGATGGTGATTTAAGTAATTTATTTGGACGTGATAAGCTTGAGCAAGTAGAGCTTCCAGGACGTGCTCAAATTAAATTAGACCAACCACTTGCCCTCCAAATTTACTTGCCAGTAAAAGGGGAAAGCGAAGTAGAAGTTTTAGCTGCACTTGAGCAAGAAATCACAGCAATGAACAACTCTTGGACTGGAAGTTTGCCAGATGAAATTCCAATGGTGCCAGATGAGCTAACGCCAGAAGCTTATGCAGCTAATATAAATAAAGAAAAAGATTTGATGCCTCTAGGACTTAATAAATTGAGTGCTCAAGCAGAATTCTTTAAACTCTTTAATGCTAAGAGTTTAGGGATCTTCCCAGCTTCAGCTAAACAGTTTAAGCAAGTAATGCCTTTCTTAATGGAGCAACTCTTTGAATCTATTGAAAATGCGGAAGTAATATTAATCGATGCCTCAAAAAATATGGAGCAATATGCTTCAAAAGCATCAGTTTATATTTCAAAAGCATCAATTATTGAGCAAAATATGAATCTCCAAAAGGCCATTCAAGCATGGTTAAGTGAGGAATCAGATACACCACGTGTGTTAATTATGAATGGTTTGGCTGACCTAGTAACACAGCTTAATATTCAACAAGCTCAACTAATTTCTTTATTAACTCAGAATAATCCAAACAAACAGTTAATCGTTATGGACTACTTCACACGTGTAGGAAATAGTTTCAATATGCCTACAACAGTTGTTCGAGAAAATGCTTATCAAATTCTGTTTGGTGGAGATTTAAATGCTCAGCATTTCATTGAGACTCTTTCTCCAGAAACCAAAAAAGAAACCTTCAATAAAAATGTGTTACACATGGTAAAAGATGAAGAATTCTTTAATGTTGTTATCCCTATGGAAAGTGAGGAAGTTTAATTAATATGGCTCAAAAAGATGAGAAACTTCAATTCTTAGGATTAGGTTCAATGGTTGAAATTGACCATATGGACGCCTTAGCTGATACTTTATATACGATTGTGGCTCGAGCGGTAGGTAAAGACGGAGATGGAAAGACAATCTTACGTTACCAAGTTGCCCCTCATCCGCAAGGTGGTTCAGCAAAGCAGGCAGATGATATTATCACATTGGCTGAATCTAGTATTACAAAAGTTGTTCATGAAGGTTATCATGATGAAAAAGATGAGGTCTTTTTATCTAAGATGATAACTGGAATGGAAAATGCAATAAAAAATATGAGTTCAAATCCTAAAAAAGAAAAAACTGTCACTCTGAAGAAAGAACCAGAAAAAATTGAGGTTCCATTACCACCAAAAGTGGAAGATGAAAAGGAGTTACTCAAAAAAGACCCCTTCTACAAATTTAGATCATAAAGGAGATAAAAATGGCAGGAAAAATAAGTTCTGACTTAGGTTCAGCCAATGCAGCAGTTTCACAATTTAAAACAGGAAATTCCTCAAGTCAGCATTTTTCTCTTGGGGAAAGTAATATCACGGGAATGAAAAGTGCCGAAAAAATATCTAATTCGATTATTGGAGATCTATCCAAACTTGAATCGGGTATCAAAAAACAAGCGGATAAATTTCCTAAATTGGCGGAAATTATTGAAGAACGTGATAAGCAGGATGCCGCTGATTTGACGACAATGAACTGGGGATTTTAAGCGATGACTAGAGATAAAAATGCGGATAAGCGTTTAGAGTTCAATCGAAAAATAGCGTCAAAAGAGCAAGAAAGTGATGAGTTACATCTTGAAGAGCGGAAGACTCAAAATCGAATTGAGAATTTTGAAGCTGTGATGATGAAAAGTTTTAGGAATCTTCAAGCAATTGAGGAGGAACTCAACAGAAGAAGTCATATTCAGGCTGCTTACGATGAAACTGCTCAAAAACAAAAATATATGTCAAATGTTATTAGTCAACAAAAAGAGGGATTGAAACAAGTTTACCAGCAAAGAAGTTTGAAACTTGAAGATGAACGCGAACAACTCCAGAAAGAAAGGGATAGTCTATCATGGGATTAATTTATAACCCAACTGACTCGCAAGGTCTAGTGTCTGCACTTAATGCAAATATTAGAACAGCAGATGAAATGATTGAGAGTCTAAATCGAGCTAGCAAGCACTTAATTGATGCATTAGGCAATAAAACATTATCGGGAGCTGCTTTTACCGCGGGTAAGGGTATGTTCTCACAACTTGTTATTCCAACGATATCAAAGGCTTCACAAGCACTTGATAAATTGAAATCCGAAGCTAAACAATATGAAGGCTTTGCCTCGAATGCCGGTGAAGAGCTTTTAGATGAGGATAAACTCAATGAGCAACTTCAAAATCTTCAAACTCAACAAGCAGCTCTCAGTTCACAAATCAGTTTTTATAACCAGCTCGCAGCATCACACTCGGATGATAATGCTTTGAATACCAGTTATTCGGATTTTAGCAGACAACTTTCTTCATTTATGGGGACAACAGCGAGTGATATTCAGAAGATTCAAGATAAACTTAAGAAATTGCATGAGTTTAATACGAGTGTGAGCCCGCTTTTCACAACTTCAGACCAAGATTTTAAAGCAATTTTACAGGGAATATCACTTATTACTAGTGTCACATTTACTAAAGATGGAAAATTTAGCATTGATAAAATTAAAGATGGATATGAGTTGTTAAAGGGAGGTCTTCAATATAGGGATGGCAAACTATTTCTTGGAGGAGAAAAGATAGTTGAAACAGTCAATTCAAATGGAGAAAAAGTACTAAAGTTTGGAAATAAATTTCTCTCAAAATTAGAAAACGGCCACATCTATAAAAATGGTAAAGCTTTTGAAAATTTAACTAAAATTGATTTAGCAAATTATAAACAGTTTGGAAAGACTTTTAAATCTGAATTTAAAACAAGTATTAATATTACCGAAGATTTTAAAGCATGGAAAGGAGCAACTAAGTTTTCTAAACTTGGGAAAGCACTAGGAGGTCTTGGTACAGTATTAACTATAACTGATAATGCTACCGAAGATTTCAAGGGCGGAGTTAATGGTGAATCTGTAAAAAACTTTGTGGTTGATACAACAGTTGATGTAGGGTCTGGTGCAGCATCAACAGCCGCCGGGGCTGCCCTTGGTTCACTCATTCTTCCCCCTCTAGGTACTGTAGTTGGTGCAGGACTTGGTGTTGCTTTTAATTTTGGGTTAAATTATAAATATGGTAATCCACCTAAAAGTACGGTTGATCATATAAAGAGCGGTATTAAAGATGGAATTAATAAGGTAGGGAAACTGTTTTCTCATAAATTTTGGTGATTTTAATGGTAAAAGAAAAAACAATCGAAGAAAAAAATATATATTATTTCCAGTCTCTTGCAAACTCTAGGGCTTCACTAAAACAGCTCAAAATATCAACTGCTGCACTTCTCGTTATGGGAATTATTTTACCAATGTTTTATAACGAAATAGAGATTGGAAGAAAGATATATACTATCCCATTTTATATTTTCATTACTTTAACAATACTATTAGTTTTCATAGCTTTTTCTTCTTTATTTGAAAAAATGCTATATAAGTTTCAGATTTTCTTTTCATATATTTTGACTATATTCATTGGAATACTAATTTCTGGAATAATGGGGTTGGGATATTTTTTGGCAATTGCCAATTATACAGAGGGAGCGGGCTTTATAGCACCAGATAAGTATACAAAACTCATATTCTATATTGGTATTGTATCAATAACTGCATATTTGATTGTAAATATCGTTTTACTTTATTATAGATTAAGGATGGGTTATTCTGATAAACGTATTAACAAAAATTTTTTAGCTGCTTCATTTAGAAAAAAATCAGGGACTATCTGGATAATTTTTGGAGTTGTTATGATTGCTTCTCAAATATTTACACAAGGTAAATATATAATAAATATAATTGGGATAATTTCTCTCACAATTTTGGGACCTGCTTTTTCAAGTCCATTAGTAGAATTTTTTTATCTAGCATATCTTAAAACAAAAAGTGAAAAATATTTTGAAAAACGGCCAAAAATAATTCCTATAAAATTTGACGAAAAGCAAAAATTGAGAAATAGGATAATTATATGGGGATACATAGCATTATCAATATTATATTTTTACTTAATTGATAACATTTACGGTGATCGAACCTATCCAATAATAATTAGAATTTTTGGTTTATTAATTTTAATTAGTTATGTGATTTTACTAAGTGCATGGATTATAAAAAAAATAAAAGAGAGAAAAAATAAATGAAGCTAGAACATAGACTATTAAGTTTGCATAATGTGATTCAATTCTCTACAGATTTGGATAAATCAAAATCGTGGTTTGAACAAATTGATGAAGCAGGAGAATATTTCAAAAAAATATTGATGAGTAATGGTTATTATACAAGTGGTCCTGTTGTCTTTTCATACAATCCAGAAAATGTCGATAGTTCAGTAAATATTATGACAACTATAGGGAATAAAGTTGAGATATTAGAGGATAGTCTGGAACATTTTGGATTTATTGAAAATTTCATATTAGATACGAATTATTGGTATCGTCATTTTGATATTACTGAAGAAATTCCTTACAAGGCTATAGAAGAGCAGATAACTAGTCAAAATAAAAAAATTAATGCTATCTACCATGTCATCCTGAAATTTTATGGTGAAACTATGCTTGATTTATACTATGATGTGGAGGATATTTAATGAAAATTCCATTTCAAAACATTAAGTTAGAAGAAAAAATTGCATTTCAGAATGTGGTAAGTCAGAGAAAAAAATTTCATTATAAAAAAATGGGTGAAGAGTTTCAAAATTTTGTTTCTTCAATTGTTGATTCTGGTTATACATTAAAGGGGCCATATTTTTACAGCTTAAATAATACTCCAATGGATGAAATAGTAGATATTGAAATGTTTTTTCCTATCTACGAAAATATCTTTGATGTTTATAAACTTCCACAATTCAGTTATAATTCATATTTTGAAATTGGGCCTGTATTTAAAAATATTGCTACAGGAAACTTTGAAAAAAATACAGAACAAACGTATGCAGAATTAATTGCAACTTTAGAAATTAATAACTTGGAAATTAATACCCCTTTTTTCCATGTTTTATCTGAAGATGGAGCGAACTACACTTATATTTTCTTAGGATATTCTTCAAACCTTATATTTGAGGAGAATGAGGATGATGCGCAGGATAAAAGTATTAATTTTGGATTTTAATATGCAAATTTATAGCCATAGCAAGAAGAAATTGGTCAACTGTTAGATTAAGAGAGAAATAATGGGGATTTTCCTATAGTTTCGTTATTTTCTTCTAAATGAGTTTAAAAAATAATAATTGGTAGAATTTATTCTACTAATTACTAGTGGTGACTTGAATAGCCATTAGCAGTAATTAGTTGAAATAAAAAGGAAAATTTATGAATAAAAAACTAGAAAAAAAATTTAAGAAAACACGTTGGATTATCATCAGTTTACTTTCGGTAGTGACGATACTCCTTATTGCTGCGGTGGTTTATTTAAGCAGGAGTAATAAAACCCAGAAGACAGTCTCCAAGCCAACCATTGCCCTTGTCAACGAAGATAGCTCTTCAACTTTTAATAAAAAAGATTATCATTTTGGGAAGGACTTTGTTAGCTTAGTCTCAGGTGATACAAAATATAATTGGCAAGTCGTCTCACGTTCTGTCGCTGATCGTGCTTACGCAGATAAATCTGTGGATGCTGTCATTTATATTCCCCAAGCTTTTTCTCATGATATTTTGACTTTACAAGATATTAATCCAATTAAGTCGCAAGTCAACTATAAATTACAAGCGAGTCAGTCCGATTTATCTCAAAATATTCTTAATGATAAAATTACGAGTGTCTTAAAAGACTTTAATCAAAACATTGTTAAAATGTACTACGCTTCTGTGGCAGGGAATATTTCAGAAGCACAGAATAATATGAATGATGTAATTACGAATCAAGATAACGTCTTATCTACTTTATCTCATCAGGTCTATGGTCCTTTTCAATCCACTAACCAAAATTATTCTTCTGTGATTTCTTCTGCCAATGGATTGAAATCAGAAAATAGCGCGTGGATTTCATCTCAAAACAGTTTTACGAAATCAACCCAATCAATGCTTGATTCAACTAGTAAAACCTTCACAGGCCAATTAACAGGGCTACAACAATATTTTAATACTCAAAAACAAATCACTGATGTCAATCTTAAAAATGGAAATCAAGGAATCACTAATCAGTCAGAAGATGATCAAAAAGTGTATTTTAAACAATTTGATGATTCACATACTAATACACTTAATAACTTGTTTAATTTCTATAAAAAAGATGAGACTACTGAATCAGGAGTCCTAACTAATCTGCAAAATCAAGTGAAAGATTATAATACGGTAATTACTGGTGTTCATGATGATATCAGTGGTCAAATTGATAGTCTTACGGCTAACCGAGATCACTTAATTGACTTAGAAAATAAACTTTACACACAATTTTTTGCTAAAACTAGTCCAGGATTGAATAATTCAAATTTTGATGATGAACAGATAGCAAATGATTACCAAAAAGATGATAATGCTAGAGAAGCACTTGCTCAAAAATTAGGAAGCTCATTTGTTCAGACAGATAGCTTTGGTTCAACTGATTATATGAATAAATTGAACTATTCATTATCTAAAATCGCATGGACAAGTCAAGATTATTCATCTTTGTTTACTGCTATGCAAGCAAATGGAATCACTACAGCTAAGTATGAAAATGAACTAGATTTGATTAATCGTTATGGAAGTGTAATCCCTAATTTAAGTCCTGGACAAGCGAAATTTGGAGATGCTCCTGCAGTTGATAGGGATGAACAAAGCTTTACACAAAAATTAACAATAAAAGTACCAAAAGGAGAGAGCTATCGTCTTAAAACAAACTCACCAGCAAATGTTCAAGTGAATTATGATGATCAGTCTTCTAATGCAACAAATGATGGTCAGATCAAAGGTGATGGCACTAGTGGACTTTTACTTTATAATAAAGACCATGAAAAAACTAATTCTGATGGAAGCGTAACAAACGAGCCAAATGATTCTGATTCAACCTTTACCATTTATTATAATGTCTTATTAGATAAAATTTCTAATACCACAGTTGAGTTCTCATGGGGATTAAATGGTGGCGAAAACAATACTTCGGCAACTTATACTCTCTACCCAGCAAATGAAATTTCAGAATATCTAGGAGGAAATAAATTTGGAGAGATTGCTGACTTATTAGGCCAAATTGATGATACTGCTAATCTCATAACTTGGATTTATGGAAAGCCAAGTTATGACTTGTCTGACATGTTAACAAACCTTCCAAATCCTGCTAGTCTTGAGAACTTTAAGAATTTATCCAAAGAGTCTATTTATTATTTATATGGAAATATTGATATTGCTAAACGTAAAGATAAATTAAGCGATGAAGATGTTCAAAACTATAAAGAGAGTGGACATAATAATATTGATGATTTAATTAAATCCATTCAAGACTTGAATGCAAGTATTGGTGTATTAACTAAAAACAGAGATATTTTGGCTAAAAACTTACCAAATGATGTTTTCAATCAAAAAATCAAAGATTTGGAAGATTGGTATTCTACAACGATGACTTCAATTAATCAACAGTATGATTCATGGAAGAAAAACGGAAATCAAAGTTTAGCTTTAAAATCTTGGAAAGAATATAACTCTGATGATACGGCTCTTTATCAAGATACAGCAGCAAGTGATGATTTGTATAAAACTATTTCAGATTTATCAACTTCAACAGCTAAAAGTGCTGACGAAACTTCTAAAAGCGCTCAATTGATTAAAGATAATGGCAATGAGTTTACCCAAATGGTTACAACAACTCAAGAAACAAAAACCTCTGCTGAAAAGTTGTTAAAAAATACTGATAATCTTTTAAATATAGGAAATACGTCACTTAAAGACAGTAAAGATTATAATAAGAATTTCGGTAAGGTATTAGCTAATACTCACAGTCAGGAAGCTGATAAAAATCAATTATTTGATTTCTTTGCACAACCTTTGAGTATCAAAAATCTTACCAGTGCTTTCACTTCAGTCAAGAAAGGATTTGATTGGAGATGGCCACTTCTGTTAATTATTGGAGTGATGATTGGAATACTTGGAACAATGATTTCAAGAATGATATCAAATCGAAAACAGACAAATATCAATAATTGACATAATCAGTTAAAAAAAGATGCTATCTAAAATAATGGATAGCATTTTTTATTTTTGGTTGAAGCCTAAAAATCAATTATTTTTTCATAATTCGTTGAATAATAGTTTCAACAGGCTCAATTTTTTCAAGATAAGCAGAAGAGCTACCAGCCATAAATGCACCATTGATTAAATCACCTTTTTCTACTGCGGCTTTCAATGATTTATTTAAAGGATATTCTGATGAGATATTTAATAGTCTGGTCAGATGGCCATTCTTATCTGAGATTAAACTTGTTCCATTTTCTTCACTTTTGCAGATTAATTCTTGGTAAATTGGTGAAATTTGACATTCTTTTGCCAATAAAAAGGCGGTGCCAACTTGTACTCCATTTGCACCTAAAATATTAGCCAAAGAAGCAGTATGGTGATCATAAATTCCACCAGCAGCGATGAGCGGTAAGGGACAGATTGGAGCAATTTCTTTGAGAAGTGAGGCCAAGTTTTGGCTCCCCACGTGACCTCCTGCTTCATTTCCTTCTACAATGATTCCGAAGATAGGAAGTTTTAACATTTTTAGGGCAATTTCTTTATTGGGAACCACAGGGAAAAGTTTGATATTATTAGCAATTATAGTATCAATAATTTCTTTAGGGCTCCCTGCACCAGTTGTCACTACTGATATTTTTTCTTCACAAATCACTTCTAAAAGTTGCTTGATATTTTTATCGAGTAACATTAAATTAACACCAAAAGGCTGTGAAGTGAGACTTTTTGTTTTTCTTATCATTCTTCTCAGCTCATTTGCTGTCCGTCCGCCGCTACCAATAATTCCCAAAGCTCCATTGTTTGAAACAGTAGCTACTAATTCAGCATTAGAAGCCCAAGCCATTCCACCTTGAAAAAGAGGATATTTTATTCCTAATTCGTGATACCAAGTCATTTAATTCTCTTTCTATACCTTATTAAAGTTTATGAAATGTAGGTTCTTGCCAATAGCCAATCTCAGAGCCGTTAACGGAAAAAATTTTGCCTGTCATTTCTGTCTCAATTAAATCATTAATAATAAAATTAGCGACATCAGAGCTTGAGCCCATTTTCCATTCATCAGGGATATTCTGACCATAAGTTTCTTTTAAACTTTTTAATACTGGTAGAGTCATATCAGTTACGGCAGCAGGAGAAACAGAATTTACTCGTATCATACTTTTTTGCAATTCTTTAGCTAGTGTTTTCATAAAAGCAATGATGCCGGCTTTGGACGCCGCGTAGTTTGCTTGCCCAAAGTTACCAAATAAAGCTGATTTTGAAGTTAGTGTAATGATTTGTCCACCTTGATTGATTTTATCAAGCAAAGCGTGAGTACTATTAAATACACCAGTCAAATTGACAGAAATGACTTCATCCCAAATTTCTGGGCTCATTTTCTTAAAAGTACTATCAGCAGTAATTCCAGCATTATTAATTAGAATATCAATATCCTTTATTAATTTGGCTGCATTAGCAACGCTAGAGCGATTAGAAACATCTAGTGTAATAGCTTGGATTTCTGTTTTGGGAAATTTTTTTTTCAATTCTTCAGCTCTACTTTTTAAACTTAGTGGGTCACGGCCAGTTAAAATGACTTTGTGATTGGCTTGAGCAGCCTTCTGAGCAATTGCCCAGCCGATTCCCCTTGTTGCACCGGTAATCAAAATTGTTCGTTTGTTCATTGCTTCCATTCTCCTTTTAGGATTAATGTTTGATTTCTGTCAGTAATTTGAAAAGCGTTTTGATTAAATATAAAACAAAAGCGTTCATTCAAATAGGCTGGTGAGCAGAAATTTGCTTTTAAGTATGATAAAGGCACAGAATAGAACTCTTGATACATCTCTTCTAAAATAAATAATAAAAAATTTCCAGGTATAATGGGATTTTTACCGTAGTGTAAAGAATTGGTATCTTTAACTGATTGAAGATAATCAATTAAATCAGCCTTATTGATTTTTTTGTATAATTTCATTCCAGGAATCCTCAGATAATAGACTTAGGTTAATTTGTGCCAATAACTTTGTATTGCTAGTTATTTCAAGACTTAGATTGATTATATATTTTTTTGAATGACGAGTGATGTGTTCACTTAGTAAATAAAGTTTCAGTTTATCAAATGAATAATTAGAAGATGGATAGCGAATAATTTCTTCGAATAGTAACCAATTTTCTCCATTTTTAAGACTGTAGGGAATTCCTTCTAATTCTTGCCACAATTGTGGAAGTAAGGAGAGAAAATTTTTTTGGCCCTCTAATTTAAAATGTCTTGGAAGACTTGTTTGAGCGATTAAAATCATTTTTGATACCAGTGATTACCTATCAGTACACTGATTCCCATACCTCCAGCTACGCACAAAGTTGCGATGCCAAGACATGGTTCTTGCACTTGGTTTAGGCGATTTAAGAGTCGAGAAATTAGAATGCCACCAGTTGCACCGTAAGGATGACCAAATGCAAGGGCACCACCATAAGCATTTAATTTTATATCATCAAGCTTAAAATAATTTTGGAATAAAATGGCCTGACTGGCAAAGGCTTCATTTAATTCGATAGCCTCAATATCATTAAGTTTAAGGCTAAATTTCTGTAAAAGTTTTTCAGTTGCTTTTATTGGGCCTAATAAGAAATCTGATGGAGATAAAGCAATAGTTGTTTGTCCTAAATAATAGCCTTGAAAATCAAAAGGATTATTAGTGGATGACAATATGATTGAAGAAGCACCATCGTTTATTGGGCAAGAGTTTCCAGCAGTGGCTGTTCCGTTAGTAGTAAAAGCAGGGGTTAATTTGCTCAAAGCTTCCATTGAGGATTTAGGACGAACAGTTTGATCGCTACTTATTGTAAATCCTTCATCTTGATAGGGAAAAACTTCATTTTCTAAAAGTTTTCCTTCAATAGCTTGAGTCGCTTTTTTATGACTATTTAGAGCGTAAAGGTCTTGAACACTACGAGGAATATTGTATTTTAGGGCTGTCATATCGGCAATTGTTCCCATGTCGAAATCTTCATAGGGTTCAGGAGCCATTTTAAATCGCTTAATCGGCTGATAACTCTCTGAATCAAGCACAATATTGGCTTGAGATGTGCTTTCTACCCCTCCTGTACAAATAATGGAAGCTTCACCAGAAATAATGTAGTTTGCAGAGCTAATCATAGCTGTCAGTCCAGAACCGCACTGCTGGTCAATTGTAAAAGCTGGGACCTGGCTAGAAAATCCTGCTTTTAAGGCACAACGTCGAGCTAAATTTCCTCCTTGATTAGTCACATTTCCCAAAATAATATAGTCAATATCAGCTTTTTTGAGAAGTGGACTTTTATTAAACTGTTGTTTAATTAGATTTTGATATAAAGTTTCAGGAGAAATTTTTTTATAAAAACCATTGATTTTTCCTATAGGTAAACGGTTTGCTGCTATGATACCGACGGGATTTTTAAAGCTCATGATAGACACCTCTAAAATATTCTTTTTCTAATTCTTTTCTGGATATTTTTTGATTTTTAGTAAAATTAAGAGTGGGAGTTTCTAAATATATTTGAGGAAGTTTGTATTTAGGAAGTCTTTGAGCTAGTATTTTGATTAATTTCTCTTTCCCGATAGGATTTAAGAGTAGTAGAGCAATTTTTTGACTATATCTTTCATCAAAAACTCCAAAAGCGATGCAGTCTTCACATAAATCTTTTGCCATACGCTCAATTTCTTCTGGAAAAATTTTATTTGCACCATGTTCGATAATGTCAGACCGACGTCCAAATAAATAAAGATGATTATTTTTTAAGGTTCCTAAATCATCAGTTGTCCATGATTGTGGATAAGGTTGATTAAGATAGCCAGAAAATAAATAAGGACTTTTAACTGTAAGACGATATTTTGGTCCTAAAGTGAGCTCTACGTGTGGAAAGAGTTTTCCTACAGATGATGTTTTTTTACCCTCATTAACTGCTTGCCATGAAATAAAACTTGTTTCAGAGCTTCCATAAAACTCAATCATTTGAGTTTGCGGAAGTTTTTTTCTTACTTTATTAATCGCCTCTGGGCTCAGTGTTCCTCCACCTAAAAAAATAATCTCTGGAGAAGTTAAAGCAAATAATTCATTGAGGTTATTTAAGAGATAGGTTGGGACGGTAAAGAGAGCATAGTTTTCCGTAATATTTATAAATTGTGAAGGATTTGTAATTGCTAGGAAGGTTTTTCCTAGATATAAAGCACACATGAGTGTATGAAGTCCTAATGAAGTAGTGAGTGGGCTAGTAGCTGCAAGAGCTTGTGAGTTGCTCAAATGAAATAAATCATCACAAACTTCAAAACCCATTTTCCAAGATTCCCAGTTACGATAATAGATTTTGGGCGGTCCAGTTGTCCCAGATGTACTTGCTAAAAACAAAGTATCCTCAGGGATAAGTCCGAATTCAAAAGACTTTTTCTTAAAAGATTTATCCACGACAAGTGGGTAATTTCCACTTTCGATAATTGCGAGAAAATCAATAATAAAGTTCAAGGGACTATCATTTATTAGAGTAATAACAGTTTTGAAGGAGTGGCTATAATCTGTTAATTTTCTTTGTATTAAATCATTGATTTGTTGGTAGCTATATGAAATTTCGTCTATTTTAAGAGCTGGATAATCAGTAAAAAGTGCGGCCAGTTTTGAAAAATTAAATTTATTTTTTTCCATCTAAAATTTTCCTTTGTGTGAATAAAAAAGCAAATAATAAAATTAACAGTTAACCTAAATTTGATTTTAGGGTTACTGTTTGATATGATATCAGTATAATAAAAAATTCTTTTATTGTAAAATATAAAATCAGGAGTAGCAAATATGACTAAGAATCAAAAAGTCAAAACATTAACGTATTCAGCCTTTATGACTGCATTTATTATTATTCTAGGATTTTTACCAGGAATACCAATTGGTTTTATTCCTGTCCCAATTATCTTGCAAAATATGGGAATAATGATGGCTGGGGGACTTCTTGGCCCCAAATATGGTACAATTTCGGTAGGAGCATTTCTTACTTTAGCTTTAATTGGCTTACCTGTTTTAACGGGTGGAAATGGCGGAGCAGCGAGCTTTTTAGGGCCTTCGGGAGGCTACCGAGTGGCTTGGCTTTTTACACCATTTTTAATAGGTTTTTTCCTTAAGAAATTGCAAATTACAGCTTCAAAGAATTGGATTGGAGAATTAATCATTGTTTTAGTGTTTGGAGTTATTTTTGTTGATCTAGTCGGAGCAATCTGGCTATCTATTCAATCTAATATTCCATTAATTACTTCGTTGATTTCTAATTTAGTTTTTATTCCTGGTGATTGTATCAAAGCCATTTTGACTGTTCTTATCGTGCGACGTCTTAGAAAAGAAGGAGGCTTTGAAATGTATTTTAGAAAGTGATAATTATGCGAACAACAAAACAATTTGTCTTGTTAAAACTTCTTCAACAAAAAGGAAACTGGGTTTCGGGTGATGAATTAGCTGAGGAGCTAAAGCTTAGTCGAGAAAGTATCTGGAAAGCAATTAATACTTTAAAGCGCAAGGGCAATCAAATCGAAAGTCGTAAAAATTTGGGCTATAAGTATGTTGGAAATGATTCATTAGATGAAGATACGATAAATTTTTATAGTGGAATGAAATTTGAAGATAAAATTTTTGTTTTTGATGAGGTGACTTCTACGCAAGAGTTAGCGAAGCAATATTTGTCTTCACATGAGGTCAAACAACCTTTTATTTTTGTTGCAAATAATCAAACGGAGGGACACGGTCGGCGTGGCCGAAATTTTTATTCTCCAAGTGATACTGGATTATATTTTAGTCTCATTTTACCCAACCCCAGTCATGATATTTTGAAAATAGGATTATTGACGACTAGTACGGCTGTGGCCGTTGTCAAGGTCCTTGAACAATTTTATAAAGATAAAAACTTTCAACTCAAATGGGTTAATGATATTTATTTGGGAACCTATAAAGTTGGCGGAATTATCACTGAAGCTGCTTTAGATTTAGAATCAAGCTCTGCTGGAAATTTCATTATGGGAATTGGCTTAAATCTGTCAACAAAAGATTTTCCAGCAGATTTATCCGAAAAGGCTCAGGGAATAAATCCTGAGTTTAAGATAGACAGAAATCAGCTTTTAGCAGAAATGGCTAAAGAAGTGATAAATAATTTCGCAAATTATAGACAGCCAGATTTAATTGATGAGTATCGCAAGAGGTCATTGTTGTTTGGTAAAAATGTGACTTTGAAATTGGGAACAAAAGCTGTTAATGGACAAGTAGAAGGAATTTCTGATGACGGAAGCTTGATTTTAAAAGCAAAATCAGGAGAATTACAAACTTTTAAAAGTGGCGAAGTTGTGAAAGTTGATTGGTAATGAAAGGTGAATTTTATTGCGAGAAAAAATCTGGGGGAAAGTGATAGATGAGGAAGGCAGGTGTACTCATTATCATCAAGAAAATGATATTGTCGCCCTAAAATGTTCAGACTGTGAAAAGTATTTTTCTTGTTATCATTGTCACGATGAATTAGAGAATCATTTATTTAGGGCTACTGATAAAGAAGACTTTCCAGTACTTTGTGGCCATTGTGGAACAAAATTAAATTTTAATGATTATTCGCGAGGAGAGTGTATCAAGTGCAGCTCCGCTTTTAATCCAAATTGTCATCGACATTGGCAAGTTTATTTTAATGAATAGGCATATGTTTTTAATATTATGAAGGAAGAAATGAAATGTTATTTACTGAATTAGCAAGAGAAAAATCATCAATATTTTGGGAAAGAAGTTTTGAGCATCCTTTTATTCAAGGATTAGTGAGTGGAGAATTAGCTCCTGAGGTTTTTCGCTATTATTTGTTGCAAGACCGTTATTATCTTGAACATTTTAGTAAGTTATATTTTCTTATTGCCAAGAAATCTGCTAGTGAAGAGATTCAAGCACATTTAAGATTAAATGCCGAAGAACTAAAAAATGGAGAGATTTTTGTTCGAGAGGGATTTTTTAAAGAATTAGAGATTGGTGAACAAGAAATTTTAGAAACGCCGGTTGCTCCCACTGCTTATCATTATGTTTCTCATATGTATCGTCAGCTTATTGATGGCTCTGTTAATAGTGCAATTGCGGGAATGTTGCCTTGTGCTTGGCTATATCATGAAATTGGTTTACGATTAATTGAGGTGGGGTCGCCCAATCCTTTGTATCAAAAATGGATTGAAACCTATGCGAGTGAAGAAGCTACCGTCCAAATCGCAAAAGAGTGTGATATTATTAATCGGCTTTATCAAGAAAGTGATGAACAAGAGCAAGAACAGATGCTTGAGGCTTTTTTGATTAGTAGTAAAATGGAGGCTGATTTTTGGGAAATGGCTTTGGTCTTAGAAAAATGGTAGTTGAAATTTTTCTGTAAAAGTTAAAAAGTCTTATATGACTTCTAATATAAAAAAAGATTAAATCTATTTCAGTTAATTCTTGCAAACGGATACACAAAATGATAAAATATATTTATCCTTATAGGAAAGCGTTTACCTAAAAGTCATGGTTACGTAAATAAGCTATAGCGAGTAGCTTAATTTCTTTCAAATCCCTCCTAGTCAGGGGGATTTTTTTGATGAAATTTTATATCGAATCTATGGATAATAAATGTATTTTCTACTTGAAAAAGTCCCTTTGAAATTAATTTACTTTTATATGAGAAAAAGCTTGTCACTGTCATCTTTAGATGGTATAATTTATTGTGGTGCAAAATTTTATATGCTAGTTAGGAGAAGTAGTGGAACATTCAGCTACTCAGCGCGAATCCCAAAAAGTATGGACGGCCATTAAAAATTGGTTTCTAGTGGACAAAGTTTTTCTGATTTCGTTTATTATTGCAATTATTGCCATTAGTTTGGGTGGAGTGACAACGCGTTTCTTTAATTATCACGTCATCGTTACGGTTTCAGGTTTGATGCTTGTAATTGGTGGTTTTAAAGAAACAGGTTTGTTACAGTATTTGGGACAATCCTTAGTCAAAAGAAGTACAACAACGCGTCAGCTCGTTCGATTTACGACGCTACTTACCTTCTTTTTAGCCGTTTTTTTTACAAATGATTTAACAATTTTGACGGTTTTACCGCTCTATTTAGCGATTACTAAAGAAATTAAAAACCGAAAGTCAGTTTATATTGGAGCAGCATTGATTGTTCCAGCCTGTCACATTGGTTCTGCCTTACTTCCGCAAGGTAATCCGCATAATCTTTATTTGTATTCTTTTTATAAAGTAGCAGCACATCATGGTGGTGCCGCTTTAACTAATTTGGACTTTTTTAAAGGAACAGGCGCTTTATGGATTTTGGGTTTATTGATTTTGATGATTGCTTGTCAATTCATTGATAATGAGCCTTTGGTGATTGAAACTAAAGTGACGCAATTTAATAAAGTTGAAACTTCTATTTTTGTTGTTTTGATGTTATTGATGGCAGCTTCTGTTTTTGGCTATGTGAATTTTTATCTTGCTGGAGCAATTGTTGCTTTGGTTGTATTAATCTATCGTCCGAGACTTTTTAAAGGAATTGATTATCATCTTTTATTTACATTTATCTTTTTCTTTTTGATTGTAGGAAATATTGCTAATATCAGTGTGTTGACTGATTTTATCAGTAATACTTTAGTTGGACCGCAGGCTTCTTTTTTAGGAACTGTGATTATGAGTCAATTTATCTCTAATATCGCGGCCCCAATTTTGATTTCTCCGTTCACTCCTCATGCTGTTTCTTTGGTGCTTGGAGCTGATATTGGGGGAATTGGTACAATTGTTTCGTCAATGGCAACGCTGATTGCTTACAAGGTTATTAGAATGAATGCGCGTGGTGAAACGCGAGGATTTGTAAAATATTTTACAATTGTAAATGCAGGATTTGTTGTGATTCTAACTTTGATTGGTTTAGTCATTGTGACAATTGTTGGTTAAGATGTAAAAGTTGGAGCATCCAGCTTTTTTATTATGGAAAATTTTTACTGACAGAGCTGTCAGTAATTTTTTATTTATCTCTGATAAAAAAATGTTAAATAAAAATGTGTAGAAATTTCTGTCAGTAATTAATAAATGGTGTATAATAGTAAAAAATGTAAAGGAGAAGGAAATGGAGTTTAGATTAGCGAAAAAGTCTGATGCTAAAAGACTTTTAGAAATTTATAAACCTTATGTTGAAAAAACTGCCATTACTTTTGAGTATGAAGTCCCAACGATTGCAGAATTTGAAAAGCGAATTGAAAAAATAGGAAGTCGCTATCCTTATATTGTGGCGATTGAAAATGACAAAATCATTGGTTATGCTTATGCTGGCGCTTATCGAGAACGGGCGGCTTATGATTGGGTGGTTGAATTATCAATTTATTTAGATGAAAATGAACGGCAACATGGCGCTGGTAGTGCCCTTTATCAAGAGTTACTGACAGCTTTATCGGTACTTAATTATCAGCGTGCTTATGCTTGTATTACCTATCCAAATCCGGCAAGTGTTGCATTTCATAAAAAATTTGGTTTTGAACAAATTGGACTTTTTCCAAAAGCGGGTTATAAGTTTGAACAATGGTATGGTATTGTTTGGTTAGAACGCTCTCTCCAAACTACTGATAAAGTTACTGCGATAAAATTACTGACAGATTTGTCAGAGAATGAACTAGAAAAAATCTTGGCTAATTAGTCAAGATTTTTTATTATTTTATTGAAAAAGTAAAACATTTTGTGTTTGGTAAGAAAAATATTAAAATAAAATTAAATAAATTAAAATTAGAAAGGAAGAAAAAATGAACAAATTTATCTGGTCCATTTTTATCCCCGTCCTGATTTTTGCAGGACTATTGACAGTTATTGGTTTTAGCCTTGAGAGTCGGCATTTTTACTGGCTTCAATCCGTTGAGCTCATTTATCTTTTTGGAAGTTTAATCTTTACTTTTGCTGCTTTTTGGATTTGGCATCTGGGGATAAAATCTCGGAAAATGAAAAGCTTAAAAGTTTTGTGGCTCATTCTGAGTTTAGTTTTTCTAATTGACTTAATCAACACAGGAGTTTATTTAGCTCAGGGGCAAGGATGGCTGTGGGGTATGAGTAGTTTTAGTTCTGCTGGACCTGCTTTTTTTGCAAGCATGCTCCTTTTGAGCTTAAGTTTTTTAGGATTTAGAGGTCAAATGAAGAAAGAAAATTAAAATGACAAAATTAAGACATTTTTTGTCTTACCTAAGAGGGAAAAGGAGGTTAAAAGTGAAAATAAAATGATATAATTAGAAAAAAAGGAAGAGTAAGGAAAATTATGACATTAAAGATTGACAAAGTTCGAAAAAGCTTTGGTGATAAAATCGCTGTTGATAATCTCAATATGGTTGTTAAACCAGGTGAAGTTATGGGCTTAATTGGTCAAAATGGTGCTGGGAAAACAACGACTTTTCGGATGATTCTTAATTTTATATCAGCTGACCAAGGGAAAATTACTTGGCAAGATGGACCGATTACGCAAGAAATCAAGCAAAAAATTGGTTTCTTACCCGAAGAACGTGGTCTTTATCAAAAGATGACAGTTGAAGACCAAATTCTTTATTTTGCGGAACTCCATGGAATGAAACGAGCAGATGCCCGGATAAAGCTACAAGACTGGATGAAACGTTTAGAGGTCGTTGGTAAACCAACTGACAAAGTTCAAACCCTCTCTAAAGGTAATGCCCAAAAAATTCAATTCATTGCCACTTTGATTCATGAGCCTGAATTTTTGATTTTGGATGAGCCATTTACAGGGCTTGATCCAGTGAATACAGAACTCTTGCGAAATGAGATTAAACGGAGTCGTGATAAGGGAGCGGCGGTTATTTTCTCCAACCATAATATGAGTGATGTTGAGCTTTTATCTGACCATTTGTTAATGCTAAAAGGCGGTCAAACAATTTTAAATGGAACGGTTGAAGCCATTCGAGCTTCTTATGGCCGTACCCGTATTTATTTGGAGTCTGATCTGCCCAATGAAGAGCTCTCTGTGATTACAGGAGTTGAATCAATTGAAAAAAGAGGAAGTGGTCGTTCAATAAAAATATCTGAGGCAGAAGTTGGACGTGAAATTTTCCAAAAAGTGGCTAAAGATGGCTATGTTCAAGCATTTGTTCAGTCTCCACCGTCACTAGATGAAATTTTCCGAATGGAAGCAGCTGAGAACAATCAAGAAAATTTAAGTGCAAGAAGTGAGGAAATAAAATGAAAAATCAAACTTGGCTTGTTGCAAAAAATATTTACCGAAGTCGTGTCAAAGGAGTGGGCTTTTGGGCACTTGTCCTTTCACCATTTTTGCTAGGCGCGATTTATTTAATTATCGGTTTAGTCATCAGTAGCGGGGCTAATCAAAGTCCAAAAATGGCTGTTGTCGATAATCCTGCACTAACTCAGATTCTTTCTAAAAATGACACTTTAAAAGCAGATATTCGTAACGAGTCTTCTTTAGATGACGCTAAAAAAGACCTTTCTTCCGGAAAAATTGATGGATTTTTAACCGAAGATAATGGAGCTTATACCATTGTCACTGATAATAAATCAAGTGTCAAATTTGACCAATCAAGTTTTCAAACTGCGCTGACTCAAGTTAATATTTCAAAAACAGCACAACGTCTCAATCTGTCAGCCGCCGATGTTCAAGAACTTCTTAGTCCAGCTAAGTTTACAATGAAAACACAAACAAGTTCTGGACAAAAGTCAACAGGTGATGGACAGACTGGCGCGAATATTGCAATTGGCTCCATTGCCTCGATTTTAATTTTCACATTGATGATGATGTATGTGGGAATCATCGGACAGGAAATTGGTAATGAAAAATCTAGTCGAATTATGGAGACGTTACTCGCGGCCACTAGCTCAAACGTACAGTATTATGGGAAAATTATTGGTGTAATTCTACTATTAGCGACTCAGCTTGGAATTTATGTGCTTGGTTTTGGGATTGCTTATCCTTTTATCAAAAATTTAGATCAGATTAAAGCAATTGGTGCCATGCTTTCAGGGATTACTTTCGGTTTCGGAATTTATTTGGTAGCCATGTCTTTAATTGGGATTTTAGGTTATTTAATTCTCGCATCAATTGTAGCATCTCTGGTTAATGAACAAGCTCAGGTACAACAAGCTACTCAGCCAATTGCTTTTTTAGCGATGATTGGTTATATTGGGGGAATTGCTGGCTCGACTGTTCCGGGGAATATTGTTTTGAAAGTTCTTAGTTTTATTCCATTTATCAGTCCAACATTGATGACTAGCCGACTGGCTATTCAATATTCAACAACGACAGAAGCCTGGATTGCTCTTGGATTACAACTTTTAGCAACGCTTGCCATAGCAAAAGCGGGTGAGAAAATTTATGCGCGAAATGTTCTTTCTTACAGCGACGAAAAAATTATGAGTCAACTTTTTAAAGGACTGACAGGTCGAAATTCAAAGAAAAAAACAACTGACAGACTGGTCAGTGAAAATGGTGAAAAGAAAAATCCATGGCGGAGAAATTCTCCATTGCGTCTGGCTCTTGTCATCATTATCATTCTAATAATTTTGGCTTATCGATTCATCTTTAAATAAAAAATATTTTATAATTCAACTCTTGGAAACTTTCCAAGAGTTTTTTCGTATATAAAAGTATGGATAAGATTTTAGAAAAAGTAAAAGAATATTGGAAAATGATTGTTTTAGTTGTTTGTGGGCTCATTGCTGGTGGGGTTTTTTACGTTTTAACCAACGGTCAAAAGCCAACTACAAATCTGTCAGTAGAAAATTTAAGTTCTGTCAGCAGGCAAAGCTCTGTCAGTAAATTTAGTGAACCTAATGAAAAATCTGTCAGTAAAATTATGGTTGATTTAAAAGGTGCGGTAACAAAGCCTAATGTCTATCAAATTTCGTCAGATGAACGTCTAGTTGATCTAATTAAGGAAGCTGGTGGTTTTACTGACCAAGCTGACCAGAAATCAATTAATCTGTCAGCAAAATTAAAAGATGAAGAAGTAATTTATGTCCCAAAAATTGGTGAAAATTCAAGCACAGAAAATACTGATAGCTCTGCTAATTCGGTCACTAGTCAAGTCTCAACAACCACTGAAAAAATAAATATCAATCAAGCAGATTTGATTGAACTACAAAAATTAACAGGTGTTGGTCAGAAAAAAGCTTAAGACATCATTGATTTTCGGACGAAAAATGGTGATTTCAAATCACTTGAAGACTTGGGAAAAGTTTCTGGTTTTGGAGATAAAACACTAGAAAAATTGAAAGATGAGTTGTGTTTTGAATAAAATTCCTTTGATATTTTTAGCTTATCTTTCTGTTATCTTGTATTTTTTAATCTTCAATTTTAATTTAATTTGTCTCATTTTGTTCATTTTTTCAAGTTTACTTGCCTTATATAGAAAATATTATTTAGTCATCCCATTTTTATTAGTTATGGGAAGTTTTTTCTTAGTAGTAAAAATGGATACGATTAAGAATAGTGAAAATCAGCCAACCACTCTTTCCAAAATTACAATGATCCCCGACACTATCCAAGTTAATGGTGATTTACTAAGTTTTCAAGGAAAAGAAAGAGGCCAAAATTATCAAGTTTACGAGACTCTAAAAAGTAAAAAAGAACAAAAATTTTATCAAAATCTAAGTCAAAATTGTCAGCTGAGTTTCACAGGAAACCTTCAAATTCCAGAAAAACAAAGAAATTTTAATGGATTCGATAATCAAAAGTATTTAGCGAGCCAGAATATTTATCGGCAAATTACGATTGATAAAATTAATAAAATAGTTTTAAACGACACTTTTGACCTCCATGTTTTAAGACGAAAAGCAATTGTCTGGTCACAAACTCATTTTCCAAAACCAATGAATGATTATATGACTGGCTTACTTTTTGGCTTTTTAAGTAAAGATTTTAATCAAATGGGAGACATTTACAGTTCATTAGGAATTATTCATCTTTTTGCCTTATCGGGAATGCAAGTTAATTTTTTCATTGATTGGTTTCGTAGAATCATTCTTCGACTAGGAATAACGAGAGAAAAATTAAATATTTGGCAAATTCCCTTTTCAATTTTTTATGCATTTATGACAGGATTTTCGGTTTCAGTATTACGAGCTTTATTTCAAAAAAATATTCGTCTAAATCCTTTAGATAACCTAGCAGTGACAACCTTTCTTCTGATGATTGTCAGTCCTAAATTTTTAATGACAACAGGAGGACAACTAACTTTATTTTATTCTTTTGTCATTTCAATGATTAATCATAAATTTTCAGAACTAAAAGGAATAAGAAAATTACTGACAGAATCATCAGTGATTTCTTTGAGTGTTTTACCTTTACTCATTTTGGATTTTCATATCTTTCAGCCTTTTTCAATTTTACTGACGATTGGCTTTGGCTTTTTATTTGATGTAATCTTATTGCCTTTACTATTAGGCACTTTTCTCTTGTCTCTAATTGGCTATAATTTTAATATAAATCATATTTTTCAAATTCTAGAATGGCTAATTCATGAGGTTGATTTACCCTTACATTATCCTTTGGTTTTAGGGAATCCCCGGCCAATTGAATTATTAATCTTATTTTTCCTAATCGGTTTGTTAATTGATAATCTCTTTAAGAAAAGAAGACAAATAATTTTTGCTGGCCTAATTGTTTGTAGTTTTTTTATTTGTAAAAATCCAATTTACCCCAGTATCACAGCAGTTGATATTGGTCAAGGAGATAGTATTTTTTTGCAAGATAAATTTAATAAAGAAACAATTTTGATTGATACAGGCGGACGATTAGCCCTTCCGCAAGAAAGTTGGCAAAAACCTCAAAGTCAAACAAATGCCGAAAAAACACTCATTCCATATCTTGAATCTGTTGGAGTAAGTCAAATCGACCAGCTCATTTTGACGCATACGGACGCTGACCATGTTGGAGATTTTTTGAATTTAGCTGATAAAATAAAAATAAAAGAAATTTGGGTTAGCCCCGGTGAACTGACAAATAATCATTTTGTAGAAAAATTGAAGAAAGCAAATATTGCGATTCACATCAGTAAAGTTGGAGATAAAATTCCAATCTTTGATAGTGCTTTACAAGTTTTATCAAATGGTTATACAGGAAAAGGGGATAATAATGATTCTATCGTGACTTATGGAAATTTTTATCATACAAAATTTCTATTTACAGGGGATTTAGAACAAGAAGGAGAAAAAGAACTGCTCAAGAATTATCCTAAATTGAAAGTTGATGTCTTAAAAGTAGGTCATCATGGCAGTAAAACAAGTTCAAACTCTGACTTTATTAAAGAAATTAATCCCAAACTTGCCCTCATTTCGGTTGGAGAGAAAAATCGATATGGACATCCCAATCAAGAAACTTTAGAAACATTAAAAAAAAACCAAATCAGAATACTGAGAACCGATCAAAAGGGAGCGCTTAAACTAATGCAAATCAATCAACATTGGCGAATCCAAACAGTTAGATAAATGAAAGGAAAAAGTGAGCAAAAGACATCTATAAAATGTTACAATAAAGAAGACGTTGAAGGCCTGTAGAAACGTAAAAATACTACCATTATTTGATTTCTAATGTACCCCAAAAATAAAATGGAGTAATGACTTCACAGCGCACACTTTGAAAAAAAGTGAAAGAAGGTCAGAATAAAAGAGAAAGGAAATTTCAAAATTAAGGGATTGAAGAAAATCCACTTTTAATAGGTAGAGAGTTGTCAACAAATGACAACAACATAAATTTATTAAGGAGATATTTTATGGCAGTAATTAATATCGAATACTATTCAGAAGTTCTTGGGATGAATCGAAAAGTTAATGTTATTTATCCTGAATCAAGTAAAGTGGAAGATTTTACCCAAACAGATATTCCGGTGCTTTATCTTTTGCATGGAATGAGCGGAAACGAGAATTCTTGGATAATTCGTTCAGGAATTGAACGATTGATTCGGCATACTAATTTAGCAATTGTCATGCCCTCAACGGATCTTGGTTTTTATGTGAACACCACATATGGTATGAATTATTTTGATGCGATTGCTCATGAACTTCCCAAAGTAATTAACAATTTTTTCCCAAATCTATCCACAAAAAGAGAAAAAAACTTTATCGCTGGTTTATCAATGGGAGGATATGGAGCTTATCGTCTCGCATTAGGAACTGACTATTTTAGTTATGCGGCTAGTTTGTCTGGCGTTTTGACTTTTGACGGAATGGAAGAAAATTTCAAAGAAAATCCAGCTTACTGGGGAGGAATTTTTGGAAATTGGGAAACTTTTAAAGGGTCAGATAATGAAATTTTATCTTTGGCAGACAGAAAACAAGAAAACAAACCCAAACTTTACGCTTGGTGTGGTAAACAAGATTTTCTTTTTCCGGGAAATGAATACGCGACAGCTGAGTTGAAAAAGTTAGGTTTCGATATTACTTATGAAAGCTCAGACGGCGTTCATGAATGGTATTATTGGACCAAAAAAATCGAATCTGTATTAAAATGGCTCCCAATAAATTATAAACAAGAAGAACGCTTGAGCTAATCTAAAAAATTTTCTCTGTTTATTCAGTACAAAATTTAAAAATTTTGTCTATCAAACGCTTACAAAGACAAAAATGAGAGAAATGATGAAATTCTCATGCTTGTCTTTGACAAAAACTACGAATAGTAGTAGAATTTCTTAGTAAAATAAATTTGCGAAATCGCAATATAGAAAGAGGTCTATAATGACAATTACACTTGCCGCTCTTGGAGCAATTGCTATCGGTCTTGCAGCACTCGGAGCCGCTATCGGTGATGGACTTATCGTTTCAAACTTCCTCCAAGCCGTTGCACGCCAACCAGAACTTGAAGGAAAACTTCGTGGTTCAATGTTCATGGGTATCGCCTTCGTCGAAGGTACATTCTTCATCGCCCTTGCTATGGCATTCCTTTTCCGTTAAAATTTTTCTCAACAAAATTTTAAAAACAGAAAGGAAGAACAGGTATGGAATCAACATGGACCTTTAATATTGGGCCAATTCCATTTGATGGAACAATCACAGTAATGACTTTTGTGACTGTCCTCATTGTGTTCGGTCTGGTATTCTGGGCGAGCCGCAATATGCAGCTCAAACCCAAAGGTAAACAAAATGTTCTTGAGTGGGTTGTTGATTTTGTCAATGGAGTTTCCAAAGATAACGTCGGCCCTCATGAAGCACCACGCTTTGCGCTCATGAACTTTACCCTCTTTTCTTTCCTTCTTATTGCCAACTGCATTGGGCTAGTAACCAAAATTAGTACGCCAGGTGATGTTTCACTTTGGAAATCACCAACTGCAAATCCAACAGTCGATTTGACTCTTGCACTACTTGTTGTTGTAATGTCAAATACACTAGGTGTACAAAAATTCGGTTTTAAAGGTTACCTCAAAGTTGCCTTCTGGAAAGATCCGAAAGGTCTTCTTCCAATGAATATTCTGGAAGAATTTACAAATGCACTTTCACTTGGTTTACGGCTTTATGGGAATATCTTCGCGGGTGAAATCATGCTTGGTCTTATCGCCGGTATGATTCAATCAACCATGTGGATGCTTCCAGTTGCGTGGATTCTTGAAGTTGCATGGATTGGCTTTTCACTTTTCATTTCAGCCCTCCAAGCTTATGTCTTTGTCCTTTTGACAAACTTGTACATTAGCCACAAAATTATAGCAGAACATTAAGAAAGGAGTAGAAATTGTCAACATTATTATTAGAAGCTGCTCCGAATACCGTTCTCGGTAACATCATCGTTGTATCTGGTGCATTTATTATCTTATTGGTATTGTTGCGCCTCTTTGCATGGAATGCAATTACTAGTGTTTTTGCAAGTCGTGCGAAGAAAATATCTGATGATATCGATGCAGCAGAAGCGAACAACAAACAAGCTGCTGACTTGGTTAAACAACGTCAAGCAGAACTTGCAGGTTCAAAAGAAGAAGCTGCTAACATCATTCAAGTTGCAAACGATACTGCCTCACAAAACCGTGCGAAAGTACTTGCAACAGCAAATGAAGAAGCAACTAGTTTGAAAAAACGTGCGCAAGAAGATATCGAGCAAGAACGCAAAGAAGCTCTTAACACAGTTAAAGGCGATGTTGCGGACATCTCAGTTCAAATTGCTGAAAAGCTTATTGGACAATCATTAGATGCTTCTGCACAACAGGAATTAATCGACTCTTATCTCGCTAAGTTAGGAGAATAAGATGACAAAAGTAAATTCACAAAAATACAGTAAAGCTTTACTAGAAGTTGCCCAAGAAAAAGGACAACTTGAAGCAATTCTTTCTGAAGTTAGCGAAATGATTCAACTTTTCAAAGAAGATAACTTGGCTGCTTTTTTAAGTAGCGAAGTTTATTCATTCTCTGCAAAATCTGAATTGATTGATACTTTACTTCAAACTTCTTCAGAAGTAATGTCAAATTTCCTTAATACCGTTCGTTCAAATGGTCGTTTAGGAGATTTGGGTGAAATACTTGATGAAACTAAAAATGCAGCAGATGATATGTTTAAGATTGCTGACGTTGAGGTGGTTTCAAGCATTGCTTTGACAAATGCTCAGATTGAAAAATTTACAGCTATGGCGAAAGCAAAATTTGACCTAAATGAAGTAACAGTAATTAACACAGTCAATGAAAAAATTCTCGGTGGATTCATTGTGAATTCTCGTGGAAAAATTATTGACGCCTCACTAAAAACACAATTGGCTAAAATCGCCGCTGAAATCCTCTAATCAGGATAGAAAAATTTTCTTTCTCTGCTCAAAACTCAGTGGAAAATTTTTCAAAATCATACTGTTAAACTTTTGAGAACATATAAAGGTAATTTCAAATCTTACCTATCATGCTCAAACGGTATAACTGCAGTTTAAAGCTAAATAGCCTTGAACTAGTAAAAATTTCTAGAAGGGAGCATATTTTTGGCAATTAAAGCTAATGAAATCAGCTCACTGATTAAAAAACAAATTGAAAATTTCACACCAGATTTTGAAGTTGCTGAAACTGGTGTCGTTACCTATGTTGGTGACGGTATCGCCCGTGCCTATGGCCTTGAAAATGCGATGAGCGGTGAGCTTGTTGAGTTTTCAAATGGTGTCCTTGGTATGGCGCAAAACTTGGATGCGACAGACGTTGGTATTATCGTACTTGGTGATTTCCTCTCAATTCGTGAAGGTGACACTGTAAAACGTACAGGTAAAATCATGGAAATCCAAGTTGGTGAAGAACTCATCGGACGTGTTGTAAATCCACTTGGACAACCTGTTGATGGACTTGGAGAACTTAATACTGGTAAGACTCGTCCTGTTGAAGCAAAAGCTCCTGGTGTTATGCAACGTAAATCAGTCTCTGAACCATTGCAAACTGGTCTTAAAGCGATTGATGCCCTCGTTCCAATTGGGCGCGGACAACGTGAATTGATTATCGGAGACCGTCAAACAGGTAAAACATCAGTCGCTATTGATGCAATCTTGAACCAAAAGGGTCAAGATATGATCTGTATCTACGTTGCGATTGGACAAAAAGAATCAACTGTTCGTACACAAGTTGAAACGCTCCGCAAACTCGGTGCGATGGATTATACAATCGTCGTAACTGCGTCAGCTTCTCAACCTTCACCACTTCTTTACATCGCTCCTTATGCTGGAGCTGCAATGGGTGAAGAATTCATGTACAACGGTAAACACGTCTTAGTTGTTTATGATGATTTATCAAAACAAGCGGTTGCTTATCGTGAACTTTCACTCTTGCTCCGCCGTCCACCAGGTCGTGAAGCATACCCAGGTGACGTATTCTACTTACATTCACGTCTTTTGGAACGTGCTGCCAAATTATCTGACGATCTTGGTGGTGGTTCAATGACTGCACTGCCATTCATTGAAACACAAGCCGGAGATATCTCAGCTTATATTGCAACAAACGTTATCTCTATTACTGACGGTCAAATTTTCCTTGAAAATGACTTATTCTATTCAGGTGTACGTCCTGCCATCGATGCTGGTTCTTCAGTTTCTCGGGTTGGTGGTGCTGCACAAATCAAAGCCATGAAGAAAGTTGCTGGTACTTTGCGTCTTGACCTTGCGTCATTCCGTGAACTTGAAGCCTTTACTCAATTTGGTTCTGATCTTGATGAAGCGACTCAAGCAAAATTGAATCGTGGTCGTCGTACCGTTGAAGTTTTGAAACAACCATTGCACAAACCACTGGCTGTTGAAAAACAAGTTTTAATTCTTTATGCATTGACTCATGGTCATCTTGATGATGTTCCAGTTGATGACGTTCTTGATTTTGAAACAAAAATGTTCGATTTCTTCGATGCAAATTATGCAGAACTCTTGAACGTGATTACTGAAACTAAAGATTTGCCAGAAGAAGCAAAACTCGACGAAGCAATTAAAGCATTCAAAAATACAACGAATTATTAATAAGGAGGCTAACTAATGGGAGCTTCACTTAATGAAATAAAAACTAAGATTGCCTCAACGAAGAAAACAAGTCAAATAACTGGAGCCATGCAAATGGTTTCCGCTGCGAAACTTCAAAAAGCTGAATCTCATGCCAAAGCATTTCAAATTTATGCTGAAAAAGTTCGTAAAATTACAACTGATTTAGTTTCCTCAGACAAAGAGCCAGCAAAGAATCCAATGATGATAAAAAGAAAAGTCAAAAAAACTGGCTATCTTGTAATTACTTCGGATCGTGGACTTGTCGGTGGCTATAATTCAAATATTTTGAAATCTGTCATGAATACTATCCGTAAACGTCATGCTAATGAAAGTGAATATACTATTCTTGCACTTGGCGGTACTGGAGCAGATTTCTTCAAAGCACGCAATGTTAAAGTTTCTTATGTCCTTCGTGGTCTTTCAGACCAACCAACTTTTGAAGAAGTTAGAGCGATTGTTACAGAAGCGGTAACTGAATATCAAGCAGAAGAATTCGATGAACTCTATGTTTGCTATAATCATCATGTGAACTCATTGGTAAGTGATGCACGTATGGAAAAAATGTTGCCTATTTCTTTTGAAGAATCAGGTCAACAAAAGCCATCTCTTGAAACATTTGAATTAGAACCAGATCGTGAAACAATCTTAAACCAATTGTTGCCACAATACGCTGAAAGTATGATTTATGGTTCAATCGTTGATGCTAAGACAGCAGAACATGCTGCAGGTATGACAGCAATGCGTACTGCAACTGATAATGCTCACTCTGTTATCAATGATTTGACTATTCAATACAACCGTGCTCGTCAAGCATCGATTACGCAAGAAATTACGGAAATCGTTGCAGGAGCCTCAGCGCTTTAATTTACTGATAGGAATTCTGTCAGTGATGGCTTTGAATCTTAATTGTTTTTGTCAGTAAAATTTTTACTGACAAACATAAAAATGAATAGAAATTCTGTTCTTTGACAGAAAATAAAAACAGGAGGAAAAACATTGAGTTCTGGTAAAATTACTCAGATTATCGGTCCCGTCGTTGACGTGGAATTTGGTTCTGATGCCAAATTGCCTGAGATTAACAATGCCTTGATTGTCTACAAAGATGTCAATGGCCTAAAAACAAAAATTACTCTTGAAGTTGCTTTGGAACTTGGTGATGGTGCAGTTCGTACAATCGCTATGGAATCTACTGATGGCTTGACTCGTGGACTTGAAGTCCTTGATACAGGTAAAGCAGTCAGCGTTCCTGTTGGGGAAGCCACTCTTGGTCGTGTTTTTAACGTCCTTGGTGATGTTATTGACGGTGGGGAAGAATTTGCTGCTGATGCAGAACGTAATCCTATCCATAAAAAAGCTCCAACATTTGACGAATTGTCAACTGCAAACGAAGTTCTCGTAACTGGGATTAAAGTTGTCGATTTGCTTGCACCTTACCTTAAAGGTGGTAAAGTCGGACTTTTCGGTGGTGCCGGAGTTGGTAAAACCGTCCTTATTCAAGAATTGATTCACAACATCGCCCAAGAACACGGAGGTATTTCTGTGTTTACTGGTGTTGGGGAACGTACTCGTGAAGGGAATGACCTTTACTGGGAAATGAAAGAATCAGGCGTTATTGAAAAAACTGCCATGGTCTTTGGTCAAATGAATGAACCACCAGGAGCACGTATGCGTGTTGCCCTTACTGGTTTGACAATTGCGGAATATTTCCGTGATGTTCAAGGTCAAGACGTATTGCTTTTCATTGACAACATCTTCCGTTTCACACAAGCTGGTTCAGAAGTTTCTGCCCTTTTGGGACGTATGCCTTCTGCCGTTGGTTACCAACCAACACTTGCTACTGAAATGGGGCAATTGCAAGAACGTATCACTTCTACTAAGAAGGGTTCTGTTACATCTATCCAAGCGATTTATGTCCCTGCCGATGACTATACTGACCCAGCGCCAGCTACAGCCTTCGCTCACTTGGATGCAACAACTAACTTGGAACGTCGTTTGACACAAATGGGTATTTATCCAGCCGTTGACCCACTTGCTTCATCATCACGTGCGCTTACACCTGAAATTGTTGGTGAAGAACACTATGAAGTGGCAATGGAAGTTCAACGTGTCCTCCAACGTTATAAAGAATTGCAAGATATTATTGCCATTCTTGGTATGGATGAATTGTCTGACGATGAAAAAATTCTCGTTGGACGTGCACGTCGTATCCAATTCTTCCTTTCACAAAACTTCCACGTTGCGGAACAATTTACTGGTCAACCTGGTTCATATGTACCAATTGACAAAACTGTTCATGACTTCAAAGAAATTTTGGAAGGTAAATATGACGAAGTCCCTGAAGATGCTTTCCGTGGTGTAGGTCCAATTGAAGATGTACTCGAAAAAGCAAAATCAATGGGTTATTAATTCGATTTCTGATGAATTGAGAAAGTGAAAATACTCTATTGACTAAAAAAATTACTGACAAAAAATTCTGTCAGTAAAAGTTGATTGAATTGTAAAATTTGAGTGACTATTAGAGTTTTGCTTTTAGAAAAGTATTTTTTATCTTTGTAATTTAAATTTTCATAGAAAAAATTGGAGGAATCGAATGTCTGAAAACGTCATGACACTTCAAGTAATTACCCCTGCTGGTATGATTTACGATCACCATGCAAATTACATTACTGCTCGAACTACGAATGGTGAAATTGGTATTTTGCCAAATATGATTTCAACGATTGCTGGACTTGAAATTGATGAACTTAAAGTTCGTCGTCCAGATGATGAAACACATGTTGATTATATTGCAGTAAATGGTGGAATTATCGAAATAAAAGATAGTCTTGTAACAATTGTTGCAGACTCTGCAGAACGTAATCGTGATATTGATGTATCACGTGCGGAACGTGCAAAAATTCGAGCTGAAAAAGCACTTGAAGTTGCTAAAGCTGAGAAGAAATCAGATGAAATAAATAGAGCGGAAGTAGCACTCCACCGAGCGCTTAACCGGTTGAATGTTTCGTCTCATAGATAAAAAGCACCTACGGGTGTTTTTTTATTTTAAGGGAATAAGATTGCAAAATAAAGACAAACATGTTAAAATTGATGGAGTTCTTTAAATAAAATACTGCAAATTAGAGAGGGGCAACGTGATTCTTGATTATTGTCATCAGCTATTGGATGTACTAACAAAGCTAGAAGAACTTTTGCAAAGTTCAGATGAGCTGAAACAAAATTATGAACGACGAGTCGCCCGTCAGGTTGAGTGGCAAGCAATTTTTCTAGGATTTCTCATTTCTTCGATTTTAATTGTTTGGTTTATGACCGAAAAATCTGGTATGTTTGGGAGAGTAGCAGCAAAAACAGGTGCCACAGAAGTTTTTGTAAGAATGTTCTCAATCAGTTTTGTTGCCCTGGTGTTAGGTAATGGTATACGTATAGGCTCCCAATGGTTATGGATGAGAGACTATTTTCCTTTAGGGAAAAGAATGGTTAAAAAATTATTTTTGAAAAAATATCAAAAAAAAGAAAATGAAATTATAAAAAAAATAAACCAGATTCTAAAAGAAGAAATTTTAGAGGTGCCTCAACTACCAGAAAAATATCTTAATTCGCGAAGCTTGAATTATATCATCGGATGTATAGAAGATAAAGAAGTTAAGAATTTATCAGAAGCGATTAACTTATTAGAATTAGAATCTCAAGATTTGCAAGTTCGTGATTTAATTATGAATGAAAAGAGTGCTCTTCTTAAATCAAGGCAGTTAGTGAGTGAAAGTCAATTACAGTAATTTATAAGAAAGGAATTAAGTTTGAACAATAACGACAAATATTTTAAGTTAACAACTTCTTATTTAATAAAGAAAATTAATTTTTGTTCAAAATTGATTCTTTTTATAATAATTTTCACTTATACACTGTCATTCCATTTTTTAAATGATGCTTTCTACAAGAGTGTTCAGGCAGATACTACAATTTCTCAGCTAGTTCCAGATCAGAGTTTTGATACTGGAAACCATATCTATCCTCCGCAGTCGAATCAGAATTCGGCGTTATGGACAAATATAGGGTCAGCTGAGACTGTAGAAACGTCTACCTTTTCAGTGAATTTAGTAAATAATAAGTCTAAATCTGCTGGATATGCTTTATTTAATGGTGCGATTGATATGACTCAGAAAGTCAGCTTTTCGGGTAATTTTTCATTACAAGCTAATTCTAGTACAGACCCTTTTGCTGCTGGTGATTCTCTAGGATTTATCTTAACACCAAAATCTACAGATTTTATTGCAAATAATTTGAAATCAAATTTAGCTGCCGATGGGACTTCAAATGTTGTTGGAAAGTATTTGGGTATTGGTGGCCTGTCAGATTCAATCTTCATGGGTAGAGATCTATATCAAAACTCTGATGTAGATTTAGACGGATCTGGTACAGAAAACGCGGCATCCAACAATGTTTCAATTCGTCAGACAAATAATTTGGGGGAGTTAATTAAACAGGCTTATCCAACCACTTCAGTTCCAAATACTGGAAGTACAATTACTGAAAATATGAAAATAGATTGGCAGCCAAGTAGCACACTTACTAATGATAAGAATGTAACAGGGGAATTAACATATACAATCTCGTCAGAAAATGGGGGGAAAGCTACAACTCTTTCGGAAAAAATAACAGTTGCTCGTTCAATGTCACTGGGAATAATTGGCTCGACTGGAGGTAATTTTGGACGTTTGACCTATTCGAGTACAGAAGATGAGTTTAATGCTTATAAAGGAACGCAGAGTGTTCAGGTTAACTATCTTGATCAAGATACCAACCAACCAATAACAAATTTTTCCCCTTCCATTATAAAAGCTAATGTGGGAGATACAATTAAGGTGTTAGGTAAACAGCTCAGGGATATTGTTGATATAAATACCTTTTCTTTCCTTACGCCAGAAATACCCGGGTATATTTTTGTGTCTGCCCCTCCTTTAGTTGTGGCAAATAATGATGCGGAAAATAATGTAATTAATGTTACTTATAAGAAGCTTCCTATTGGAAAAGCATATTTTAATTATCAATATAGTTCTGATGTGGTAGACCAGTCGATTTTACTGCCAACAATTAATGATACTGAAGGTGAGATAAATGAAGCAGTTATTATGCCTGAACTCCCTAATTTACCGGACAATTACTATATTTCGAAAGTAGTGACAACTGATGGTCAGCAATATGCTACTTTAAAAGATGCAATCTCAGGTGAGAAATATAAAAATCAAGAGTTGCACTTTACACTCATTGTTTCAAAAGTTGTTGTACCTACCACAAGTGATAACAATTCAAGTAAGCAGAGTTCTACAGCAGAAAGAAAAAATGAACAAGGTAAACAAACTAGCAAGGATTCAACAACAGTAGATCAACCGCAGGAACAAGAAACTATAAAAAAAGAAGCAATTCATAAAAACGAGAAACCTAATAGTGAATCAAATGATACCTTCAAAGAAGTAAACAAAGAGATTGATTCACCACTTAAACTGCCTTTAAAAATGCCTACAGAGATTTCCCAAATACCTCAATCATCTGTTGTAGCAATAAATAACGAGCAGTCTAAATATCCAAACGTGTCAGCTCATAATTTGGAAATACAAGTGGCAGGAACAGCTGGAATATTTGCTGGCGGTGTAGTTGCTATTGGAACAATTACAGGATTTAATAAGTTTTATAAATTTTTGAAAATAGTAAAAAAATAAAAACCAGAGCTCTGGTTTTTATTTTTTCAAAAACACTTGTATTTATAATAAAATAGAGAATGAATAAATAAAAAAATCCCATTTAAATTTTAATGGGATTTTTCTATTTTATGCATTCAAAACTTTTGATAAGAAGTCTTGTAAACGGGGATGTTTTGGGCTATCAAAGAGTTCTTCTGGTGTACCATCTTCCAAGATAACTCCACCATCCGTAAAGATTACGCGGTTAGCAACTTTACGTGCAAAGCCCATTTCGTGAGTAACAATAAGCATTGTCATTCCTTCTTCGGCCAATTTTTGCATAACGGCTAGAACGTCACCAACCATTTCAGGGTCAAGTGCTGAGGTTGGCTCGTCAAAGAGCATAACGTCAGGATTCATTGCGAGGGCACGGGCGATAGCAACACGTTGTTTTTGACCTCCTGAAAGCATTTCAGGCATTGCATCTTTTTTATCTAACAAGCCAACTGTTTCAAGAAGTTGAATTGCTTTTTTATCTGCATCATCTTTTGACATCTTTTTCAGTTCAACTGGAGCATAAGTAATATTTTGCATCACAGTCATATTTGGGAAAAGATTGAAATGTTGGAAAACCATTCCAACGTTTTGACGAACAAGATTAAGATTTGTATTTTTATCAGTAAGGTTAAATCCGTCAATAATAATATCGCCAGAAGTAGCTGTTTCAAGCCCATTTAAAGCTCTAAGAAAAGTTGATTTTCCAGAACCTGAAGGGCCAATGATGCAGACTACATCACCTTTTTCAAATTTTGTTGTAATTCCTTTTAGAACTTCGTTTTTTCCAAAAGATTTGTGAAGATCAGTGACTTCGATTTGAGTATTGATTCCCATATTAGTATGTTCTCCTTATTTCATTCTTTTTTCTACGCGACGTCCAATCCACATCAAGAAGAGGAGGACAATCATGTAAACTAAACCAATTAATCCATAAACACGGAAGGCTTGGAAGTTACGTGCCACGATAATTTGACCTGTTTGGAGCAATTCAACAAGTCCGATAACTGAAACTAATGTTGTATCTTTCAATGTGATGATGAATTGGTTAATCAAACTAGGGATTGTAATTTTAATGGCTTGAGGTAAGATAACCTTGCGCATTGATGTCAGGTAAGTCACACCGAGCGAACGACTGGCTTCCATTTGTCCAGAAGGTACAGCTTGAACACCAGAGCGAACGATTTCTGCAATATAAGCAGAAGAGTTCAAAGTAAGGGCGATAACACCCGCTGTAAATTCATTAAGTGGTGATTGATGACCCGTAATGATTTGTAACAGGTTAGGAATTCCGTAGAAGATAAAGATTGTTAACACTAAAAGCGGAATTGAACGGTTAAGGTCAACATAGATGCGTGCAATTGTACGTAGAATCTTGCTTGGAGCTACTGAGAAGAGTCCAAAGATAATTCCGACGATCATTGCTAAGATAAATGAGAGAATGGCAAGTTCAAGAGTAACGAGTAGACCACGGCCAATTTGTTCCCAGTTATTTTGTAAAATACCAAAGAAAGTATTTTCTTTTGCGCTTGATTGGATTGTTTTAGCATCACTCGCTAAATATTTATCAATGATTTTATCATATTCACCATTGGCACGGAGATTTGCTAAACCATTGTTAAACATTTCAATCAACTCTGGATTGCTTCCTTTTTTAACAGCAAATCCATATTGTCCGTCAGGAATTGGTTTAATTGGAGTGGCAAATTTTTGCCCTTGTTTAATGGCGTATTTAATGACGGGTTCGTCATCCATTAGAGCATTGATAGAACCGTTATTCAATGATGAATACATGGTTGTTGCATCAGTGAAAGTTTTTACAGTGTAGCCATATTCTTTTGCATGGGCATTAAGATAATCAAAAGAAGCAGTTCCGTTTTTAGCACCAAGAGTTTTACCTTTAAGGTCTTTCCATGACTTGATAGAGTCATCTGTACTTGATGTGGCAATGGTTAAGTTTGAAGAATAGTAAGGACTACCATAATCGAAAACTTGTTTACGAGCATCAGTGATTGACATTCCTGACATCATTCCGTCAGCATGTCCAGATTGAACAGAGTCAACAGCTGCTTGGAAACCGATGAAATTCCATTTTAGTTTGAAACCTTGGTTTTTAGCAATAGCGTTAAGCAAGTCAACGTCGATACCAGTGAATTGTTTATCATCATTTTGGAATTCAAATGGAGCGAAGCTATTATCTGAAGCAATGGTGTAAACATCTTTTTTAGGTGTTGCTTTTTTAGTGGCAGTAATCCCATATTTTTTGAGGATTTTATCATAATCTCCGTTTGATTTCATTTCAGCGAGTGCTTTATTGAAACCATCGACGAGCGTTGAATTTTTGCCTTTCATTACGGCAAAACCATAGCCTCCTGGAAGGGAGATTGATGGGAGGTTCATTGCTAAATCTTGCCCTTGTTTCATAGCGTAAGAAATAACTGGAACTTCGTCCATTGCTCCAGCAATATTACCAGAGCTTAGAGCGGCAAACATATGAACACCGTCAGAATAGGTTTTGATTGTGTAACCATATTTCTTTTGATTTTCTTGAAGCCATGTTTGTGCAGCAGTCCCATTTTTTGCTCCAACTGCTTTACCTTTAAGATCACTGTAATCAGAAAGTTTAGAGTCTTTAGTTGTAGCAATGGTTAATGCTGATGTATAGTAAGGATTTGAAAAATCAAAAGTTTCTTTACGTTCGTCAGTGATTGTCATTCCTGCAATTACACCATCTACTTGTCCAGCTTTAAGGTTTTGGAGAGCTGCATCAAAACCAGGATATGACATTTCTAATTTCCAGTCATTGATTTTAGCAACTTCTTGCATGATATCAACATCAATCCCTACCCATTTTTTCTGACCATTTTGAAATTCAAATGGAGCGTATGAGCTATCGGATGCAATTTTTACAGTTGTCTCGGCCTTAACCGAAGGTGCGACTAGGAAAGCTGTAACAGTGGCAAGCATCATTGCCAGAGCGAAAAATAATTTCTTCATTTTGTCTCCTCGAATATGAGATTTGAGCTTGTCTTCTTTTAAATATAAAAAAATGAAAATTAAAAAAATGTTCTTCTAAATAAGTGTTGGAATAACATTCTTTTAGTTTCCTATATTTATTAGTAGCTAAGCTCAGTTTATTTTATTCTGGAAAAATTATACCACAAAAGTTGCTTATAAGCAAGCTGATGTTAGGTTTTCTGACATTGTTTGACCATTAGTTTTGAGATTTCTCTGATAAATTATAAGAAAGTTGTTATTGTCAAAAGGCCCTTTTTGTTGTAAAATTGAACGAGTGCTTGAATGAATTCTTTATGGATGTATTCTATTTAAGTAAACAAAACTATTGTAAGAATTTTTAACTTTTGAAAAGGAATATTATGTTTGTACAACTTTCGATTTTTGGTTTCTTTAATGACTGGATGGCTAATTTTGCCCAGATGCCTAATGGTCATATTTGGATATATGTTGTTTTAGGGGCGATTATTTTTATTGAAACAGGATTAGTGATTTTCCCCTTCTTGCCTGGGGATTCCATTTTATTTTTTGTTGGTTCTTTGGCAGCAATGTCAAACGGAAAATTATCTATTGGCTTATTGATTTTGGTGATGGGGATTATTGCCTTCATTGCTAATCTGTTGAATTATGAAATTGGTCGAAGATTTGGGGATGTCATTCCAAAACATAAATGGCTTTCTCGCTTCTTAAAACCAGAATATATGGAAGAAGCTCATCAATTTTTTGAAAAATGGGGTTCTTGGGCCATTTTCTTAGGGCGATTCATGCCAATCATTCGGACGATTGTTCCATTTACAGCTGGTGCTGGTAAAATGCCACATAAAAAGTTTATTTTCTTTAACTTCATCGGTGGTTTTGCTTGGGTTATTGTTGCCTTAGGTGCAGGCTATTTATTTGGTGGAATTCCTTTTGTTAAAAAACATTTTGAAATCATCATGATTGCCATTGTCTTTGTGTCACTACTACCGGCAATTATTGGCATTTTGAAACGCGTTCTTGGAAGTCGCAAGGAAGCTTAACTTTATGATAAAATAGGACTTACAAAACTGTCAGTCCTTTTTTTTATCGATTGATATGTCAATGACAATAGAATTTACTGACAAAGACACTAGCATAGTTGAGCCTTTTGCGTCTTGCGCAATTATGGATATATTAGTAGTTTCATCAGTAATTTTGGAGAATTTTTATGAACATTAACGGCTACACTCGTATGGCTGCTGTTGTAGCAAACCCAATTAAACACAGCTTGTCACCATTTATTCATAATCTGGCTTTTGATTTAACGAATGAAAATGGTGTTTATTTAGCATGGGAAGTTGAGGCTGAAAAATTGCCAGCTATTGTGGATAATGTTCGTACTTTGGACATGTATGGACTTAATATTTCAATGCCTTATAAAACAGAAATTATTCCATTTATGGATGAATTGAGTCCGGCAGCTGAATTAATTGGAGCTGTTAATACAGTTGTCAATCAATCAGGGAAATTAATTGGACACAATACAGATGGTATAGGATTTTTCAATAGTTTAGAAAAATATCATTTCAATATCCAAAATAAACAAATGCTTATTCTTGGTGGAGGGGGTGCAGCAATTGCAATTATTGCTCAGGCAGCTTTGTCTGGAGCTAAAAAAATTGTGGTCGCAGCAAGAAAATCGGCCTCATATATTCCGCTAAAAGAAAAATTGGAAAAGCTGTCAGTAAAAACAGGGATTGAAATTTTACTGACAGACTTATCTGAAGCTGATAGATTACAAAAAGAGTTGAAACAGACCGACTTATTAGTAAATGCAACCTCAGTTGGAATGGACGGAGAATCTTTGCCGCTGGAAAAGAGCTTAGTTCTTCCTGAAAAACTTTTGGTGGTAGATGCTATTTATAAAGTTAGAGAAACACCATTTTTACGTTGGGCAAAAGGGCAAGGAGCTCAAACTGAAAATGGACTTGGCATGCTCATTGGACAGGCGGCGGAAAGCTTTTATTTATGGACAGGTAAAAAAATGCCTGTTGCAGAAATTACATTAGAAATGGAGAAAGAAGCATGAAATTAAATGTGAATTTACCAGAATATCCCTATGATGTCATCATCGAAAATGGGGCCTTGGCTAATATTGGAACTTGGGTTTCTTCATTGTGGAAGAAGCAAAAAATTGTTTTGATTTCTGATAATCATGTCAATGGACTTTATGGTCAAAAAGTTGTTGACCAACTTGAAAAAGTAGGTTTTGAAGTGGCAACTTTTGAATTTCCGGAAGGAGAAGCCAGTAAAAATTTACTGACAGCCGAAAATGCTTGGAACTTTTGTGCCGAATTTGGATTGACTCGTTCTGACGGAATTATTGCACTCGGTGGTGGAGTAACAGGTGATTTAGCTGGTTTTGTAGCTTCTACTTACATGCGTGGCATCCATTTCTTACAAATTCCAACAAGTTTGACCGCCCAAGTGGATAGTTCTATTGGTGGGAAAACAGGAATTAATTCCAAAATGGCTAAAAATATGATTGGGACTTTTACACAGCCTGACGGGGTGTTAATTGACCCAGAAGTTCTGCAAACGCTCGGTCAAAGAGAATTCCGTGAAGGACTGGGGGAGGTCATCAAGTGCGCCCTAATTGCTGACAAAGACCTCTGGAATTTACTGACAGACTTGTCAGCGGATGATTTGGTAAAAAAGCTTGATAAGATTGAAGAAATTATCTATCGGTCTTGTGAAGTAAAACGAAAAGTGGTTGTTGATGATGAATTAGACAATGGTGTACGGCTCTATTTGAACTTTGGTCATACAATTGGACATGCTGTTGAAAATACTGCAGGCTATGGCAAAGTGATGCATGGAGAAGCAGTTGCTATTGGAATGGTTCAAATCAGTAAAATTGCCGAACTCAAAGGTCTTATGCCCAAAGGAATTACTGACCAGATCCGAAAAATGGTCAAAAAATTTGGTTTACCTGACGAATATCAACCTTGGGATGAAGAGCTTTTGTTTAAAGCATTAACTCATGATAAAAAAGCACGAGGAAGAATCATCAAAACCGTTATTGTTCCTGAAATTGGTACCGCTAAAATTAATGAAGTGACTTTTGAAGAAATGAAAGACTATCTCAAAAAATAACTTGAGTTATTCGGAGAGGAACCCTATCTAAAAATTACAAAAATGTGGTAGCATTAAAAAACTCCCAGCTTTTATAAAAGCTGTAAAAACACTTATTTAAAGGAGAAACGATGTATATTTACCTAGCTTTTGCTTTAGTTGGCGGTTTTTTACTTGCTAATCAAAATCCAATCAATGCGGATTTACGAAAAATTGTTGGCTCACCATTTTTAGCCTCTGGAATTTCCAACTTTGTTGGTTCGATTTTTTTAGGAATCATCACTTTAGTGACAAGTCAAACACTTTTTCCTAGTTTTCAATTTGTTGGCTCACACCCAGCATGGATATGGATTGGTGGGGTTCTTGGTGGGATTTTCCTAACGTCTAATGTTTTACTTTTTCCAAGATTAGGAGCTGTCCAAACAGTGATTTTACCTATTTTGGGTCAAATATTGATGGGGACACTTATTGATTCATTTGGCTGGTTTCATGCCATGCAACTTCCGATGACTCTGATGCGCTTTTTGGGAATTATTATTACTTTAGCTGGTGTTATTGTCGCGGTTGTTCTTCCTAATTTAAAAGAAAAAGAAGCAGAAACGCACCAAACTAACTTACTAGGCTGGCGAATTTGGGCGGTCATCGTTGGGGCAATGTCAGCTGCTCAACAAGCAATTAATGGCCGATTGGGAGTTTTACTTGAAAATACTGCACAAGCAGCCTTTGTTTCGTTCTTCATTGGATTTTTAGCTATTTTTATCGTTTCTCTTTTTATTGACCACCGTTTGCCAAAAATTTCAGAATTAAAAAAAGCAAAACCTTGGAATGGAATTGGTGGATTTTTAGGAGCCTCATTCGTTTTTGCAACAGTCGTTGCTGTTCCGCAAATTGGTGCAGGGCTGACAATTATGATGGGCTTGATTGGACAAATTTTAGGCAGTATGTTGGTTCAACAATTTGGTTGGTGGCGCTCAAGTAAATATGGCATTCAAATTTGGCAAATTGTTGGGATTCTAATTATGCTGACCGGAATAATATTCATTAAATTTTTATAAAGTAGCTAGTAATATGGAACAGGGCTTCACGCTCACTGCCTTCCGTCTGCGCGTTCACTAAGCAGTAATATCTATAAAAGAACTTAGAAAATTGAGGATAATCACTCTAAAATGTTTACTCAAAAATCATTTGAAATTTTTAAAATAGAAGGTTTAGAACCAAGAATGACTGAGATTCGTTCTGAAATTCAACCTGTTTTTTCTGAAATTGGTCAAAAGTTACTGACAGAGCTGTCAGTAAAAATTCCAAATCAAGAATTTTACTTTCACATCGCTCAACATCGCAGAAGAACAGCAAATGCGCCTGAAAATACTTGGTCAGCAATTTCCACAAAAGTCCGTGGTTATAAAATGGAAGCCCATTTTCAATTAGGAATTTGGGAAGATTACGTTTTTATTTATTTATCAATGATAGACCAGCCTAAAAAGCAAAAAGAATACGCCAACTTACTGACAAATCTGTCAGTAGAAAAGTTACTGACAGAAGATTACGTAATCTCAAAGGACCATACAAAAGCAGAAGCTTATCCCCTGTCAGCATTTAGAGAAGCCGCTGAACGCTTAGGAAAAGTAAAAAAATCTGAATTGGAAATTGGACGGCTTTGGCCTAAAGAAAGATTTAACGGCAAAGAGGACTCAATAATTCTAGCGGAAATGATAGAAACAATTGACCAACTCCTACCGATTTATCAAAAATTAATGGAGGCATAATCTAATGACGACATTTATTTGGGATTTAGATGGAACACTAATTGATAGCTATGAGGTGTTTTTAGAAGCCTTGTCCGAATCATTTGCAAACTTTAACCTACCATTTGACCGAGAAACAGTATATAATTTTATAAAAGGTCAGTCAGTCAATGCTTTACTAAAAGAACAACCCGTTCCTTTTCAAGAAATAAAAGAAGATTTCACGACAAATTCAACAGCTAAAAATGACGAAATTAAATTAATGGTTGGTGCAAAAGCCGTTTTAGATTGGACTCAAAAAGAAAAGATTCAAAATTTCATTTATACTCACAAAGGGAAAAATGCTTATGATTTGCTTAATCAGCTGGAAATTTCCCCCTATTTTTTAGAAATAGTCACTTCTGAAAATGGATTTAAAAGAAAACCTCATCCTGAAGCAATCAATTATTTACTTGAGAAGTATAAATTAAAGCCTGAAGAAACCTATTATATTGGTGACCGAATCCTTGATATTGAAGCAGCCCATAATAGTGGCATTCAATCAATCAATTTTCTTTCAGCAAAAAATTCACAGCAAATTAATAAATTAACAGATATTATTCAAATTTTTGAAATGAAATAAGTAAAAAGTTACTAAAAATGGAGGTATAAAATGCGTTATTTTACAGCGGGAGAATCTCACGGCCCAAGACTTACAGCAATTATTGAAGGAGTGCCAGCCGGTCTCTCATTGTCAGCAGAAGATATTAATATTGAACTTAAACGTCGTCAAGGCGGCTATGGTCGTGGCGGACGGATGAAAATTGAGTCTGACCAAGTTGAAATTACTTCAGGCGTTCGACACGGAAAAACAATTGGTAGCCCGATTACACTTAATGTTACAAACCGTGATTTCAAGAATTGGGAACAGATTATGGCAGCCCAAGATGTTGAAGATAAAATTAAAAAACAACGTCGTTTGACCAAACCACGCCCAGGACATGCCGATTTAGTTGGCGGAATGAAATATGAATTTGAAGATTTACGAAATGTTTTAGAACGTTCGTCAGCGCGTGAAACAACAATGCGTGTTGCGGTTGGAGCTGTGGCAAAAAAACTACTTCACGAATTAGAGATTGAAATAGCCAATCATGTCGTAAATTTTGGCGGACGAGAAATTACAAGTCCAGAAAATTTAAGTGTTCAAGAGATTCGTCAGACAGCTGGCCTTAGCGATTTGTCTATTTTTGATGAGAGTCAAGCAGAAGAATTACGCAATTACATCGACCAAATAAAAAAAGCTGGAGATACAATTGGTGGAATAATTGAAACCAGAGTAGAAGGAGTTCCGGCAGGTCTTGGTTCTTATGTCCAATATGACAGAAAGTTGGATGCAAAAATTGCTGCTGCGGTTGTTTCTATCAATGCCTTTAAAGGAGTTGAATTTGGACTTGGATTTGAAGCAGGAAAACGACCAGGAAGTCAAGTGATGGATGAAATCATCTGGTCTGAGGATAAAGGCTACACTCGTTCAAGTAATCAGTTAGGCGGTTTTGAGGGAGGAATGACAAATGGTGAACAAGTCATCGTCCGTGGAGTCATGAAACCTATTCCAACATTGTATAAACCCTTGATGTCTATTGATACCGAAAGCCATGAACCATACAAAGCAAGTGTAGAACGTTCTGACCCAACCGCTCTTCCAGCAGCAGGAGTTGTGATGGAAAATGTAGTAGCAACGGTAGTCGCTCAAGAAATCTGTGATAAATTTAATTCAGATACAATGAATGAACTAAGAGACGCTGTAGCCAGTTACAAAAAGCGCTTGTCAGAATATTAAAAAAAACAAAGCCTATCTTGGGCTTTTTTTATAAAATAAATAACTTACGAATTTGTAAGTTTTCAGGTGTACATTTCTTGTTACAATGAATTTATCAAGAAAACATAAGGAGAACAAAATGAAAAAAATACTTTTTGGAATAATAGCACTTATCATCCTCGTCGGTGGAGCAGGTTTTGCATGGTACAAAGTAAGTTATGGTGGAGGAACCTACTACGTTCAAATCACAAAAGACGGAAAAGAAAAAGAAGTCAGTGATAATTCAGGAAAAAAATTTAAAGAATATGATTATGATATAAAATCCTATCAAAAAGATGGAAAAGAAAAGAGAGTTACATTTATGGCAGACCACAATCTCCGTAAAGAAGCTTACCTGAAGTTAACAGTTAATTCCGTTAAAGGAGTAACCTCTTGGGAAGAAGTTAAAAAGTCAGAGGTTCCTAAAGAAGCCCTTAAGAAATTAAATAATAACTCATAAAAATAGTCTCAGAAAGAAAGAGGAAAGAACATGACATTTTTGCAAATTAATATTATGCTAATGACCATTACAGTTATTTTGTCTTCACTAATGGGCGCTTGCCTCCTTTATTCCATGAAGGCAATGCGAACACGTTTAGCTAAAATAAATAAAAAGAACGAAATCGAAAGATAAGATAGGAGAAAAACATGTTACTCGAAGTAAAACATCTCAAGAAAATTTTTAAAACAAGATTTTCAAAAGAAGAAACCACAGCCCTAGTTGACATTGATTTTGGTGTAGAAGAAGGCGAATATATTGCCATTATGGGGGAATCTGGTTCAGGAAAAACAACCTTGTTGAATATCCTATCAACTCTTGAAAAACCAACTTCTGGACAAGTACTCTTAAATAAAGAAGACATTACGGCTATTAAAGATAAAGAAATTTCTGCATTTAGACGTGATCATCTCGGTTTTGTCTTTCAAGATTTCAATTTACTTGATACCCTTAACGTCAGAGACAATATTTACCTTCCACTCGTTTTATCAAAATCAAGCGTAGAATTAATGAAGAGTAGACTAAAAATTCTCGCACCTAAACTAAACATTGAAAATCTCTTAGAAAAACAACCTTTTGAACTTTCAGGAGGACAAAAACAGCGGGTTGCTGTAGCACGTGCCTTGATTAGCCAACCTGATTTAGTTCTTGCCGATGAACCCACAGCTGCTTTGGACTTTAAAAACTCAGAAGACTTACTCAACCTTTTTGAAGAAATTAATGATAGTGGTCAAACCATTATCATGGTTACTCACTCAAGTTTAGCTGCAAGCCATGCGAAACGTGTTCTTTTTATAAAAGACGGTGTTCTTTACCATCAACTTTATCGTGGTGAAAAAAGCTCAACTGAATTTGCAAAAGAAATTACTCTTTCAATGACTGCTTTCTTGGGAGCATCAGAGGATGAGGAGGTGTCCTTAAATGCTTAGTTTAAAACTTGCGGCCAATAACATCAAAAAGGGATTTAAAAGTTTTGCACCTTTTTTAATGGCCTCAGTTACGATGTTCGTAATGATTTTCGTCACAGCATCAATCGCTTTATCTCCCTCTATTAGTAAATTAAAAGGAGGGAGTTCTCTTTCACAAGTGATGGGATTTGCATTGATTGTTTTATCTATTTTTGCAGTTCTTATCTTAGTTTATAGTTATCGCTTTTTACAAACTCAGCGCTCTAAAGAATTTGGACTTTATGATATTCTTGGCTTTGGTAAAACAAGAATTGTAGGAGTCGCATTTTTAGAATTACTCTTAAGCTATATCATTACGGTTATTGTTGGAACGATTTGTGGGATTGCTTTTTCAAAATTTCTCTTCTTAGTGTTTGTAAATATGATTGGAGGAAATTATTTTAATCTAGTCATTAGTCCCACAGCAATTTTATTACTTGCCATTCTCTTCTTTGTTTTCTTTTTAGTTTTAATGATGATCGGAGTTTGGATTATCTGGCGTTCTTCAAGTCTTGATCTTCTAAGAGAAGAGTCAAAAGGTGAAAAAGAACCAAAATCAAATTTATTTTTCGCCATTGCCGCAGTCATTCTTTTAGGAGCTGGTTACTATATCGCTTTAACGGTTGAAGACCCAATGGCAGCAATAATGAAATTCTTTATTGCCGTTTTACTTGTTATCTTTGGTACTTATCTTTTCTATATTAGTTTTACCGTTTGGTACCTTAAATTGAAAAAGAAACGTCCAAGTTACTATAAACCAAATAATTTCATTACAACAAGTTCTATGCTTTATCGAATGAAAGCAAATGCTGTTGGTCTAGGGAATATCACTATTTTGTTATCTATGACAATTGTGACCGTAGTTGTCAGTTTAGGTGTTTTTCTTGGAACTGAGAACTCAGTAAAAACCTACTATACCCGAGAAGCAAAGACTTATTCGGTTGCAAATAATACGGATGTAAAACAAGACATTGAACGAATTAAAAGTGCCGCAGCTAGCAAAAATATAGAAATCAAAAATCTATCTGATATGTACTATGCTCAAGATTTACAAGCCGATAGAGTCAAGTCGTCTAAAGATCAATTTATTACTTCAAATAAGCAAGGAGTGATGTTTGATAAAAATTCATATTTTGCGACCTTAACAACTGCTCAAACACTTAAATCTTTAGGAAATAAAGATATTCCTTCTTTAAAAGACAATCAAGTCTTAGTTGTGGACATATCGAAAAATAAAACGTCATTTGATAGTAAGATCAAATCAATTCAATGGTATGGAGAGACTTATCAAGTTGCTGACACGCTTAATTCTGTTAAAGATTTTCCATCAAGCAGTGTTGTAACGGTTTCTTCTAAGGTTATGATGATTGTCTTTGCTAATAATCAAGCTTTTGATAAAGGACTCGCTAATTACAATAAAACAATTAGTGATGATCAAGGATTTTCAAATCTTGCATCAACATCAATCATCTTTGATATCAAACCTGTTGATGAAAAAAGATTTACTAAAGCTTTCAAGGAAGAGTTTAAAGATAATAAAGATTTATCGATTTCATATAGAAGTGAAGCTTTGCAAGATCAGCGCGCTCAAATTGGAGGATTTGTCTTTGTTGGTTTTGTTTTAGGAATTAGTTTCATTCTTGGAGCTGCATTAATTATCTACTACAAGCAACTCTCAGAAGGGGCACAAGATAAACGCTCATTCAAAATTCTACAGGAAGTGGGACTTTCAAAAGAAGAAGTTCAAAAAACAATCAAATCACAAGTTCGTTTGATATTCTTCCTACCATTAGTTATCACTATCGCCCATTTTGCTGGTGCATATTTAATGATTGAAAAAATAATAATGTTGTTTGACATTAATGACCGCTCAGTTATTTTTACTATTTCCTTAGCAACAATTGCAATCCTTGCAATTATTTACTACCTCATCTATAAGGCAACGAGTCGTGTTTACTACAAAATTGTTGAAAGATAAAAAAGAAGGCATAAATATGCCTCTTTTTTTTGTTTAAATCCATATAGAAGAAACAAGGGAAGGAAAAAGCTACAAAAGAGAGCTACTTTTGATATAATAAAAGGAACAAAAACAATGGTTTTCTCGGCACTAAATGTATCTTTTGTTAGAGAAAAATAGTTACCTTTAGGGAAAGGAAAATATGACGATCTATCTTCATTCAATTCAAATTGGAGTTCTTCTCTTTTTTATATTTTTATTTATATCGTTAATTCCATATTTGATTGTACAATATCGTCGGTATGGTCGGATTAATTTTTGGCGCTTTTTTGTCAATTTTTCATTTATTCTTTATCTCATTTGCGCTTATGCCATGACAATTTTCCCGCTTCCTCCTGTGAGTGAAGTAGCAAAAATGACAGGTCCAAAGCAAAACTTAGTTCCATTTGAGTTTGTTCGTCAATTTATTTTATATAGTCCTTTTAATATAAATGAACCTTCAACTTGGCTTGCAGCTCTAAAAGATTCAACATTTATCCAACCATTTTTTAATCTACTTTTAACCTTGCCTTTTGGCCTTTATTTAAGATATTTATTTAAACGCTCATTTAAACAAACTTTTGTTTTAAGCTTTTTGCTAACTTTATCATTTGAACTTATCCAAAGGTCAGCTCTTTTTGGACTATATCCTCGACCTTATCGTTTGTTTGATGTTGATGATTTAATGATTAATACGCTTGGAAGTTTAATTGGATTTGGAATTGCGGTTATTTTTAGTCGATTTTTACCAGATTTGGATGCAACTAAGGTTGAAAGTTCAAGAGTTAGTCTTTCAAGACGTTTCATTGCCTTTTTAGTTGATTTGGTTCTTATTTTTATCATTGGAAGTCTTTTTCTACCAATAGGCTATTATTCAGAATTAATAATTTTAGGACTTGTCCCGCTAGTTCTCAAAGCAACGCCGGGTCAATTATTATTGAGAATTCAAATAAAAGCTAAAAATCGTTTTAGAATTGCTTTGCGCCAATTTTTATCTTTTGGAAACTTTGCTTTGATTGTCTCAGCAGAATATTTTCTTCAACGTTCAGGTACAATACCTCAGGATCAATTGGGACAAAACTTTTTACTTATTTTACTCTTTTTAGGATTGAGTCTTTTACCTCTACTAGATGTTTTAATTGCTTTTCTCTCGAAAACAAGAAAACTTTGGTATGAAAGAGTGAGTGATACAGAAATGATAGCAAAATTGAAAACAAATGAGGAGTGAATATGACTAAAATATTTATTGTAGAAGATGATGAAATTATTGTGAAAGCAATTAAGATTGCCTTAGAAAAAGAATTTCAAGTCAGAAGTGTTTCCAATTTTCGAGCAGTAAAACAAGAAATTATGGAATTTGAAGCAGATTTAGTATTAATGGATATTGGGCTACCATTTTATAGTGGTTTTTATTGGACAAATGAATTAAGAAAGCTTTCCCAAATTCCTATTATCTTTATTTCTTCGGCATCGGATGACATGAATCAAGTAACCGCTATGAATCAAGGAGCTGATGATTTTGTAACCAAGCCATTTTCATTAGAAATTTTAAATGCAAAAATAAAAGCTTTACTGCGCAGAAGTTATTCTTTTTCAGGGATTGAAAAGTTAGAATTTGCTGGTTATGTTTTATCTGAAAATACTTTGATTTCAACTCAAGAAGGTGAACGCGAAGAAATTGAGCTAACAAGTTCTGAAAATAAAATTTTAACTCTTCTTTTTCGTGGAAATGGTGAAGTGGTGACCAAGGAAAAAATTCTACAAGAGTTGTGGCAAACAGATGAATTTATTGATGCAAATACTTTAAATGTAAAAATGACTCGTTTACGCAAAAAACTTGGTGAAATTGGCTTTGATAAGCATATTATGACAAAAAGAGGAAGTGGTTATGCTCTGGTTTAAATTTTTTAAGTCTAAAATTCCACAAATTGGTGTCTTTTTGCTTATGTCAGCTATTTATATTGTGACATTTTGGCTTTGGCATCTACCAATGATGGCATTTGTTAACAGTACTTTATTTGCTGTCATTATTTTTATTATTTACCTTATCTCATCCTATTTTCGATGGAAAGCAAACTGTGAAGCTATTGAGAGAGTAGTGAAAGATAACGAAGAGTTGCAAAAAAAGTTAGAACAACAAAATCTTGCTGAGCGTGAAATGGAAGATATTATCAGGGTCTGGTCGCACCAGATGAAGGTCCCTTTGGCAGCTATTGATTTAATGACTCAAACTCAAGTTAATAGTGAGGAGCTGAAGAATCAGGTTTTTTCTTTAGAAAATTATCTAAAAATTCTTCTGGAATATCAAAGAATTAATAATTTAGCTACTGATTTCAGATTTGAAAAAGTGAGTATGGCTTCACTTGTGAAAGAATTAGTCAAAAAATATAGTAGCTTTTTTATTCAGAAAAACCTTTCAATCCAAATTGAAGGTGAATGGTTAGTCAATAGTGACCAAAGATGGTTGAGTCTGGCTGTTGAGCAATTACTGAATAATGCTGTAAAGTATACCAAAGAAGGTGGGATTCTAATTAAAATTAAAACTGGTGAAATAATCATTCAAGATAGTGGGATTGGGATATTAAAAGAAGACCTTCCTCGCCTTTTTGAACATGGATTTACTGGATATAATGGTCGGATTCAACAAAAGTCAACAGGTCTTGGACTTTATTTATCTAAATTAATTTTAGATAAATTAGAATTTGAAATTTCAATTAACTCTGAAATTGGAAATGGGACATCTGTGACAATAACGAAAGAATAAAAATGAAAAAAATATTAATCATTGGACTTGGTCTCATTGGAAGTTCAATTGCCTTAGGGATAAAAAGAGCTCATCCTGATTTTGAAATTCTTGGCTCTGATCGTGAGAACATTCAAGAAATTGCTCAAAAGCGCGGAATTATTGATTCTAAAGTTAGCTTAGTTGAAGGAGCTCAAAAAGCAGATATTATTATTTTGGCTGTTCCAATTATAACCACTTTGGAGCTTTTGAAAAAGCTAGCAACTTTGAATTTAAAAAAAGGCCTTTTGATTACAGATACAGGTTCAACCAAGAGTGAAATTGTTGAACTGGCAAATCAACTTTTTGATGAAGACAAAGTACGATTTATCGGTGGACATCCGATGGCTGGCTCTCATAAATCAGGAGTAATGGCGGCAGATATTAATTTATTTGAAAATGCTTATTATGTTTTGACCCAAGAAAACCAAGAATTACGTGATTTACTTAAAGGACTTCATGCCAAATTTATTATTTTAGATGCAAAAGAGCACGACCGAGTCACTGGGCAGGTTTCTCATTTCCCGCATATTTTGGCTTCGGCCCTTGTTTGGCAGTCAGATGATTTTTCAAAAGAACATCCTTTAGTGAAACATTTAGCGGCTGGTGGTTTTAGAGATTTAACTAGAATTGCAGAGGCTGACAGTTTGATGTGGACAAGTGTCTTATTATCAAATCCAGAAATTACGATTGATAGAATAGAAAATTTCAAAAAACAATTAGATGAAATTGCTTTAAAAATTGCTAATAAAGATTCTGCGGCTATAGAACACTTTTTTGAACAAGGTAAAAAAATCCGTCAAGCCATGGAAATTCATAAAGGGGCTCTGCCAAACTTTTATGATTTATTTATTTCGGTTCCCGATGAAAAAGGAGTTGTTTTAAAGGTTTTAGGCTTACTAGAAGATTTCTCAATAACAAATGTAAAAATTAATGAAGAAAATCGCGAAGATATTCATGGTCAACTTCAAATTTCATTTAAGAGAGCGGAAGATTTAAAAGAAGCACGAGAAATTATTGAAAAAGCAACTGATTTTACAGTTGTTTGATAAAGATTAAAGATAGGACTTTCTTAGTCTTAAAATCTTAGGAAAAATTGTTGAAAATAAAAGGGCTCTGAGCGCCCTTTTATGCTATAATAAATACTAAAAAATGTTTAGGATAATATAATGAAATTAAAGATAAATTCGCAAGGCCTAAAAGGACGTTTAAAAGTTCCAGGAGATAAATCAATCTCACATCGTAGTATTATGTTTGGCTCTATTGCTAAAGGAAAAACTGTTATTTATGATATTTTACGTGGAGAAGATGTCTTATCTACTATTGAAGCTTTCCGTGCGATGGGAGTTGAGATTGAAGATAAGGGTGAGGTGATTACTGTCCACGGTAAAGGAATTTCAGAACTTAAGGCTCCTGAAAAAGCACTGGATATGGGAAATTCCGGAACTTCAACTCGTCTTTTATCGGGAATTTTAGCAGGCCTTCCTTTTGAAACTACTTTGTTTGGTGATGACAGTTTATCAAAAAGACCAATGGATCGTGTAGCAACTCCTTTACAATTGATGGGGGCAGAAATTACTGGTCAAACCGATAAGGTTAAATTACCGATGACAATTAAAGGAAGCACGCATTTGAAGGCAATTGACTATGTTCTTCCGGTGGCTTCGGCTCAGGTAAAATCAGCTGTAATTTTTGCTGCTTTACAAGCAGAAGGGCTGACGAAAGTTGTTGAAAAGGAAAAAACACGCTCACATACGGAAGAAATGTTAGTTCAATTTGGTGGAGAACTAAAGGTTTCTGATAAAACAATTCTTGTACCTGGTGGACAAAAACTTGTGGGTCAAAAAGTAGTAGTTCCTGGAGATATTAGTTCGGCAGCTTTTTGGTTGGTTGCGGCCTTGGTTGTTGAAAATTCAGAACTTATTTTAGAAAACGTTGGAGTTAATGAAACAAGAACTGGAATTATCGAAGTCATTCAAGCAATGGGTGGACAGTTGGAAATTTTAGAGCAAGATAATGTGGCAAAGGCTGCAACTCTAAAAGTAAAAACTAGTCAATTGAAAGGAACTGAAATTTCAGGTGATTTAATTCCTAGATTAATTGATGAATTGCCAATCATTGCTCTCTTAGCAACACAAGCTCAAGGCGAAACAATTATTCGAGATGCGGCTGAGCTTAAAGTAAAAGAAACTGACCGAATTGCTGTTGTCGCGAATGCTCTTAATAGTATGGGGGCCAAAATTCAACCAACAGATGATGGAATGATTATTCAAGGTGGAACGAAACTCCATGCTCCAGAAAATTCAATTAATACTTTAGGTGACCATAGAATTGGAATGATGGCTGCAATTGCAGCACTTTTGGTTGAAAATGGGGAAATTGAGCTTGAACGCGCCGAAGCAATTCAAACAAGTTATCCAAGTTTCTTTGACGATTTAGAACAATTGTCGGAAAATATTTGAACTTAAGTGATTGGAAGTAAAAAATGAGTATCATTTTAATTGGATTTATGGGTGCGGGAAAGTCCACAGTAGCAAAACTTTTAACAGAAAATTTTACTGATTTGGATCAATTAATTGAAGATGAAATTGAGATGCCAATTGCTGAATTTTTTGAATTATTTGGGGAAGCTGATTTTCGTAAAATTGAAAATGAGGTTTTTGAACTTGCGCTGCAAAAGAATATAATTATTGCAACGGGTGGTGGAATAATTGAAAATCCAAAGAATTTAGAGGCTCTTGATAGAGAAGCTGGAGTTGTCTTTTTGACCGCTGATTTTGAAACGCTTTGGGAACGAATTTCGATGGATTTGCAGAATGTTCGTCCTCTAGCGCAGGATAAAAAGACCGCTCAACTTTTATTTGAAAAAAGAAAAAATGACTATGCAAAAGTGGCCGATTTAACGATTGATGTTACTGATAAAAGTCCTGAGCAAATTGTAGAAGAGATTCGTGAAAAATGGGGGATAAATTAAGATGAAAATTGCGTATTTAGGACCTCGTGGCTCTTTTTGTTCGGTGGTGGCTGAGACAGCATTTGTATCAGAAGAATTATTTGCTTATGATAGTATTCTGGATGTTATTGAAGCTTATGATGAAGGAAAATGTGATTTTGCTCTTGTTCCTATTGAAAATTCGACTGAAGGAACTGTGAATATGAGTATTGATAAAATTTTTCATGATTCTAAGGCGACAGTTGTGGCTGAATTTGTTTTGCCAATTTCACAAAATTTGCTGGCTCTTTCAAAAGAGGGGAAAATTGAACATATTTATTCCCACCCTCAAGCGCTTGCACAAACACGAAATTATTTACGAGAGCATTATCCACAGGCAAAGGTTGAAATTACTGATTCTACTTCAGCAGCAGCTGAATTTGTGAAAAATCATCCAGATTTGCCAATTGCAGCTGTTGCTAATTCTTACGCGGCTAAAATGTATGATTTAGAGATTGTTGCCAAAAATATTCAGGATTTAGCAGGAAATTCTACTCGGTTTTGGTTATTGGGAAAAGAGAAAAAATCATTTGATTTACTAAAAACAGGTGAGAAGGTGAGTTTGGCTTTGACTCTACCTGATAACCTGCCAGGAGCGCTTCATAAAGCGATTTCTGTTTTTGCTTGGCGTGATATTGATATGACAAAAATTGAATCACGTCCTTTAAGAACAAGGCTAGGTCAGTACTTTTTTAATATTGATTTAGTAAATAATGAAAAAAATAATTTAAAAATTCCTTATGCTCTTGAAGAACTATCAGGTTTGGGAGTAAAGGTTCGTTTATTAGGAAATTATGCAGTCTATTCATTGGGAGAGGTGTAAAGGTGAGAATTTATTTTGTACGACATGGTAAGACGGAGTGGAACTTGGCGCGACGTTTGCAAGGACAAAAAGGAGATTCACCTTTATTGCCAGAATCTTATGAAGCGATTGAACGAGTTCATAAGTTTTTAGAACCAATTGACTTTGACAAAGTTTTGTCGAGTCCACAAAAAAGAGCTTTGATTACGGCAGATTTACTGACAAATCAAAGTGTGAGTACTGACAAACGATTGTCGGAGTGGAATTTCGGGGAATTAGAGGGTTGGTTCATTAGCGATGCAATTGCTAAATATCCTAAAGAAATGCATGATTCACGTTTTGAGTTGGATCAATTTGATGGAAGTGTTTTTGGAGCTGAATCTGTGAGTTCTGTCTTGAATCGCTTTGATTCTTTGGCTCAGGATTTGTTGAATTCTAAAATGGACAATGTACTTTTAGTTGGTCACGGGGCTTCTGGAACGGCTGCAATGCGCCATTTAGCTGGCTTTCCAATTGCTGAATTACGTTCAGTTGGTGGTTTAGCCAATAATACGGTCACTGTTTTAGAATCAAATGCTGGCCATTTTGACTTAAAAATTTGGGATAAACAGCTATGATTGAAAAAACTTATTTTACTGGTTCGATTGAGGCAATATTTTTCTCCAATCCCAGTAATTTTTATAAAGTTCTACTCATTGAAATTGATGAAACTAATGCTGAATATGATGATTTTGAAATTGTGGTTAACGGGACAATTGGGGATGTGGTTGAAGGAGATTCTTATACATTTTATGGTCAATTGACGCAGCATCCTAAATATGGGGAACAATTACAGGTCAGTCAATATGAAAAAGCAGTGCCGACTTCTGGTGCTGGTTTAATTAAATATTTTTCTTCAGATAAATTTCCTGGAATTGGTAAGAAAACGGCAGAAAAAATTGTTGAAACTTTTCCTGAAAATACGGTAGATTCAATTTTAGAAGCGCCGGAAAAATTGGATGGTCTATTGACTCTAGCCAGAAAAAATTCATTTATCAAACGATTACGTGAGAATCATGGAATGGAAAAAGTGCTGACCAAGCTTGCAGAATATGGCTTACCAAGCAAAATCACTTTTCAAATTTATGAACTTTATAAAGAAGAAACGATTGAAAAAATTGAGGAAAATCCTTATCAGCTTGTGGAAGATGTTAAGGGAGTTGGTTTTAAAACAGCTGATAAGATTGCAAGTAGTTTAGGAATTGAAGCGGATAGCCCTAATCGATTTCGAGCGGCATTGATGCATGAGGTCAATACGCATTCGCAATCAACAGGCGATACTTACATTGAAGCCAAAAATTTACTTGAGATGACGATAGACTTACTTGAAGAAGCTCGTAATGTCGAGGTCAACCCGTCTGCTGTTGCGGAGGAAATTAATGGTTTAATAGTTGATGGAAAAGTGCAACAAGAAGGAACAAAAATATTTGAGAATTCCTTGTACTTCGCTGAGGACGGGATTCGGAAATCACTGACAGCATTAACTAATCGTTCGGGTAAAGATTTTGCTGATGAAAAGTTACTGACAGTATTGGCTGAAGTTGAAAGAGATTTAGAAATTACTTATGATGATTTGCAAAAGCAAGCCATTATTGGTGCAATGAATCAGCAATTTTTCATTTTGACTGGTGGACCAGGAACTGGTAAAACAACAATTATTAATGGTTTTATTGAAACTTATGCCCGTCTTCATCAGCTAGATTTGGACCCAGACCATTATAATGATGACGTCTTTCCTATATTACTGGCAGCACCGACTGGTCGAGCTTCAAGACGGATGAATGAGTTGACTGGTCTTCCAGCAGCGACGATTCACCGCCATTTGGGTTTGGGACAAGATGAAGCAGAAGATGCTCTTGGAAATGAATTGTCTGGTGCTCTTTTGATTGTTGACGAATTTTCTATGGTTGATACTTGGTTAGCTAATAAACTTTTTCAAGCGATTCCTGGTTCAATGAAAGTTCTCCTTGTTGGAGATGCTGACCAGCTTCCTTCTGTGGGGCCAGGACAAATTTTTGCGGATTTACTAAAAATTCCAGAAATTCCGTCAGTAAAATTGGATAAGATTTTTCGTCAAGGGGATGATTCTACCATTACCGATTTAGCTCACCACATCAAAGATGGGCAATTGCCAAGTGATTTCACGGCGAAAAAGCCTGACCGTTCTTATTTTGAGGTCAGTGCTAATTTTGTTCCTCAGATGGTTGAACAAATCGCAAGTGCATGGCAAAAAAGAGGGAATAATCCTTTTGAATTACAAATCTTAGCGCCTATGTATAAAGGAATGGCCGGAATTAATGCAATGAATGTTCTTTTGCAAAATCTCTTTAATCCGCTTAACGACCGACTTGAATTCGCTTTGGGTGATATGAAATTTCGTGAAGGAGATAAAGTTCTTCATTTAGTAAATGATGCTGAGGCCAATGTATTTAACGGAGATTTGGGACAAATCGTAGAATTGATTGCAGCAAAATATACTGACAGTAAACAAGATGAGTTGGTGATGGATTTTGATGGTCAAGAATTGACTTATCCAAGAGCGGAGTGGTATAAAATTACTCTGGCTTATGCGATGTCCATTCATAAATCTCAAGGTTCGGAGTTTTCCACAGTTATTGTGCCGATGGTTTCTTCGTATTCACGGATGTTAGAGCGAAATTTGCTTTATACGGCAATTACAAGGGCCAAGCAAAGTCTGATTTTACTTGGTGAAGAACGAGCTTTTGCACAAGCGGTGGCGCGTGAAGGAGCGAATCGAAAGACCTATCTGATTGAGCGATTTATGGGAGAAAATCCAGCGGCTAAAAATCTGTCAGTAGAAATTGTGAGTGAAAAAGTTACTGACAAAAAAGAAAGATCTGACAAAGAGAAGAAGCCTGCAGCGCCAGTAGAATTACAAGGGCAAATTCGTTCTGTCAGTAAAAAAATGCCAGCACAAGTAGAAGAAATTTCTTTATTTGAAGATGAAGAAATTGAAACACTGGATAAGGGAAGCTTGACAGAAGCACTTATTTTGTCAGGAAATTTTGACCCTTTAATTGGTTTAACTCAACAAGACTTTGCAATCTTTAATAAATAAAAAAATACTGACAGAAATTGCTGTCAGTATTTTTTTGTTTCTATCAGTACTTTTTGATATAAAAAAATCTGCCAAAGAGACAGACATTTTTAATTAGCCAAGTTTAGCAGCAAGACGTGCTTTATCACGTGATGCTTTGTTAGCATGGATAAGGCCTTTTGAAGCAGCTTTATCAATTGATGAAGAAGCAGCTCTGTAAAGTTCTTCAGTAGGTGCAGCTTCAAATTTTTTGATAAGAGTGCGCATTGCAGATTTTTGTTGTGCGTTGCGTTCGTTTGCTACTTTATTCAATTCAGCACGTTTGATTGCAGATTTAATGTTTGCCATTTTTTGTCTCCTTTTATTACTTTTCATAGAAAAGCGGTTGATGTGATGTCCCAGGTGGGCACACTACACCCTCCAAGATTTTTCTAATACCTATCAATTATACAGGAAATTTGAGTTTTTGTAAACTATCGGCCTTACTTTTTTAGAAAAAATAGAAAAAATATTTTTTACTAAAATAATAAATAAATAAAAATGGAAATCAAGTAAAATAGCAAATTTTCAAAATTTTACAAGCATTAAAAATAAATTTCTAAGCATTTAAAAAGAAAAATTTAATCTAAAAACTAAGTAAATCGTATTGACAAAGAGAATTATCGTGTTATAATCAAGTCATGAATTTAGAAGAAAAGCCGTGGTTTAACGACGCAGAATATATGAGTTATGTCGGTCATCTATTAGAAATGGATGAGCTTAAAAAGCTTGATGGGATTACACATCACTATACTTCAACACGCTTGCAACATTGCTTAAGAGTAAGTTATGTCAGCTATCTCATTGCGAAAAAACGTGGCCTCAATGCTAAAGCTACAGCTAGAGCTGGACTTTTGCATGACCTTTTCTATTATGATTGGCGCAATACAAAATTTGCTAAGAGCCATGCCTATGTGCATCCTCATATCGCCTACCGTAATGCGCGCAAACTGACAACCTTGTCAGCTCTTGAAAAAGACATAATCATCAAACATATGTTCGGTGCGACAATCAATCCGCCACGCTATAAAGAAAGTTGGATTGTTACTGCTGTTGATAAATATGTAGCTACCCTTGAAGGGTCAGTTAACCTCAAGTACAAATGGAATCGCCGTAAGCATTTTAAACGTTTACCTTATTTCAGTATTGATTAAAAAAGTAAAAAATAAAACCTATCCATTGATAGGTTTTTTATTTAGAAATAAGTCTGTCAGTAAAATAAAGCAAGTCTTGTCAGAGATTTTTCATAATATGATAAAATTAGTATGTAAGCAATAAATTCCATTGCACTAAAATAAGGAGGTATTTTATGAAAAATGTAAAAGTATTTTATAATGAAAAATCTGGTAATAATGATGAAGACAAAGTTTTGAAAACAATTAAGGACTTTTTTGCAAGACCAGAAAATTCAGCCTCTAAACTTGAATTTATCAATCCAGAAAGCCCAGAGGATGCAATCCGTCTTGCTAAAAAAGCCAGTCAAGACCAAACAGACCTTGTGGTTGCTTTAGGTGGCGATGGAACCATCAATAAAATTTGTGGAGGAGTATTTGAAGGAGGAGCAAAACCGATTCTAGGCATTGTTCCTAATGGTACGGTTAATAATTTATCAAAATCACTTCATATTCCGCAAAAATTAGAAGAAGCACTTAATAATTTAAGTCAAGGCAAAATTCAAAAATTTGATATTGCCAAAGTCAATAATGATTATATGACATCAAGTTTAACATTAGGGATTTTAGCAGATATTGCCCAAAATGTCAGCGGCTCTGAGAAGAAAAAATTTGGACCTTTAGCTTATCTAAAAGATGCTTATAAAGTTATTCGCTATAATAAAACCTATCGAATTAAAGTAAAATATAATGGTAAAACCAAGTCATTAAGAACGAAACTATTATTGATTACAATGACAGATACAATTGGTGGAATGCAAGCTTTGGCCCCCAAAGCTAAAGTTGATGACGGACTTATCCGTGTTTATTCATTAAAAGAAATCAATTTATTTAATATCCTTTTTCATTTGAACAAACTTCGTCGAGGAAAATTTGATGATTTTCTTGAAATGACTCATTTTGATACTGACCATTTAGAGATTCTCACACATTCAAAGAAAAAGAAAGATAATCCATATTCAAGAATTGATGGGGATAAAAGTGATCCGCTTCCATTAGATATCAAGGTTTATCGAAAAGCACTGACAACCCTTGTTCCTAAAAGTGAATAAAAGGCTGTCAGTAAATAATAGAAATAAAAAATCAGACCTAAGACTGATGACAAAAAGCCCAATTTTTGGTAAAATAGTCTTAGAATTAAATTAAAAAGGGAGGCCAAATATAATGAAAAATATGAATGATAATGATGTTATCTTTGACCAAAGAAGCGATGGATTGAATGCATTTTTCAGTAAAATTTATGCATTAATGGGTGTAGGAGTATTGATTTCTGCAGTTGTTTCTTGGATAATGATTACATTTTTCGCAGATAATATGGTAGCAATGTTAGACAGAGGAGGCTTTGGATTCTTACTCTTATGGTTGGTTCCATTGTTCTTAGTATTTCCAATGCAACGAGCAGCACTCAAAAATTCTCCAGCAGCATTACCGCTCTTTATTGGCTTTGCAGCATTCTTTGGATTCTTGCTTAGCTTTACATTGATTATGTATACGGCAACTAATATTACTCTTGCCTTTGTTACAGCAGCAGCGATGTTCTTAGGATTGTCAATTTATGGTCGAGTGACAAAACGCAATCTCTCTGCAATGGGTAAAGTAATGGGTGTTGCTGTTTGGGGCTTGATTGTGGCAACACTTCTCAACTGGTTCTTTGCAAGCACAGGCTTGATGTTCCTAACAAGTATTGCCGGTGTTGTTATCTTCTCTGGATTGATTGCATGGGATAATCAAAAAATTGTTAACGTTTATAATGCAAATAACGGTCAAGTAAATGACGGTTGGGCAATCTCGATGGCTTTGTCACTTTACTTAGACTTCTTAAACTTATTCCTCTTCCTGCTCCGTATCTTCGGTATCGCAGGTGGAAATCGTGATTAAGAAAAAATTACTGACAACACATCTGTCAGTAAAAATAATAAAAAAACTCTGCTGTCAGCAGAGTTTTTTCCTTTCATAAATCTTTGACAATCACATAATTAATTTCCAAAGGACCATGAAGTCCAACCACAAGTTGCATCTCAATATCACCAGAATTTGAGGGGCCAGAAATAAAATGAAGGGTTGACCCAGGCTTCTTATGTTCATCAAACCAAGCCGCAGCTTGGGTAGAACGAGGAACCATACGACTTAGTGGAATTACAGAAATATAATGAGTGGGTAAGAAGTGTAAAGAACGCCCTTGGCCAGCTTCTGATTCGACTACAATCGTTGCTGATTCAGCGAGGAAAAATTTAGGAACAGCCACGACAACATTAGAATTTTGAGCAGCATTAATATTTTCATCACGATTTTCTTTACCAATTTTCCACTTCACCAATTGGTCTGAAATAACATTCACTCCTAATTTTTCAAATTCATCTGTTGAAGGAATCATGACTTGTCCGCCACCAGATTTTTCAATTAATTGGCGAATCACTTCATTCATTTCAAAAGAAGAGGTTTCGATTAAATTAGCAGAAACTCGGCTGGCTTGCTCCTTAGCAATATCCAATAATTCCTCAGTAGTTAAATGAGCCAAATGTGTCTCAGGCAAATCTGAAATTGGAACATAAGGTTCAAATGGAAGTTCTACACCCCCACGTTTTTCAAATAAAGTTTCTAAAAATTTACTTCGATTTTCAATAGTTCCTGTCATATTTATTTACCTGCCTTATGTTTTTTATACCACTGACGAAATTGTTCTTTATGTGGCGGAGCAATTGGCAAATCTCGGACATCTGTCCAACCTTTAGCTAGAGCAGGAGCTTTTCTAACGGCGCCATAGTTAAATAAAGAACCCTCAACGCTGACCTCCTTAGCTTTGGGTAACATATTAAGACCAGTGTGAGCCATATTTATTGCCATCCCAAATAGTGCTGGGCTACTTGTTCCTTTCCCAATCGTATTCATTTCAAAATTGACAAAAGAGCCATCATGATGCATTGAAAGATCATCTTCCATCACTTTGCGATGTTCAATTAAAAGTTCATGCAAAGGAATTTTTACCGGACAAGTTTCAGTACATGCCCCACATAAGGTTGAAGCATAAGGTAAATCACCATATTGTTCATAACCTCCTAAAACGGGAGAGAGAACTGAACCGATTGGTCCAGGATAAATCGAACCATAAGCATGTCCACCAATTTGACGATAAACTGGGCAAACATTCAGACAAGCACCACAACGAATACATTGTAAAACAGCTTCAAAAGCAGTTCCAATCGCATTTGAGCGTCCATTATCAACAATGACTACATGGAAATCTTCAGGACCATCAGATTCGTCGTCGGCCTGCTGACCAGCAAAAGTGACATAAGTTGTCAGTTTTTGACCAACGGCAGAACGAGCGAGCATATTATCTAAAATTTCAGCTTCTTTGATTGATGGAACAATTCGTTCCATTCCCATCAGAACAATTTGTGTCTTAGGAATTGAAATTGTTAAATCAGCATTTCCTTCATTGGTAGATAAATTAATGTCACCAGTGTTGGCAATGGCAAAGTTACAACCGGTAATTCCGACTTCAGATTTTAAGAAAAGCTTACGCATGGTATCCCTAGCACAGCGAGCCAAATTAACTGGATTATTATCACCTTCATAGCCTAATTTTTTAGCAAATATTTCACGAATTTGATCACGATTTTTGTGCAAGGCTGGAAAAACAATATGTGAAGGCTCATCCCAATCAGCAACTTGTAAAATAAATTCAGCCAAGTCTGTTTCCAAAATATCCATATCATCAGAAAGCGAAACGAGCATTGGATCAATGTCAACTTCCGTGGTCACCATTGATTTTGATTTGACAATCTTTTTCGCGTTTTTTTCAAGAACAATCCGTTTAACATAATCATTGGCTTCTTTAGCATCAGCCGCAAAGAAGACATGACCGCCACGAGCCGCAACATTATCTGAAAACTCTGTCAGATAATGGGGCAAATATTTTAAAGTATGTTGACGAATGGATTCAGCAATATCACGCCATTCTTGCCAATTTCCAAGCTCATCACGCGCAGATTCTCTTTTCTCCCATTGGGCATCCTGCGCTTTGGCTACCGCAGCTTTAGCAAACTGGTCTTTTTTACTCTCTTCTAAACGTTCAGCGAAAGTTTTTGTACTTGTAGAAAGTCCCATTTTCTCCCCCTATGCTTTGATAAATGCTGGGTTTTTCACAGCATCTATTCTTTCTAAATCGACATTTGTGTTTAAAATTTCAGCAATATGCATCACTCTTATTTTTTTACCTTCGCGATTCAATTTTCCACCAATATTCATCAAGCAGCCTAAGTCAGCAGAAATTAAGATTTCAGCACCAGTTGATAGAATATCGTTTGTTTTTTCAGTGACCATCATCTCTGAAATCTCAGGAGATTTAACTGAAAAAGTTCCGCCAAAGCCACAACAATTTTCCAAATGAGGAAGAGGAAGAACTTCAAGCCCTTTGACATTATCCAATAAAATGAATGGAGCTTCTCGTTCACCTAGAATTCTAGTCATGTGGCAAGAACGATGATAAGTTGCTTTTTCACCATTAAATGTGGCACCAAGATCTTCAAGACCTAAAACCCGATAAAGAAATTGGGTGAATTCATAGGATTTATTTGCTAAATCAATTGCTTTTTGCTTATAAGGGTCACCTTCATCGAACATATGGGGATATTCTGTAAACATCCCTGAGCAAGAACCAGCAATCCCAACGACATAATCAGAAGATTCAAAAGCATCAATCTGATTTTTGATTGTTGGCATGGATTCTTTAACTAACCCTGAGTTATAAGTCGGTTGTCCACAACAAATTTGTTCTTCTGGCAAATCTGTTTCAATCCCCAAACGTTCAAGGACTTCAACCATGGCAATTCCAACTTGTGGAAACATCAGGTCCATCACACAAGTGGAGAATATTGAAACTTTCATAAGCACTCCTTAGTATTTTGAAATCTTTGTTAAAAACTAGACATCTCCTAGAGATGTATGCTCTTTCATTATAAGCCGATTTATTTACATTTTCAAAAAAAGGAGCTGTCAAAAGAATTTGACAGACTGTCATTTAAAAATTATTTTGTAAAAATAAAAATACCAATCATCGATTGATATTTATTTATTCGGGGTTAAAAAAAGTTTTTCAAGCTGTCTAGCTACACCATCCTCATCATTTGTCCAAGGAAGAATTTCACTGGCATAAGGAGTGAGTCTAGCAGAGGCATTTTTCATAGCATAAGCATTGGGAGCTAATTTAAACATTTCAATATCATTATGTTCATCTCCAAAAGCAATAAGATTCTCTAAAGGAATATCAAGAACTTTAAGTAGATGATTAAGACCAGAAGCTTTGGAAATTCCTTTAGGAACAACTTCTAATATGCCATTCGGTCCACCCCAAACGCCGACATCAATCTTGCCATTATAATGACGTTTCATTTCCTCTGCCAATGCTAATTTATCTTTTTGGCGAGTGGAAAGGAGTACTGCATGAGGATTTTCAGTAACTCGGTCTGCACGAAGTCGATTATAGGGTTGAAATTTTTCTACACCAAAGAGCTTGGGCTCGACATTACGGAAAGTGTTTAGAAAGAACTTTCGACGATATTCAACGGCAAAGAAATGGAGATTAAAATTTTGTTGGTGCCTCAAAAGGTCAAAAATGAAGGAACGATCAATATAATAAGATTTTGTATGTTCCCAGTTTTTATCATTAGGCATTGAAATCAAAGCCCCATTAAAATTAATGACTGGACTTGTTAACTCAAGCTCACGATAGACATCTAAAGACATTCTAAAAGGGCGTCCGGTTGTGATACAGATAATATGTCCGAGTGATTCTACCTGTTTAAAAATATATTTGGTATAACGGCTGATTGAACGTCCATCAGACTGCAAAGTAGTACCATCTAAATCAATTGCAATCAGTTTACGTTCTTTGTAGTTCTCCATTCAAACTCCCCTTATTCTAAAATTTATTTGTCAATTCATTCATTATATCATAGTTAGAAGAAGGAGCGGAACTCTACCATATTCTACGAACAAGAAAGTACTTTTTAAAAAACTTGTTCGTCATTACCGAACAATTAAAGGATTTAGGGTAGTTTTTATGCTAAATTTCTTGTTTCCTTAACTAAAACTGATTAGAATAATAATATAATGTTTTTTATTTTATGACGTGTTTGCTTAAAAAGCAAAGACAACTTTTTATCAAAGGGTTGAAATTTTAATCACAGACCCTAAAAGGAGAAATTATTCGTGAACAAGTTCTTTAAACTTGAAGAAAACGGCACAACAGTTGGCCGTGAAATAATGGCTGGTTTGACTACATTCTTTGCTATGAGTTATATCCTCTTTGTTAACCCACAAGTTTTGGGTACAACAGGAATGCCTGTCCAAGCAGTTTTCTTAGCAACTATTTTGGCCTCTATTGTTGGGACACTTGCAATTGCCTTAATCGCTAATGTTCCCTACGCTTTGGCACCCGGAATGGGTCTAAATGCATTCTTTGCTTACACTGTTGTATTATCGCTTGGTTATACTTGGCAAGAAGCTTTGGCAATGGTCTTCATTTGTGGGATTATCAATATTATTATTACTTTTACTTCCATTCGTAAAGCAATTATTCTTGGAATTCCTGAAAGTTTACAACACGCAATTGGTGGTGGTATCGGTATTTTCATTGCCTATATTGGGATTAAAAATGCAGGAATTTTGCGTTTTATCGCTGACCCAGGAACTTATGTGAACAACCATGGAACTATTACAGCAAATTCATCAATTGTTCCAGAACTTGTAACTTTTAATAACCCAGGCGTATTAGTCGCACTTGTTGGGATTGTAGTGACAATGTTCTTTGTTATTCGTCAATGGCGTGCAGGAATTTTACTTTCAATCTTAGTAACAACTATCTTAGCTCTTTTGACTGGTGTAGTTAAAGTTGATGTGAATACTTTATTTGCTGAAAACAACTTAGGAACAGCTATCAATCAAATGGGAACAACCTTTGGTGCTGCTTTTGGTCCAAAAGGTTTTGGCTCTTTATTCTCAGACTCATCACGTTATATTGAAGTTTTGATGACAGTCCTTGCTTTCTCATTGACATCTATCTTTGACCCAATTGGTACCTTTATTGGAACAGGTCGCGCAACAGGAATCTTTACAGATGAAGATTTGAAAGATATGGAAACAAGTCATGGTTTCTCTTCTAAAATGGATAAAGCTTTGTTTGCTGACATGATTGCCACTCCAATCGGAGCAATTTTCGGAACATCAAATACAACTGTTTATGTGGAATCTGCAGCCGGAATTGGTGCAGGGGGACGTACTGGTCTTGCATCTGTGGTAACAGCAATTATGTTTGCTATCTCAAGTTTATTCTTACCACTTCTTGCAATTGTTCCAACACAAGCAACTGCACCAATCTTGATTATTGTTGGGATGATGATGCTTGGTTCATTTAAAGAAATTAAATGGGGTGATTTGACTGAAGCAATTCCTGCTTTCTTTGCCTCAGTATTTATGGGACTTGCTTACTCAATCTCTTATGGGATTGCAGCTGGTTTCATCACTTACATTCTGGTCAAACTGTTCACAGGAAAAGTGAAAGAAGTAAAACCTGTCATTTGGGTTGTTGCACTTTTATTCTTGATTAACTTCGCTGTTTTGGCAGTACTTTAAAAAATTAAGATTCGTCAGTAAATGACGGGTCTTTTTTACTCACAGCTTTAGTCGCAAGCCAATGAAACAAATATAATGCATATCTAAAGATAAAAAAATTACTGCTTTGGCTAATTTATGCTAAAATCAAATGAAAGAGTATTGAATGTAAAAAATGTGAGTAATCTAAAGAAATATGTGAGAAGCAAAGCATGAAAAAAAATATTTCTCTTATTGTGAGTTTTATTGGTGTATTTATAATTGGTGTTATTATTGGGCGGTTTATTTTAGCTCCCCACCCACCTTTAGCGGATGATAATCGTCCAGTCTATCCTACTATTTATATTACAGGTTCTGATGGCAAAGCATCAACTATGAATACTATGGTTAATGATGTAACTTCTGATCGAGATACTCGGGCTAGAAAGGGACTGACAATCGTCGTTGATACAGATAATAATTATTCACTTAAAGTGACTGGTAAAATTGATAAGCATAATACATATCCAACGATAGAAGTGGGAATGGTCAAAGGGACCAATAATTCTTTGAAGTACGAGGGTTCTTTAAAAGCGATTATGTCTTATCTTGGTAAGCATTATAATATTCCTTATGCGAATGTTTTAGGATATTCTGCAGGAGGTTCAGGTGTTTACCGTTATTTAATTGAATATGGATATGACCGTAGCCTTCCTCCAATAAAAAAATGGGTCTCTCTTGATGGTCAATTTAATGCCAGTACTCCACAACCGGATCAAACGCTAGCCCAAGTTTTGACGGATGGTCCTAAAGTTAAGACGAAATATTATGATTATTGGTTGCAAAATTATGAACGAGTTGATAAAAGTATTCAAGCGGTGTTGCTTGCGGGAGATTACGATAGTGAAAAGCAAACCGATGGTACAGTTCCTTGGGCGGATAGTTTTTCAATCTATCGTTTACTGATGAAAAATGGAAATTCTGTAGTTCATTATCTTATTAAAGGCAAAGATACATCACATGCTGAAATGCCTCATAATAAACAAGCAATCAATTATATTAAAGTGTTCTTTTATGAGTAAAAAGAACGTTAAAAAATTTTAAATTGAAATGACTTTTCATAAAGGTCATTTTTTATTATTAAATCTAGGCTAAATACAAGATATAGTTTACAAAATTTATTCAAAAGAAGACTTGGCGCAATTGATTGACAGTTTGCTTCAAGTCAAGGTATAATAACAGCATGGATATAAAGAATGGTTTATTTATTATTGGGGTAATCCCAACAATACTTTTTGCAGTATTGACGTTTATTTTTTGGTGGAAAATTAGAAAACTGAAGGATTTAAGGACGTTACGATTGGGGCGTTTATCATTTTTTGCTTTGCTCTTTTTGTGGATTACAATTAATGGAATTATTGGTTCAGGATTAGTATTAACCGAATTGCATCAAAATGTACTTTTATTATTACTTATTGCTGAAGCAGTTGTGATGTTCTTAATCATACCAATGATAATCGGTATTATTGTACCTATAAGTATCGTTGTGTTAACAATAAAGATGTGGCGCAGAGAATCAAAATCGATAGGGAATCTTTTATTGCCTATTGTTGTGTTGACCTTCTTAGTAGTTGACTGGATTCATCTTTCAATGGGCAGATTACCGGATAGTTGGATTTGGTTAAAAATATTAGGAATGGTTTATCCCATTCTTTCAATTTATCTTGCTTGGCAGTTTGGAATTTTCTTTTTATCAAGTTGGGTCTATGGTCGGCGTGTTCGAAAACAAAGAGCAAATTACTATGTTGTCCTAGGCGCAGGGTTAATTCAGGGAGAACATGTGGGTAAATTGTTAGGAAATCGAATTTTGGCAGCGGTCAAAGCTGTCCGCGATAATGAAACAATTTTAGTTTTTTCAGGTGGACAAGGTCCTGATGAGAAAGTTTCTGAAGCTAGAGCTATGCAACGGTATGCGGTTGAAGTTCTTGGTTTTCCGATTGAGCGGACAATGCTTGAAGATCAATCAAGAACAACTTACGAAAACCTGGTTTTTTCTTCTCAATTGATTAGGGAAAAATTTCTATTCTTCACTTCTGATTACCATGTTTTTCGAGCAGCTCTTTTTGCAGCAATGTTAAAACTTGAAGCTCAAGGTGGGAAGGGTGGAAAGACAGCTATGTATTATCGTGTTCCAGCTTTTATTCGTGAATTTATTGCTGTTTTAAATTATGAAAAGAAAAAACATATGATACGAGTAGGAATCATTGTGGCTATCTTTTTGAGTATTGCTATTGTTTCACAAATTGGCTATTTTTGGAATCAAAGATAATAAAAAGTTACTGACAACTTTCTGTCAGTAACTTTTTTGGTTACAAATAAATACTTTTTTCGTATAGTAAGATATGTTGACAGCAATTGATGAAAATGGACAAGTAGTAAACTTATTAGAAATAGAAGTAAAAGAACTGACAGGAAAATATTTTTGTCCTTCTTGTAAATCAGAGTTATTTATAAAAAATGGTGAAATAAAGATGCCTCACTTTGCTCATAAATCTCTCAAAGCTTGCGACTTATGGCTTGAAAACGAATCTGAACAACATTTAGGATTAAAAAAAGCACTCTATCAATGGTTTAAAAAAACTGATAAGGTGGAAATTGAAGCTTATCTTCCTGAATTTAAGCAGAGGCCAGATTTATTGGTAAATGATAAAATAGCTATTGAAATTCAATGTTCTCATCTTTCTATGAAACGTTTAAAAGAAAGGACAGAGAATTATCAAGTCCACGGTTTTACGGTACTTTGGCTTATGGGGCAAGATTTATGGTTAAAAGACCAAATAACAGAACTTCAAAAAAATCTAGTCTATTTTTCAGAAAATAGAGGTTTCTATTATTGGGAGTTAGATTTCAAAGCTCAGAAGATGAGATTAAAATCCTTGATTCATGAAGATTTGCGTGGAAAAATTATTTATTTACAAGAAGAAATTCCTTTTGGGAAAGGACGACTTATTGAGCAATTACGACTGCCTTTTTTATCACAAAAGTTACTGACAATACCACTTATTGTTGATCTTAAACTAGCAGAATTTATTCGTCGGCAACTTTATTATTGTTCACCAAAATGGTTGAAACTTCAGGAAAAATATTACCAAAGAGGTGAAAATTTGTTGAATTTGACTTTTGAACGTTCATTTATTGCTCCTTTGGGATTGAACTTACTTGAAGTTTTTGATGATAAAATTCCTTTACATAAATTTACTCAAATTAAGCATAATATTAATCTCTATTATGAAAACTTTTTAATAAATTTTCAGCAAAATAGCTTTAAGGAAGTCTATCCTCCCCGTTTCTATGCTATAATGAAAAAGCAGAAGAAGGATATGAATGAATGAAATTCTGCTAATAAGTTTTTAATGTGAATAAAAATTAATTTGAGTAAAAAGGAGTGATCTTCATGGCTAAGAACAGAAATGAAATTCCTGAAAAATTAACTTGGGATTTGACGACAATTTATAAAACAGATAAAGAATGGGAAGCAGAGCTAACTAGAATAAAAAGCGAACTTTCACTCGTTGAAGAGACAGACCCCGGTCATTTACTTGATTCAGCTGAAAGTCTTCTGATAATTACCGAAAAAATGTTATCCATTTCTCAACAAGTTGAAAAACTATATGTTTATGCTTCAATGAAAAATGACCAAGATACCAGAGAGGCTAAGTATCAGGAGTATCAGTCAAAAGCAACAGCCCTCTATGTGAAATTCGGAGAGGTCTATGCCTTCTATGAACCTGAGTTTTTGAAAATTTCAAAAGAAGTCTATAACAAATGGTTGGGGGAGCTTAAAAAATTAAAAAACTATGACCATATGTTTGAGCGCCTTTTTGCTAAAAAAGCTCATATTCTTAGTCAAAAAGAGGAAAAGTTATTAGCTGCGGCTGGTGAAATTTTTGAAAGTCCTTCAGAAACTTTTGAAATTTTTGATAATGCGGATATTAAGTTACCTATGGTCAAAAATGAATCTGATGAGATGATCCAACTCACGCATGGAAATTACTCTTCCTTAATGGAAAGTAAGAATAGGGGAGTACGAAAAGCAGCCTACAAAGCACTTTATAGTAATTATGAACAATATCAGCATACTTATGCAAAGACCTTACAGACTAATGTAAAAGTCCATAATCTTAATGCCCAAATCCGCTCTTATGATTCAGCCCGTCAAGCTGCTCTGGCTAATAATTTTGTTCCAGAAAAAGTTTACGATGTTTTGATGGAGGCCATTCATCAACATTTGCCACTTTTACATCGTTATATTGAACTACGCAAGAAAATTTTAGGAATTACTGATTTAAAGATGTATGATATCTATACTCCATTATCTAATTTAGATTATAAATTTAACTATGAAGATGGAGTGAAAAAAGCAGAAGAAGTTTTAGCGATATTTGGTAAAGAATATAAAGGAAAAGTTAAAGCAGCTTTTGAACAAAGATGGATTGATGTCGAAGAAAATATCGGAAAACGTTCGGGTGCTTATTCAGGTGGATCTTATGATTCCAATGCTTTTATGCTTCTAAATTGGCAAGAAACGTTAGATGATCTTTTTACTTTAGTTCATGAAATGGGGCACTCAATGCATAGTGCTTTCACGCGTGAAAACCAACCATATGTTTATGGGGATTATCCAATCTTTTTAGCTGAAATTGCCTCAACTACAAATGAAAATATTTTAACTGAAACTTTATTAAAGGAAAGTAAAGATGATAAGGAGCGCTTCGCCCTTTTGAACCACTGGCTTGATAGTTTCCGTGGAACTGTTTTCCGTCAGAGTCAATTTGCCGAATTTGAACAAAAAATTCATGAAGCAGATGCTGCCGGCGAAGTTTTAACAAGTGAATACTTAAACTCACTTTATGGCGAAATAAATGAAAAATACTATAATTTAGCAGCCAAAGAAAATCCAGAAATTCAGTATGAATGGGCTAGAATTCCGCATTTTTATTATAATTTCTATGTTTTTCAATACGCAACAGGTTTTGCTGCGGCAACTTTCTTAGCTGAAAAAGTTGTTCATGGTTCAGATGAGGATCGTCAAAAATATCTTGAATATTTGAAGGCAGGTTCCTCAGCTTATCCTTTAGAAGTAATTGCCAAAGCTGGAGTTGATATGGAATCTACCGATTATTTAGAAGCCGCCTTTGAGCTTTTTGAAAATCGATTGAGTGAATTAGAAAAATTAGTTGAAAAAGGAGTTCATCTTTAAAAATGGTTGAAACATATAAACGTACAAGTAACCCCATGATGAATCGACCAGTTGTCAAAACAGAATTAGTAGAATGGATGCGTTCAAGTCAAACACAAATAACCGGAGAACTTGCAGAAGTACTGAAATTTGCTAAAGAAAATAATATTCCAGTTATCCCACATGAGACAGTTATTTATTTTCAAATGTTGTTGAGTTTGTTGCAGCCAAAAAGAATTCTCGAAATCGGAACAGCAATTGGTTTTTCGGCTCTCATAATGGCTCAAGAGGTTCCAAATGCGGAGATTGTAACAATTGACCGTAATCCTGAAATGATTGAGTTAGCCAAAAAAAATCTGGGCAAGTATGACCATCGAAACCAAATTATTCTTAAAGAGGGTGATGCTGCAGATATTTTGAAAGAGTTATCGGGCTCATTTGATGTAATCTTTATGGACTCAGCTAAATCAAAATATATCGAATTCCTACCAATTGCTCTAGATCTACTATCTGAAAATGGAGTGATTTTAATGGATGATATTTTTCAAGGTGGAGAAATATTGACCCCAATTATGGAAATCAAAAGAAATCAGCGGGCGCTAGAGCGTGGCTTACGCAAGCTTTTTGATGAGGTCTTAGATAATCCGAAATATTTAACAAGTATTCTCCCACTTGGAGATGGCTTGTTGATGATAAAAAAAGCATAAATTAAACTTTTAGGTTGTCAATTCGCTGATTCATTTTTTGGTGTATTTAAAGCTTTATTTAATTTTTTATGATATAATTGCAACAAGTTAAAAATAAAAGGATGTTTTAGGACACATTAACTACAAACATCGAATCATGCGAAGGAGAATATCTTGAAATTCAAAAAACTCGGATTAGTTATGACTACTGTCTTTGCCGGAGCCGCATTGGTAACCTTATCTGGTTGCTCAAGTAGCGATTCAGCAAGCAAGGATATCATCACAATGAAAGGTGATACCATTCGCGTTTCTGATTTATACAAGGAAGCCAAACAATTTCCATCACAACCGACAAATACATTACTTCAAAATTTAACTTTTGACAAAATTTTTACTAAAGACTTTGGAAAAGAAGTAACCGATAAAGATGTCAGCAAAAAAGTTAAGTCAATTAAAGACCAATATGGTAGCCAATTTTCATCTGCTTTGCAACAACAAGGCTTGACTGAAGCAAGTTTCACACCATACATGCGTACACAAATGCTTGAACAAGCAGCGATTGACCATGAAATCAAAGAAACTCAATATACAGATGCTAATCTTAAAAAAGCTTGGGAATCTTACCATCCAGATGTAACAGCTTATGTTGTTTCTGAAACATCAAAAGATGCAGCAACAAAAGCGTTGGATGCCGCTAAAAAAGATGATGCTGGTAAAGCAAGCTTTGAAAAAACAAATGCTGAAAGCAAAGTAACATTTAATTCAACTTCAACAAGTGTTCCAACAGAAGTTCAAACAGCTGCTTTCAAATTGAAAAATGGCGAGTTTTCAGATGTCATTGAATCAACAAGTTCATCAACAGGTGCTACTTCTTACTATATTGTCGAAATGGTAAAAACATCTGAAAAAGGAACTGACATGAACAAGTACAAAAAAGAACTTCAAAATGTCATTAAAACTGAAAAAGAACAAGATACAACATTTGTAAGTGGAGTTATTGCTAAATACCTCAAAAAGAATAACGTAACTGTGAAAGAATCTGCATTTGCATCACTCTTCTCACAATTTACACAAACATCAAGTTCTTCATCATCTAAATAATTTAGATAATAAAAATTAACTTTAAAGAGAGCTCTAAATGGTGAGAATGAGCAAGTTAAAAAAAGTGCTTATAGCAGCGATAACTGCTTTAACAACCGAACTAAGATGATAGAAATTCTATCGTGAATAAGGGTGGTACCGCGGTATAACTGTATACGCCCCTTTGTTTACGGTAGGATTTTATTGTTTTATTGTGAAAATTTTAACAAAGTATATGAAATAAGTTTATTGTTAGACTTTAAACTTTATATAAAAGGAGAAAATAATGAAAACCATGACTTCCGCAGAAGTTCGCCAAATGTTCCTCGACTTTTTCAAATCAAAAGGTCACACTGTGGAACCTTCTCAAAGTCTTGTTCCTGTAAATGACCCAACTTTGCTTTGGATAAATTCAGGAGTAGCAACGCTGAAAAAATATTTTGATGGTTCAGTAGTGCCGGAAAATCCTAGATTGACTAATGCTCAAAAGGCTATCCGGACAAATGATATTGAGAATGTTGGTAAAACAGCACGTCACCATACTATGTTTGAAATGCTCGGTAACTTTTCAATTGGTGATTATTTCCGTAAAGAAGCGATTGCTTTTGCTTGGGAATTATTGACAAGTTCTGAATGGTTTGAATTCCCAGCAGAAAAACTTTACATCACTTATTACCCAGCTGATAAGGATACTTATAATCGTTGGGTTGAGGTTGGGGTAGACCCAACACATCTTGTGCCAATTGAAGATAACTTCTGGGAAATTGGTGCTGGTCCTTCTGGTCCAGATACAGAAATTTTCTTTGACCGTGGAGAAGTTTATGACCCAGAACATGTGGGCTTAAAATTGTTGGCGGAAGACATTGAAAATGACCGTTATATTGAAATCTGGAACATTGTTCTTTCACAATTCAATGCCGATCCATCAATCCCTCGTTCAGAATATCCTGAATTGCCACAAAAAAATATTGATACGGGAATGGGACTTGAACGAATGGTTTGCATTATTCAAGGCGGAAAAACAAACTTTGATACAGACTTATTCTTACCAATCATTCGTGAAATTGAAAAACTATCTGGAAAAACATATAGTCCAGACAGCGAAAATATGAGTTTCAAAGTGATTGCTGATCATATTCGCTCACTCTCATTTGCTATCGGTGATGGTGCTTTGCCAGGAAATGAAGGACGTGGTTATGTTTTACGTCGCTTACTTCGTCGCGCGGTTATGCATGGTAAAAAATTGGGAATTCAAGGGAAATTCTTGGCTTCACTCGTTCCGACTGTTGGGAAAATCATGCAATCCTATTATCCAGAAGTGCTTGAAAAAGAAGACTTCATCATGCAAATCATTGATCGTGAAGAAGAAACTTTCAACCGCACGATTGATGCCGGTCAAAAATTGATTGATGAACTTTTGGTAAATCTTAAATCTGAAGGAAAAGATAGACTTGAAGGGGCAGATATTTTCCGCCTCTACGATACTTATGGTTTCCCTGTGGAATTGACAGAAGAATTGGCAGAAGATGAAGGATTCAAAATTGACCACGAAGGATTCAAAGTAGCCATGAAAGCTCAACAAGAGCGTGCACGTGCTGCTGTTGTCAAAGGTGGTTCAATGGGCGCTCAAAATGAAACATTGTCATCTATCGAAGTAGAATCAGAATTCCTTTATGAAGATAAGACTGCTCAAGGAAAATTACTTGTAGCTATTCAAGACGATGAAATTGTTGATGAAGTTTCTGGGAAAGCTCAACTTGTTTTTGATGTGACTCCTTTTTATGCTGAAATGGGTGGTCAAGTGGCTGACCATGGAGTAATTAAAGATGCAGAGGGTCAAGTTGTGGCTAATGTATTAGATGTACAACATGCGCCTCATGGCCAAAATCTTCATTCTGTTGAAACTCTTTCACCACTTAAAGTTGGTGAAAGCTATACTTTAGAGATTGACAAAGAACGCCGAGCTGCTGTTGTGAAAAATCATACAGCAACTCACTTACTTCATGCTGCTTTGCATAATATTGTTGGGAATCATGCACTACAAGCTGGTTCACTTAATGAGGTTGAATTCTTACGTTTTGACTTTACGCACTTTGCACAAGTGACTAAAGAAGAATTGGCTGAGATTGAACGTCAAGTTAATGAAGTGATTTGGCAATCATTAAAAGTTGAGACAGTTGAAACTGATATTGCTACAGCTAAAGAAATGGGTGCGATGGCCCTCTTTGGTGAGAAATATGGGAAAAACGTTCGCGTTGTAAAAATTGGTGACTACTCTATCGAACTTTGTGGTGGAACACATACACAAACAACTTCTGAAATTGGTTTATTCAAGATTGTTAAAGAAGAAGGAATTGGTTCTGGTGTTCGTCGGATTATTGCTGTAACAGGTCAAAAAGCTTATGAAGCCTTTAAAGATGCTGAAAATACTTTGAATGAAGTAGCAACAATGGTTAAAGCGCCGCAAACTTCACAAGTTTTAGCAAAAGTTACTAGCTTACAAGATGAGCTTAAAACAGCTCAAAAAGAAAATGATGCTTTGGCTGGAAAACTTGCAGCAAGTCAATCAGATGAAATTTTCAAAAATGTGCAAACAGCTGGTTCTCTCAACTTTATCGCCAGTGAAGTAACTGTTCCTGACGCTAATGGTTTGCGTAATTTGGCAGATATTTGGAAACAAAAAGAGCTTTCAGATGTTCTTGTTTTAGTTGCTAAAATTGGTGAAAAAGTAAGTCTTTTAGTGGCTTCTAAGTCATCAGATGTAAAAGCAGGTAATTTAGTTAAAGAATTAGCACCTTTTGTTGATGGTCGTGGTGGTGGAAAACCAGATATGGCCATGGCTGGTGGTTCAAAAGCAGCAGGAATTCCTGAACTTTTGGCCGCAGTTGCTGAAAAATTAGCCTAAGAAGATAAATATCGTAGATTTTCTACGATATTTATTATTTTCTGGATATGAGTCAGTAAATTTTTATGGTAAAATGATGAAAATACTTGAAAGAGATGCCTAAAATGAAGATTACAATTTTTGGAGATTCAATTACCAATGGTTTTGGAATGGATGAAGGGGGTTCGTCAAATATTATCGCAAGATTAATTGAGAAAAATGAGCCCAAGCTGAAAGTGGTACTTCATGGAATTAATGGAGATGATACTTATGGTGGACTTCTACGTCTAAAATACGTTCTAGAGGAAGAAGCGGACTTAAATTTTATTTTCTTTGGGGCAAATGATGCTTCGCCTTATCATTTGATTCGACCGGCAGAATTTCGCGAAAATTTATTAAAAATGATTTCGCAGTTGGGTGTAGAAAGAACGGTTTTAATTACTCCTCCTTTTTATAATGATGATGAACCGACACATTATAGTAAGCTTTCCGAGGTTGAACTTTTTAGAGAAGTCATATTAAATTTAGGCAAAGAAAAATCGCTTAAGGTGATTGATATTTTTCAGATAATGAAGAGGTCTGAAAATCCTAAAAATTTGTTGAGAGCTGATGGTTTACATTTTACATCAAGGGCTTATGAGTTGTTGGTCAGAGAGATTTTATCTGTCATTAAAAATCCTTAAATAAATGTTCATTTTGTGGTAAAATGAGGGCATGGTAAAAAATACAGAAGATAAGCCTTTAGCTCAGAACAAAAAGGCTCGGCATGATTATGAAATTTACGAAACTTTTGAAGCAGGAATTGTGCTGACAGGAACGGAGATTAAGTCTGTTCGTCAGGCAAAAATTCAATTAAAAGATGGATTTGCCAGAGTTCGTAATGGAGAAGTTTGGTTATCAAATGTTCATATTGCTCCTTTTGAGCAGGGCAATATTTTTAATGTTGAAGAATTGCGTACGCGAAAACTATTACTAAATAAAAAAGAAATTGCTAAGATTGATAAGGAATTATCAGGGACAGGAATTACTTTTATTCCTTTAAAAGTTTATTTGAAAAATGGCTTTGCTAAGGTTTTGATGGGGCTTGCCCGTGGTAAGAAAGATTACGATAAACGTGAAACGCTCAAACGTAAAGAACAAAATCGGGATATTGCAAGACAAATTAAAGCTTACAACCGTTAAAGAAATCACTGATAAATCTGTCAGTGATTTTTTTACTGACAGAATTGTCAGCTTGCTGATAATTCTTTTATTTACAGCGAAAATATGCCTTCTTTGTCATATTTTATTGACAGATTTACCGTCAGTAAAAAAGTTTTCAAGATAAAAATATCGTTTACAATCCATTTACCTTGTATTTACTAAGTGTTTACACCCAGTGCCTTCTTTCGATGATAGAATAGTTTTGTAAGCAAAAACGCTTAACAACTTATTTAGAAATTAATTGGAGAAACTTCTCATGAAAAAGAAAATTCTTGTTGGTCTTATTACTGCTGGTGCATTGTTAACTTTGGCAGCTTGTGGTTCATCAAACGGCTCATCATCTAGTAGCTCAAGTTCTTCTGACAAAGCTTTGTCAGGAAAAATTATTGCTGGAGGTTCAACTGCTCTTCAACCATTAGCACAACAATCGTCAACAGAATTTATGGCAAAAAATACTGGTGTTCAAGTGACTGTGCAAGGTGGTGGTTCTGGTGTTGGTTTGACACAAGTTGCAGCTGGTTCTTTCCAGATTGGGAACTCTGATATTTTTGCTGAAGAAAAATCAGGAATTGATGCTTCTGCAATTACTGACCATAAAGTAGCGGTTGTTGGTTTTGCACCGATTGTTAACGCAAAAATTGATGTTAAAAACTTAACTTCTCAACAATTGCAAGATGTCTTCACAGGTAAGGTGACAAACTGGAAAGATGTGGGCGGTTCAGACCAAAAAATTACGGTTATCGGACGGACTGAGGGTTCTGGAACTCGCGTAAACTTTGATAAATTCGCACTTGGTGGAGCAACAGAGGTTAAAGGCCCAACACAAGATGCTTCAGGTTCAGTTGTTCAAATGGTTGGTCAAACACCAGGAGCGATTTCATATGTGGCACTTTCTTATGTTGATACAAGTAAAGACATCAAAGATATTTCAATTGATGGTGTTGAGCCAACAGAAGCAAATGTTGTAACTAATGACTACAAAGTTTGGTCTTACGAACATATGTACACCAATACTAAGAAAGAGACTGCAGCAGATAAAGCTTTCATTAAATATGTGGCAGAAAACAACAAGGACATCAAAAAATTGGGATACATCCCAATCAGTGACATGAAAGTTGAACGTGACGCTGACGGAAATATCACTAAAAAATAATACTGACAGTAAGTCAAGTTCAAAATAATTTATGTCTGTCAGTAAATTTAACAATTAATAAATTAGTTTATAACCATAGGATTCAAAGCAATAAAAATTTTCTTCTTCATAAATTAAAATTTAAAAGTTTGACTCCTTTTTTATAAAAATTTTATCAGTGAACATAAACAGGATGAACTGATGAGAGACTATCTTTAAATTTTTCTTCATAATTCTTTCCCTAAAAGACAGGAAATTGCTCACTCTTTTTCAGAGTTGGGCATTTTCCCGTATTATTTACAAAACATTTACATAAGAACGCTATCATCAACCGCTCATTGATAGGCCATTATGGTATAATTAAGCTATGAAGAAGAAAATTTTTATTGCTTTGATGGCCAGTGTGAGTTTATTTGCATTGGCAGCTTGTGGTTCTGGAAATAAACAGGTCACAGCAGGTGGCTCAACTGCCTTGCAACCCATGGTTGAACATGCTTCTATGGCATATATGAAGCAAAATCCTGATGAAATTATTATGGTTCAAGGTGGTGGTTCTGGTGTCGGATTGGCTCAAGTTGCGGCTGGTTCTTTCCAGATTGGGAATTCTGATATTTTCGCTGAAGAAAAATCAGGAATAGCAGTTGATAAAATTATTGACCATAAAGTTGCTGTCATTGGTTTCGCACCAATTATCAACAAAAAGTTAAAAGTTTCAAATTTGACTCAACAAGAACTGATTGATATTTTCACTGGTAAAATTACCAACTGGAAAGAAGTAGGAGGTCAAGACCAAAAAATTACGGTCATTGGTCGTACTGCTGGTTCAGGAACGCGAGTAAATTTTGATAAATATGCTTTGAATGGTGCCACAGAAGTGAATGGTCCAACCCAAGATGCTTCAGGTTCTGTTGTTCAATTAGTTGGGCAAACGCCAGGGGCTATTTCATATGTTGCTTTCAGTTACACCAATAAACCCGGTGTAAAGGCGGTTAATGTTGATGGTGTTGCGCCAAATTATGACAATGTAAAAACTAATGCATGGAAAATTTGGTCATATGAGCATATGTACACCAACAAATCTCGTAAGAACACAATCGAAAATAAATTTATCGAATACGTTCAAAATGATAAGAAAACCCTAGAGCAGCTTGGTTATATCCGTGTTTCTGAAATGAAGGTTGACCGTGATGCTAAAGGAAATGTTGAAAAAATTAAATAATTACTGATGGAAATTAAACTTATCCTCCGTCAGTAAAAAAATTAGTCAAAATAAGTTTAATCAATAACTTCATTTGCATTAATCAGATAGATGCAAATTAACAAAAATAGTTAGGTCCCTATGGAAAATTCAAAAATCAAAGAAAAATTGCTTTCAAGCAATAAAAATTCAAGACTTGAAAAATTAGGTAAGAGTTTAACTTTCTTATGTATTGCCCTTATTGTCTTCGTTGTAGGTGCAATTCTTGTCTTTGTTGCTCAAAAAGGTCTGTCAACTTTCTATTCAGATGGTGTTAATCCTTTCCGTTTCCTTTTTGGAACAAATTGGTCACCGGGTAATCTTGGCCCTGACGGTAAACCTGCAGTTGGCGCATTGCCGATGTTTACGGGGTCATTGATTGTTACTGTACTTTCAGCCCTTGTTGCCACTCCATTTGCGATTGGTGCGGGAATTTATATGACAGAAATTTCACCAAAATATGGTAAGAAAATTTTGCAACCTGTCATTGAACTTCTTGTTGGTATTCCTTCAGTTGTTTATGGCTTCATTGGTTTGACTGTTGTTGTTCCAGCCATTCGTAATGTTTTTGGTGGAACTGGTTTGGGTCTCTTGTCAGGTGTGTTTGTGCTCTTTGTCATGATTTTACCAACTGTAACTTCAATGACTGTGGATGCTATGAAAGCTGTCCCTTCTTATTATAAAGAAGCGTCACTCGGACTTGGTGCAACGCGTTGGCAAACAATTTGGCGTGTTCTTCTAAGAGCAGCAACACCAGGAATTTTGACCGCTGTTATCTTTGGAATGGCGCGTGCTTTTGGTGAAGCTCTTGCTATTCAAATGGTGGTAGGTAATGCTGTAATGATGCCAAAAGATTTGATTTCACCAGCTTCAACCTTGACTTCAATCTTGACATCAGGAATTCCAAATGCAACACCTGGTATTCAATTGAATGCACTTTGGTCACTTGCCTTACTCCTTTTGATTATGTCACTCTTTTTCAACCTCGCAATGCGTGCTATTGCTAAGAAAGGAAGTCTTAAATAATGAACGCTAAACGCTCTGACAAGATTGCCACTGGTGTCCTTTACGTCCTTTCTGGCATCATTGTTCTTATCCTCGCTTTTTTACTGGCTTATATTTTAATTAAAGGTTTGCCAGTTATCTTTAAAGATCCTAAATTTATCATCACCGCGTCAAATCCATTGACAGGTGGTGGGATTGCAGTCCAACTTTTTAACTCTGTTTATCTTTTGATTGTCACTTTGATTATTTCTGTTCCTTTATCACTTGGCGCAGGAATTTATCTGTCTGAGTATGCGAATCAAAAACATTGGCTAACTGGTGTTGTTCGCTCAGCTATTGAAGTTTTATCTTCACTTCCTTCAATCGTTGTTGGACTTTTCGGGATGTTAATTTTCGTATTACAATTTGGTCTTGGATTCTCAGTTTTATCAGGTGCCTTGGCACTGACTGTGTTCAACTTACCATTGATGACTCGGAATGTTGAAGAATCACTTCGAGCAATTCCAACTTCACAACGTGAGGGTGGTTTGGCACTCGGAATGTCACGTTGGGAAACGGCAACACAAGTCATTTTACCAGCTGCTGTGCCCGGAATCATTACTGGGGTTATCTTATCTTCAGGACGTGTTTTTGGTGAAGCTGCGGCTTTGATTTACACTGCTGGACAAACGAACTTACCAATTAACTGGGCAAACTGGAATCCAATGAGCTTGACTTCGCCACTCTCACTTTTCAGACCAGCTGAAACTTTGGCTGTTCATATCTGGGCACTTAATACCGAAGGAACGATTTCAACAGCACAACAAATTTCTGCAGGAGCTTCAGCAGTATTGATTATCTTTGTTCTCCTCTTTAACTTGGGGGCACGTTTCCTTGGAAATCGAATTCACAAGAAGTTAACATCTTCTAACTAAGAAAATCAAAGATTTTATAGAGAAAGAATAATTATGGCAACAACATATGACTGGTCTCAGCGCAAAATTATGGTGCCTGAGAAAGAAGAAATTGCATTATCAACAAATGATTTGCGTGTTTTCTATAACGGAACAAAAGAAGCAATCCATGGCGTGACAATGTCTTTTCCTAAAAATGAAATCACAGCACTTATTGGCCCTTCAGGTTCTGGTAAATCAACTTATTTACGTGCTTTGAATCGCATGAATGACACGATTGATGGTGCTCGGGTGACTGGCGAAATCAATTATGAAGGGGTCAATATTAACGAAAATAAAGTGAATGTTTTTGAAGTTCGTAAGCAAATTGGGATGGTTTTCCAAAGACCTAATCCATTTCCAAAATCAATTTATGAAAATATTGCCTTCATTCATCGTCGTGATGGCGTGAGAGACAGGAAAAAACTGGATGAGATTGTTGAAACTTCATTAAAGCAAGCTGCTTTGTGGGATCAAGTAAAAGATAATCTTAATCAATCCGCACTTGCCATGTCCGGTGGACAAGCACAGCGCTTATGTATTGCAAGAGCATTGTCAGTAAAACCAGAAATTATTTTGATGGATGAACCAGCGTCAGCTCTTGACCCAATTTCAACAATGCAAATTGAAGAAACAATGATGGAACTTAAAGAAAATTATACGATTATCATTGTGACTCACAATATGGCTCAGGCTTCTCGGGCCTCTGACAATACAGCTTTCTTCTATTCAGGAGATTTGATTGAGTATGATAAAACAAGCACAATTTTTACTCAACCTAGTTTGCAATCAACAGAAGATTATGTCTCTGGTCACTTTGGTTAAGAGAAAATAAAGTTTAAAATTACTGACGGAATTTTCGTTAGTAAAAAAACTACTGACGGATTCTTGATTTGTCGAAAAACTTGTCCGTCATAGGACAGTCGTTTGTACTTTAGTACATTACGAATGTGCTAGTAGTTCTATCAGTAACTTATAAAAAGGTAAAATATGGAAAAAGAAGCAGTTTTAACCGTCAGCGACTTATCGCTTTATTACAGCAAGAAAAAAGCGTTGAATACGATAAACATGACATTCTATAAGAATGAAATTACAGCGCTCATTGGTCCCTCAGGATGTGGAAAATCAACGCTTTTACGTTCAATCAATCGAATGAATGATTTGATTCCAACAGTAACAATTACTGGAGCCATTGATTATAAAGGTAAAAATATTTACAGTCCTAAAGTTGATACTGTGGATTTACGTAAAGAAATTGGCATGGTTTTCCAACAACCCAATCCTTTTCCATTTTCAATTTATGAAAATGTGGTTTATGGATTGCGTTTAAAAGGAGTGAAAGATAAGGCACTCCTAGATGAAGTGGTGGAAAATTCACTCAAAGCAGCAAATATTTGGGATGAAGTTAAGGATATTTTGCACAGTTCAGCACTTGGACTTTCAGGTGGGCAACAACAAAGGGTTTGTATTGCACGTGTCCTTGCTGTCAATCCCGAAATTATCCTAATGGACGAACCAACATCAGCCCTTGACCCAATTTCAGCGGCTCGTGTCGAAGAAACCATGCTTGAACTTAAAAAAGATTATACAATCGCGATTGTTACACATAGTATGCAACAAGCATCACGGATTTCAGATCGCACCGCCTTTATGTTAGACGGAAATCTGATTGAGTATAATGATACGAAAAGTATTTTCTTAAATCCAGAAAAACAAGAAACTTCTGATTATATTTCTGGTAAATTTGGATAAATTTTACTGACAGCCTTTGATGCTGACTTTAAAATGGAATGGACCGTCTAGCCAAAAGGCGAAGCGAGATATTTCATTAGCATTCATTAAAGAAAGCGAAATAGCGTTGATTTAAATGAATGTATCATAATAACATTACTATAAAAACAAAGAGGGGTAATTATGTTGCGTACACAATTTGAAGAAGATCTTAATAAACTTCATAATCAATTTTACTCAATGGGCACGCAAGTTTCTGCTCAATTGAATAAGGCCGTTCGTGCCTTTGTTAGCCATGATCGTGATTTGGCTGAACAAGTCATTGAAGGCGACCATGCCATTAATGACCAAGAAAAAAGTCTTGAAAATCAATCATTAGAAATGATTGCACTTCAACAACCGGTTTCTAGCGATTTAAGAACAATCATCACCGTTCTAAAAGCATCATCTGACCTTGAGAGAATGGGTGACCACGTTGCATCTATTGCTAAGGCAACCATTTCACTTAAAGGTGAAGAAAGAATTCACGTGGTTGAAGAAGATATTAGCTTACTCGGTGAAAAAGTTAAATCTATCGTTGATGCTTCACTCAATGCTTATATTCAAGGCAATGATAAACGGGCTCATGAAATTGCTGAACAACAATATGTCATCAAAAGTATGAGTCATGAAATTCAAGAAAAAATTCTTGACGGAATGAAAGAAAACTCTGAAACAGTAACAACAGGTAAAGAATACTTGTTGACACTGGTTTACTTAGAACGAATTACCGGTTATGCGGTCAATCTCTGTGAGTGGATTGTTTACTTGAATTCTGGAAACATTATTGAACTGTAAAATAAAAAGTTACTGACAAGAATTGCTGTCATAGGATAGTCGTTTGTACTTTAGTACATTACGAATATCCTGGCAGTTCTGTCAGTAACTTTTTTTATTGCTCATAATCAATTTCAATGACTTGGTGGGTCAGATATTTATTTTCAGCAAAGTCCATTTTGATGACATAGGGCATCTTTCCAGCTAAAGATTGAAAATCTTGAAACTGAAAGTCTGGTTGATAAAAATTTAAAATGGTAGAAAGAGAAGTACCATGTGTTCCGATTGCAACTTTTTGATTTTTAGAAGTTGTTAAAATCTGTTCAAGGGCTGAAATATTACGATTTTGAACTTCACGTAAGGATTCTCCGTCAGCAAATTTATAATCAAAATCATTCCATTGTCGCTTAGCAAAGGGCCAAAAATCAGCTATTTCATGGCCAACATTTCTTTCTCTAAAATCAGAAATGAGTTGAATTTCAAGATTTTTAGATTGAGCAAGAGGATTCAGGGTACGAACAGAACGTTGAAATGGACTGGAAAAAATTTGCTCGATTGATACATTTGCAAAAGCATCAGCCAAGATAAGTGCGCGTTTTTCACCCTCGGCAGTCAGTGGAACATCCATATCGTCATAGGCTGCATTATCTCTAAGAGAATGTCGAATAAAATAAACTTCAGTCATGTGACTCTCCTTTTTGATGTTCTAGCCTTCTAAGATTTCAATTCTTAAAGGCTGTGTGGAAATTTCTGCTTGCCCTCCCAGAGGAAAAGTAAAAATAGGTTGAGTATGTCCAAAATCGACATCATAGACGACTGGAATTGTTTTTAAGTGGGGATATTTATCTAAAATAAAGTGTAAAATTTCCTCAGTCATCCCCTCTTCCTTAGGAAAACGACCGATGATAAGCCCAGCAATATCTGGATAAATTTGCAGAAAATGAGCTAATTCTCGGTCCCAATCATAAAAATCTTCACCTTCAGCATTTTCTAAAAAAGCAATTGGGTGATTGGATTTGACTTGAGCACTGGTTCCTGTCACAAGCATCAAAGTATTTAGATTTCCGCCAATAATTTCCCCTGTCGATTTGCCATGGTTATATATTTTCCAAGCAGCAGGCAGAAGATGACGAGCTTGAGTGGGGTCATACCAAGCATCACTCGTGTAAAAATCGCTGGCATTTAAAGAATAAGTTGACTGACCAGCGACTGCATTTTTCCAAGAATTAGTTTGAAAGTCTTGTAATTCATCCATTAAAAAGGCGATATAACCTGGACCATAGTAAGTGACCAAGCCAGTTTTAGCGAAAATCGCTTGGTGAAGAACAGTGATATCAGAAAATCCACAGAAAATTTTAGGATTATTTTTTACAATGTTCCAATCAATATAAGGAAGAAGTTCATTAGAGTTAAAGCCACCAATGGTACATAAAACAGCTTTAACATTAGGGTCTGAAAATGCTGCATGGAAATCTGAAAGTCGTGAATTAATCGAACTTGATTCAAGCAAATCATTTTCTAAAATATGCTGACCAAAAGTAACCTGATAACCAAGTGCTTCAAGACGAGCTTTTGCTTTTAATTTATCTTCAAATTTTCCAGTCCGAGTCAAAGAAGAACTAGGTGAAATCACACGGATTTCATCCCCCTCTTGTAATTTTTTAGGAAATATTTTATTCATTTATCAAAGCCCTCCGTCAGTAAATTGAACTAATTATAGCATTTACTGACAGCATTGTCATCAAAAATATTTAAAGATTTTAATTTAGGATTCTATTTTGAAAGTTACTGACAGAAATTTCTGTCAGTAATCTTCAACAAAAAATCTACTGACAAGTCCAAAAATTTCTGTCAGTAGATTTTTTTATTATTTAATTACTTCAAGTCCACCCATATATGGACGAAGAACTTCAGGAACAGTGATTGAGCCATCTTCATTTTGATAATTTTCAAGAATAGCAGCCACAGTACGTCCAACAGCAAGTCCAGAACCATTCAAAGTGTGAAGGAGTTGAACTTTACCCTCTTCGTCACGATAACGAATTTGGGCACGACGGGCTTGGAAATCTTCACAGTTTGAACATGAAGAAATTTCACGGTAAGTATTTTGTGCAGGAATCCAAACTTCTAAATCATAAGTTTTAGCAGCAGAGAATCCCATGTCACCAGTTGACAAAGCCACGACACGGTATGCAAGACCCAATTTTTGCAGAATATTTTCAGCGTTTGCTGTCATTTTTTCAAGTTCATCATAAGATTGGTCAGGTTTAGCAAATTTAACCATTTCAACTTTATGGAATTGGTGCAAACGAATCAAACCACGAGTATCACGACCAGCAGAACCAGCTTCAGAACGGAAAGAAGGACTCATTGCTGTGAATTTGATTGGCAATTCTGCACCATCCAAAATTTCCCCACGATAGTAGTTAGTCAAAGGAACTTCAGCAGTTGGAATTAAAACAAAACCACGGTCATCTTTCAATTCAAAAGTGTCTTCTTTAAATTTAGGATATTGACCCGTTCCAAACATTGACTCTTGATTAACCATATAAGGAGTAATCATTTCAGTATAACCTTCTTTACCGTGCTCATCAAGCATGAAGTTATAAAGTGCACGTTCAAGTCTTGCGCCAGCACCTTTGTAGAAAAGGAAGCGTGAACCAGTGACTTTACCACCACGTTCCCAATCCAAAATTCCTAAATCTTCACCCAAATCCCAGTGAGCTTTAGGTTCAAAATTGAAAGTTGGAGTTTGACCAACACGACGAACCTCAACATTATCATCTTCATCAGCACCAATTGGTGTACTTTCATGAGGAAGATTTGGCAACATGATAATGATTTCATTCAAGTTTTCTTCGATTTCAGCAAGTTCAGCATCAATGGCTTTGATTTCAGCAGAAACTTTTTGCATTGCAGCAATTTGTGCGCTGGCATCGCCTTTTGCACGTTTTACTTGAGAAATTTCATCAGAAACGCTATTACGTTCAGCTTTCAAAGCCTCAGATTTTACAATGAGTTCACGACGTTTAATGTCTAAGTCATGAAGTTTTTCAAGTTTCTCTTTTTCAACACCACGAGTGGCTAATTTTGCAGCAACACCGTCAAAATCAGCACGAATTTTTTTAATATCAAGCATAAGCTCTCCTTTATTTTTATATAAAACTTACTGACAAGAATATTTTAGAAAAAGTTCTGTCAGTAGAAAAAAAGCGCCCAAATTCAAAAAGAATTAGGGCGCGGTAATCGCACGGTTCCACCTAAATTATCTATTTATTTACTGACGAAAACTGATATTCAAGCTGTCAGTAAAAATAGAACTCAAGTCGCTTGTAACGTAAGCAGACGTTCTCATTTTCATGAGCAAATTAACAGAAGTAGAAAGTCATTATTTCATTTTACTTGTTTTCAGCACCACAAGCTCTCTAAAAAAATTTAATAAGACCCATTTCTAGATTTATTTTACCATTTTGTGAATTACTTTGTCAAAAATTTTTAAAATCATCATTTTAAAATCAATCATTACTTTTTGAAAGCGCGACGGAAAGGGTCAAGCAAACTAGGTGCTCTGACAATATTTTCTTTACCCACATATTCAGCAACTTTTTTCAAAATAGAACCGGAATCCTTAGAAGAAAATCGTACCTTAGCTTGAGTGTCTAAAATCAAAGAAAACTGCTGACCAAGTTTTCCACTGATTGAAACATCAACTTCGGCGCTTTTAATACTTGACCAAGTAAAGAAAATATTTTGTCCTCGGCGTGGATTTTTATATTCAAATTCAAAACCAGCATCACCCAAGATAATTTTTCCATTTTCAACCACACCTAAATAGGCTGTTCCTTTTGTTTCATAAAAAATTTCAGAATTATTAGTTGCCAAAATCGCCCTCATTTCGTTTATACCTGTATTATAACATATCTATATTATATCAAGAACTAAAGAAGATAATAAAAATAGGCCCAACGAGGGATATGGTTTAAAGAATAAATATAAAAATGTTATCATTAGATTATAAGAAAAAACTAATAAAGGAGGTAAAATGACTTTAATCGGAGTAAAAATTGATAGACTATTTCTCAGAGATCTATTCATACTACTAGTTGGTGTAGGCCTTTATATTCTCTCTATTCAACTTTTTGTCGTTCCTAACGCGATGGCTAGCAATGGAATCGCAGGATTTTCAGTATTTATTCACTTTGTTTTCGGAATGAATCCAGCTTTGACTTTTTTTGCAGTCAATATTCCACTCTTTCTTTTGAGTTGGAAACTACTTGAGCAGCGGGAATTGTTAATGACCATTCCTGGAGCGCTGGCCATGAGCGGATGGATGATGATTTATGAAGCCATAGGAATTACTGGCTTTCAAATGGACTCATTGATTACTGTGGGAATTATAGACGGAATCCTCTCAGGAATTGGTGCAGGTTTAGTTGTTCTATCACAAGGAACATTTGGAGGCTCTATTCTACTTGCGCGACTTTTTGAAAACAAGTGGAAAGTGCAAATAGATAAAACGCTCTTTGGTATTGATATTGTAGTTATGCTATTAGCAGTCGTGACTTATCTTGCCCTTCCAAATTTTTTTGTCACACTCTTATCTTGTTACATCTTCAGTAAAGTCACACGTTTCATCGGACGACCCTCATACCGCCAACAAATTTTACAAAAAGTTGGATTAATAAAAAATGAGTCAAGCTGTTCTTGCACAACTAATGAATGTTCTTGCTCTAACTAACAAAAAAATCCCAGATTGGGATTTTTATTTTTTCTTCTTTCTCTTAAAAGCATTTTTAAAAGTTCCGAGGAAACTAGGGGATTTAACCACTTTATCGTTTCCTAAATAATGACGAATCCATTTTAAAACAGTTCCTGAGTTTTTCGATGAGAATCGAACCTTAGAGCCATTTTGTAAAACGATTGAAAATTGTCGACCAACTTTTACCTCACCTTTGAGGGATTTTGAAACATCACCCTCAACACGAGCCACTGCCGTCCAAGGAAAAGTCATATTTTTTTCAACATTTCGGTCATTATAAAACTCAAAAGCAACATCACCAATCAGAATTTTTCCATATTCAGCAAAACCTAAATAAGCAATTCCTTCTGTTGAATAATCAGCCTTAGTATTTAGTGATTGAGCCACAGATTCTCTCCATTTCCTAGATTAATAATCTAAAAACCATTATACCATAAAAACGCTTTACTTGCCTTAAATACTTCAATTTATTAGAGAAAAATAAAATAAAAAAACCAATCCAAAGATTGATTTTTTTATACCAAATCGATTACATGATTTGAGCCCAACGACCGAGGATACCCACGACGAAGAGACCAAAGATAATAACGATTGGAGAAACTTTTTTCTTAAGCAACCACATGCAAAGGAATGTGATAAGCAAACCAGCAAGACCAGGAATCAATTGATTCAAGTTATCTTGAAGATAAGTTACTTTTGTAGGATCAAGAGAAAGTTTGTTACCAACTTGACCAAGAATATCATGAAGTTGTGTACCAGATACAGAACCTTTAGGGAATTCTACATAAGCACCTTTTTGTAAAGGAATTTTTGAAACAACAGCGTTAGGACCATTAAAGTTAATTGTTACCCAACGTTGAATCAATACACCAAGGACGAACATACCAAGGATAGATGCACCTTTAGTAACAGTTTGGAGAAGTCCTCCACCAAGGTCTTTAGTGATTGCAGAACCTGATTTATAACCAAATTCTTGAGTGTACCACAAGAAAGCGATACGGATAGCGTTCCACACGATAAAGAAGAAGAGTGGAGCGATAATTGATCCACCAGTAGCCAATGAAGCTGCAATCGCACCAACGATAGGACGTACTGTAAACCAGAAGACAGGGTCACCGATACCGGCAAGAGGACCCATCATACCAACTTTAACCCCTTGAATAGCGGCATCATCGATATCAGCACCGTTAGCACGTTCTTCTTCAAGGGCAAGAGTTACACCGATGATAGGAGCGGCAACGTATGGGTGAGTATTAAAGAATTCCAAGTGACGTTTCAAAGCTTCTTTAGCTTCTTCGCCAGAAGGGTAGAGTTTTTTCAATGCTGGGATGAGCGAGTAAGCCCAACCACCATTTTGCATACGTTCGTAGTTCCAAGAACCTTGGAGGAACATTGAACGCCACATAACGCTACGACGGATTTTCTTATCAAGAGTTACTTTATTTTCAGACATTTTTTAGATCCTCCTTTCTTAGTAGTCGTTCAAGATGTCGCCAATTGGGTCACCTGATGAAGATGCAGTACCATTTCCAGAACCACCAGAAGCTTGGAGGTTAAGGTAAACGATAGCAATAACAACACCGAGGACACCAGTTGCAATCAATGTTAATTCAGAGATTGGTGCGAGAGCGAAACCAAGGAAGAAGAATGGCCATACTTCACGAGTAGCCATAAGGTTGATAACCATTGCATAACCAACGGCAACAACCATCCCACCACCGACAGCAAGACCGCCAGAGATAACTGGAGGAATAGCAGCAAGAGCTTTTTGGATAGCATCTGGTGAGATAACCAAAAGAAGTCCAGCAGGGATAGCAATACGCAAACCTTGACAGATAAGCGCGATGAAGTGCCACATTTCAACACCTGAGTATGAACCATTTTCAGCAGCACGGTCAGCTTGGTGAACGAGCACAACTGAAAGCATACGTACAAGAGTAGTCAATACAAGACCAGCAGTTGCAAGCAAGATAGCAGCAGGAACGATAGTACCCATGATGTGAGTCAAGTCAAAGTTATTTGATTGAACCATCAAGATAGATGATGCGACAGAGGCAAGGGCAGCATCGGGTGCGACAGCGGCACCAACGTTAGCCCAACCAAGAGCGATCAATTGAAGTGAACCACCGAGGATAATCCCTGCAGAAGCATGACCGGTAACAATACCGATGAGCGAGCAGGCGATAATTGGTTGGTGGAATTGCCATTGGTCAAGGATACCTTCAAGACCAGCAAGGAAGGCAACAACAATGACCAAGATTACAGATAAAACACCGTATTCCATGTTTTTTATATCTCCTTAATTATTTGGCTGCCTAATATTCAATTTTAGTAATCAGAATATCAGACGAGCATATTCTGATTATTGTACGTCAGCTTTGTTAATCAAACCAAAGAGGTCAGATTTAGAGTCAGCTGGAACTTTACGTACGTCGAATTTAACTCCGAGGTCACGCAATTTTTCAAAAGTAGCAACGTCATCTTTGTCCATAGAAAGAACTTTGTTGAGCATTGTTTTACCAGTTGAGTGAGCCATAGAACCAACGTTCAATGTTTCAATTGGTACGCCACCTTCGATTGTTGCAAGAGCGTCTTGTGGAGTTTCGAAAAGAAGAAGGGCTTTAGTGTCACCAAAACGTGGGTCTTTAGCAACTTCAATCATTTTCTTAATTGGTATAACATTAGCTTTTACACCAGTTGGAGCCGCTTGTTCAATGAGTTTCTTACGAAGTTCATCTTTAGAAACGGTGTCAGAAACGACGATGATGCGGTTTGCTCTTGAGTCTGGAGTCCAAGCAGTTGCAACTTGTCCGTGAAGCAAACGTGAGTCAATACGAGCGAGGTTAATTTTAATTTTACCATCACCGATGACTGTTCCTTCAGGAATCGCACCTTGAACAGCAGCCGGAGCAGCTGCAACAGCAGTTTCTTCAGCAGGTTGAAGTTCTTCAGGTAGTACTTTAATACCGCCTTTGGCTTCTTTCATAATATTTGCTACGACTTTATCCACCCCGGCAGACGCATCCATCATGCGTTCTGTGTAGGCTTGGATAAGCATAGGCAGGTTGAGGCCTGTGATGATAGCAATCTTGCGCTCTGGATTTTCACCCATCACTGCACTTGCTTGATTAAATGGAGAACCGCTCCATAAGTCAGCAAGGACAAGTACTTCATCTTCAGCATCAAATGTTGCGATGGCAGCTTCGATTTTAGCATGCAAATCAGTTGGTCCTTCGCTAGGCATAAAAGTAACAACTTGTACTTTTTCTTGCTCTCCGAAAATCATAGAACCAGATTGTTTGATGCCTGCGGCGAATTCACCATGGCTCGCAATAACAATTCCGATACTCAATGTGAGTAACCTCCTATATAAGATTATAATAAAAATTATTACTTAGTTATTATACTACTTCAAATCAATATTTGCAAATGTTTTCATAAAAATATTACACTTGTTTTTTAAGGAATGGAAACCCTTTATAAATAATTTGTATAGATAGCTTTATAAAGCGTTTTTTGGGTCGTAAATAAAAAAAGATTATCAAAGTAAGATAAATCTTTTTGAAAAGTAACAGGAATCGAAAAACTTATGGTAGAATAGTAGTTGATAAAATAATACACTAATCTCTCTCGATTTTAAGTGCTCCTGTAGGACAGGATTTTATAGCTAAAAGAAGTGAATTATCATCGGAAAATTCTTTTTGAACTTCCTCCGTATCATAAAATTTGACGATTCCATTATCGTGATAATCAAAAACTTCTGGCGCATGGAGATTACATAAACCACATGCGATACATTTATCGGGAATTATTTTTATCTTCATATAGGAAATGATAATAAAAAAATAGTAAAATTGAAAGGAAAAGGTCGTGTCAACAAAAGAACCCTGGAATAATGAAATTTATCGTGCGATGAAAGAAGAATCGACTGAAATGAAAAGACATGATAGAGGTAGAGATGAAAGTAAACGTCCGTTAACGACGCGTTTTTTGACTTTTCTCGTTATCCTCATGTTTATTCTTGTTGGGTTAGCTATTGGATTTATTTTATGGAATAACCAAGTACGAAATACAGCTAGTATCGCAAAAAGTTTTCATCAATCTTCATCAGTAGCTAAAACCGAAGAATCAACCAGTCAAGCCGTGGCCTCTTCCTCAACAGAAGCGACTCCACCTGCTAGTAGCAGCACAGTTGCCTCATCATCTAGCAGTAGCGTTGAGTCTGGAACAACTTATACAATTGCTACCGGAGATTATCCAAGTACGATTGCAGCTAAGACAGGAATTCCTTGGGCAACGATTGCTAGTTTGAATGGAATTACAGCTGATGGATATAACGCTGATGGATCAGCTATTCATGCTGGACAAGTTTTAAAATTAAAATAAAAAATCACTGACAGACCTTTTTACATAATTCTGTCAGTAAAAATTGAACTAAAATAGGAAATAAGGTAAATAAAGAGATTCTATGAAAAAGATTCAAATTGCAATTGACGGTCCAGCGTCAAGTGGAAAATCAACAGTTGCTAAAATTATTGCACGAAATCTTGACTTAATTTATTTGGACACGGGCGCTATGTATCGAGTAGCTACTTTTGTTGCCTTGCAAAAGGAAACAGATGATGCAAAAGAAATCATTGAATTTATTGAAAAAAATCCAATTTCTTTTATGAATGGTCAAAAAGGTCAAGAAGTTTTAATGGGATCAGAGAATGTTACAGAAGTGATTAGAACAAATGAAGTTACAAATACTGTTTCTAAAATCTCAGCTATGACCGAAATTCGTGAATTCATGGTTGCAGAACAACAAAGAATTGCTAAAAATGGTGGAATTATCATGGATGGACGTGATATTGGAACAGTTGTTTTACCGAAGGCAGATTTGAAAATTTTCCTTGTTGCTTCAGTTGATGAACGAGCTGAAAGACGTTATAAAGAAAATTTGTCTAAAGGAATTCCAACCGATCTTGAGCGTTTGAAAATTGAAATTTCGGAAAGAGACCGCAAAGATAGTACACGAGCAATTTCTCCTTTGAAACAAGCAGAAGATGCGATATTACTTGATAGTACTGGAAAAACAATTAATGAAATTGTTCAATTTATTGAAGACAAAGCTAAAGAACTCATGTAAATGAGTTCTTTTTAATTATTAGATAGTCTAAAGATTGGTAAGATTTTGCAGGAATTATCAAACTTTGATATAATAATATGACAATGAATGAAAAAAAGTATAAACGCTTAGAATATTTGAGACATAACATCAATTATCTCACAATCCGAGAGCGTCAAGAGTACTATGACTTACTCAATGAACTAAAAAAAGCTGGAAATCAATCTGAACCCGAAGAATTCGAGGAATTTGAAGAATACGTCGAGCCAGAATATGAATATTCCGACTATGAACCAGAAAGCTTTCAAAAAAATACTTCCTCTTTTAATGGTAGAAATGCTAGTCGAAGAAATACGCGAGAAAGTTTTTCAAATCAAGAAAACAATAGAAATAAACCATCAAAAAAAGAAAGTAAATCTTCTAAAAAAGCTAAATCTGGCAAGAAGAAAAAACGTCACTGGTTAAGAACAATATTAACAATTATTGTTGTGATCATTGCGGTCATGATTGGTTTCTTTGTTTATGGATATCAAAGGGGCGTTAAACATGAGGGAAGCGTCGCTAAACAAGAAAAGTTCACAAGTTTAAAAAATTCGGACGGTTCTGTAAATATTCTTTTGTTAGGAGCAGACCAAAGACCATGGCAATCATCAGGTGTTGCTCATACCGATACTATTATGGTTTTACATGTCAATGGTAAGAATCATCAAACACAAATCGTGAGCTTTATGCGTGATACCCTTGTCAATATTCCTGATGTCGGCTCAAGTAATACTCCAGACTCAAAAATAAATTCTGCCTTTACAATTGGAGAACAATACAATAAACAGGGTGTGAATTTGATGAGTGAGACACTGAAAAATAACTTTGGCATTAATTGTCAATATTATGCAGTCGTCGATTTTTCAAGTTTTGCAACGATTATTGATTCTTTGTTCCCAACTGGCCTAAAAATTGATGCAAAATTTTCGACTGTGAATGGTGAGAATCTTTCTGCCGTACCTGTTCCCGATGATTTAGCTGCAACAGAAGGAAAAGTTTCAAGTGACAAAGACTTGACAGCTGAAGAAGCAGCCGCTTTAGGTTATCCTGATGGTGGTGGAACATTTATGATGATTAAACCAGGAACTCAAAAAATGGATGGACGAATGCTCTTGAATTATGCCCGATTCCGTCATGATGATGAGGGAGATTATGGACGAGTAAAACGTCAACAACAAGTTTTAGAAACAGTAATGTCTAAAATGAAAAATCCACTCTCATTGTTTACTGCTTCAAGTGCGTTGGGAACAACAAGAGCAGTTACAATGACGAATATTCCAAATTCATTTTTCTTAACTAAAGGAATTACAGCTCTTCTGGATATGAAAAATGGTATAAAATCAACAACAATTCCAGCTAACAATGACTGGGAGAATGCCTATGATATGTATGGAGGTCTAGGACTTTCAATTGATATGACAAAATACAAAGCGAAAGCCCAAGAACTTCTTGGTCAATAAAGAGAAAATTACTAACAGTTTTGTTAGTAATTTTTAATTTTAAATATTCATATGAAAAAAATGATGACAATTTTTTTCTTTAGTTATTGATTAATGGCTTATAAATAAATTATAAATTTGTATTTTTATGATATGATATGAGTATGATAATAAGATAAGTAGGTCTAATCCAATGATGTTTAATTATATTTATACTACTTTTTTGACAATTTTATACACAGTCGTGATGTCACTTTCTCTAAGCTTGTATCTAAAAGAGCGAGAAAAAAATTATTTATTGGTAAGTCTTTATTTTTTGCTTCTTATTTTAAACGGTTTAATAGTGACCATGTCCGAAACCTTTCAAATATTTGCAAATGACTATAATCGGCAATTTATGGTTAATCCAATCATTGAAACCATTTATTATTTGGCAACTTTTGGTATTGCCTTAAAATTAGTGACCGAATTATTTGAAGAAAAAATAACAACTTATCAATATGGTATTTATATTGTTTTTGCTTTATGGCTTATTGTTGTGCCTTTTATGGCAAATTCAGCGCTAAAGGTCTGGCTCTATTATTTTCCAAGCCAATTACTAACGGTCTATCTTGGAATTTATTTATTAATTCATAATCGAAAAATGATTCCTAAAAGCAGTTTAGGAAAATATGTAAAATTAATTGGAAGCCTAGCAATATTTTTTGGATTAGCTATAGTGGTAGAAGATACTTTTATTATTTATTTTAGAGATATTTATCATACAAATATGCTTAAAATCCATAATAGAAATGTTTCAGAAGATATTTTTCATATCTCACTTTGCCTTATTGCCATTAAATATTTTCTAACCAATTATCAAAAAGGCAACGAAGAAGTAGCGGTCATTGATAGTAGAAATGAAAAAAATGAGACTAATGATTCTGTAAGTAATTTTGAAGAAGATGAATATTACTTTGAAAGATTTATGGATAAATATGGAATCACTCAACGGGAAGGAGAAATTCTTGAACTTCTCCTTCAACGTAAACACAATCAAGAAATAGCCAATCAATTATATCTTTCTCTAGGAACAGTCAAAACCCACACTCACAATATTTTTATAAAACTCCAAGTTGAAAAACGTTCAGAAGTTTGCGAAGTCTGGGAAGCGTTTGAAAAATCAGAGCTTACTCAATAATCCTAAAACTCCATTTTTTAATGGAGTTTATTTTTATTTTAATTAAGAAAGCGGTTAAAATAGTTATAAACCTTACTAAACCTTTTTACTTAACCCTTTGATATCAAAGGGTTTTCGGCTTTTATAAAAGATTAAATCCTAGAGTTGATTGTTTTATATTTTTGCTCTTGATATACTGAAAACGTTCCCAAGAGGGAAGTCAAATAACTATTTTATTCAGGAGGAATAAAGAAATGGTAACAACAAACAAACGTGATTTCATCACAACAGAAGAGTACACTAAAGAAGAAATTCTTGATATTGTAACATTGGGCTTAAAAATCAAAGCGGCAATTAAAAATGGCTACTATCCACCACTTCTTAAAAACAAATCACTAGGAATGATTTTCCAACAAACATCAACTCGTACTCGTGTTTCCTTTGAAACAGCTATGACTCAATTAGGAGGACATGCAGAATATTTAGCACCTGGTCAAATTCAACTCGGTGGTCATGAAACAATAGAAGATACAAGCACAGTTCTTTCTAGATTGCTTGATATCATCATGGCGCGTGTTGATCGTCATGAATCAGTTAATAACCTTGCAAAACATACAACCATTCCAGTTCTTAACGGGATGTCAGACTATAATCATCCAACACAAGAAGTCGGTGATTTGACTACAATGATTGAACATTTACCAGCTGGTAAAAAATTAGAAGATTGTAAAGTTGTCTTTGTCGGTGATGCGACTCAAGTTTGTTTCTCATTAGGTTTAATCGCAACTAAAATGGGAATGCACTTTGTTCATTTTGGCCCTAAAGGCTACCAACTTAATGAAGAACATCAAGCAAAATTAGCTGCAAATTGTGAGGTTTCTGGTGGTACTTATGAAGTAACAGACGATGAAGAATCAATTGTCGGTGCAGATTTCCTTTATACAGATGTTTGGTACGGTTTGTATGATGCAGAACTATCAGAAGAAGAACGTCTAGCGATTTTCTTCCCTAAATATCAAGTGACACCTGAGATGATGGCAAAAGCAGGAGCACATACAAAATTTATGCATTGTCTTCCAGCTTCAAGAGGTGAAGAAGTTGTTGATGCGGTTATTGATGGTCCAAACTCAATTTGTTTTGACGAAGCCGAAAATCGCTTGACTTCAATTCGTGCCCTCCTTGTTTGGTTGATGTCCGATTATGCTGAAAAAAATCCTTATGATTTGAAAGCACAAGCCAAAGCTAAGGCTGAGTTAGAGGCTTACTTAGCCAAATAAGAAAGTGTATCATTTATGGAAAATGGAAAGAAAAAATTTAGTCTGTTTAGTGCTATTCTTTCTGTCATTTGTGTTGTTTTTGTTGCCGAAGCAGCAGCACCGGTTGCTGCTATTGGTAACTCGCAGTTCTTTTGGTGGATTGTTCTCATCGTTGCTTTTCTCTTACCTTATGGTCTAATTACATCTGAACTTGGAACAACTTATACTGGTGAGGGTGGGCTGTATGATTGGATTACAAAAGCCTTTGGTCATCGTTGGGGAGCGCGTGCTTCATGGTTTTATTGGGTAAACTTCCCATTATGGATGGCTTCACTTGCTGTACTTTGTCCTGATTTATTGCATACAATGTTTGGCTTTCAATTAAATACAGGTATTTCACTATTAATTGAATTAATTTTCATCTGGGTTATTGTTTTGATTAGTTTATATCCAGTAAGTGATAGCGTTTGGATTTTAAATGGCGGCGCAGTAATTAAGGTATTCTTAGCATTAGCATTAGGAGGCTTAGGAGTTTATTCAGCTTTGACTAAGGGAGTAGCAAATCATTATACTTTAGCATCATTACTTCCAAGTTTTGATTTGCATAGTCTATCATTTATCTCAGTAATCATTTTTAACTTACTGGGGTTTGAAGTCATTTGTACTTTTGCTGACAGTATGGAAAATCCTAAGAAACAAATCCCACAATCAATCATCATTGGTGGGATCGTAATTGCAGCGATTTATATGTTTTCGGCCTTTGGGATCGGTGTTGCTATTCCAACCGATAAATTATCGACAAGTTCGGGATTGGTAGATAGTTTCCAAGTGATGCTGGGTACACCGACAGGTTGGTTCATTAGTTTAATCGCTTTCTTGTTTATGCTGACTTTAGTGGGTAATATGGTTTCTTGGTCACAAGGGGTTAATAATATTGCTAGTTATGCTGCTGATAATGGTGATATGCCTAAATTCTTCTCAAAAAGACGTGCTTCTAATGGAATTTCTTGGGGGGCAGCTTTGATGAATGGGATTGTAGCGACATTTATTGTTGTGATTGCCCCATTATTACCCAACCAAGATTTGTTCTGGTCATTCTTCTCACTAAATTTAGTACTATTTTTATTGAGTTATATTCCGGTCTTCCCTGCTTTTTATAAATTGCGCAAGATTGACCCTGAGACTCCACGTCCATTTAAAGTGAGTGGTAGTGACGGAATCTTGAAAGTATATATGGCCTTACCAATGATTATTATTATCATATCATTAATTTTTACAGCCATACCCTTGCAATATGATAAGGCATCATTAACAGAACAATTACCGATTACAATTGGCGCAATTATTTTTATTGTGATTGGTGAATTAATTATTAAATTTAAAAAAATAAAAAAATAGGAGAGAAAAAATGGCAAAACGTATTATTGGTACAACACCAAAAGAAGATGGTTTTCGGATGCCTGGTGAATTTGAAGCTCAAGATCAAATTTTTATGATCTGGCCCGAACGTCCAGATAACTGGCGTGATGGAGCAAAACCTGTTCAGATTGCCTTTACTAATGTTGCTAAAGCAATTAGTAGATTTACACCAGTAACAATGTTAGTTTCACAATCCCAATATCAAAATGCTCGATATCAATTACCCGCTGACGTTCGTGTGCTTGAAGTTTCTAACAACGACTCGTGGGTTCGTGACTGTGGGCCAAGTTTTGTAATTAATGATAAGGGCGAACTTCGAGCAAATGACTGGACTTTTAACGCTTGGGGTGGACTTGTTGATGGTCTATATTTTCCTTGGGATCAAGATGATCTAGTGGCACAAAAAGTTTGTGAATTAGAACGTGTTGACTCTTATCGGACAGATGATTTTGTTCTTGAAGGAGGTTCGTTCCATGTTGACGGTCAAGGAACAGTTTTGACTACTGAAATGTGCCTTTTATCTGAAGGACGCAATCCTCACATGAGCAAAGAGGACATTGAAAATAAACTTAAAGAACATTTGAATGCTGAAAAAATTCTTTGGCTTGGGGATGGAATTGACCCAGAAGAAACAAACGGTCACGTGGATGATGTTGCTTGCTTCGTAGCACCAGGGGAAGTTGCATGCATTTATACTGAGGATGAGAAGTCACCTTTTTATGAAGCAGCACAAGATGCCTATAAACGCTTGAGCCAAATGACAGATGCTAAAGGACGTCAACTCAAAGTTCATAAATTGACTTGTCCAGCTAAAAATGTAACGATTAAAAAACAATTTAGAATTGATACAGTTGAAGGAACAATGCCACGTGAAGATGGAGATATTTGTATTGCTTCATATATGAATTTCTTGATTACAAACAAAGGAGTTATCGTACCACAATACGGTGATGAAAATGATGCTCTAGCATTAAAACAAGTTCAAGAGATGTTTCCAGACCGCGAAATAGTTGGCGTGAACACTGTTGAAGTAGTTTATGGTGGAGGAAATATCCATTGTATTACTCAACAACAACCTAAAGCCAAATAAGGAGTAGAGAGGATTTAACAGAAAATGGCAAAACGTATTGTAGTTGCTCTAGGGGGGAATGCTATTTTAACTAGCGACCCTACAGCGCAAGCACAATCTATGGCACTTAATAAGACTGCCGCACAATTAATGCCTTTAATAAAAGACAATGATGTTGAAATGGTCGTCACTCATGGAAATGGCCCCCAAGTTGGTAATTTACTTTTGCAACAACTTGAAAGTAATTCAGTTAAAAATCCGGCAATGCCACTTGATACAGCTGTTGCTATGACTCAAGGGCAAATCGGTTATTGGATGGCACAAGCTTTTACAGAAGCTCTTGCTAATAATGGAATGTCTGATGTTCCATTTGTTTCTGTAGTGACAAGAACAGTAGTTGATGCTAATGATGAGGCTTTTAAAAATCCGACAAAACCTATTGGACCTTTTTATAGCCAAGAAGAGGCTAAAAATATTCAGACTCAATATCCTGATTGGAAATTGATTGAGGATTCTGGACGAGGTTACCGAAGAGTAGTTCCTTCACCTTTACCTCTCAAAATTGTTGAAGCTAACGCAATTAAACCATTGTTAGAATCATCAGCTTTGGTTACAGTATCTGGTGGCGGAGGAATTCCAGTTATTGAAAAAAATAAGGGGTATCAAGGAGTCGAAGCGGTAATTGATAAAGATTTTTCGGCAGCAAAATTAGCAGAACTTGTTGATGCTGATGAACTAGTTATTTTTACCTCTGTCGGTGATGTCTTTTTAAATTTTGGGAAACCTAATCAAAAAGCTCTAGGAGTTGTACCAGTTAGCGAAATGCGTCAATATCTAGAAGAAGGTTATTTTGCGGCAGGTTCTATGAAACCAAAAGTGGCAGCAGCTGTCGCTTTTGTCGAAAATACTGGTAAGCAAGCCACGATTACTTCACTTGAAAATGTGGAAAACTTTGTTAAAAGTGGGGCAGGAACACGGATTGTACCCGATTTAGTTTAAAAAAAGTATTTTTCAAAATAATTTATTTAAAATTTGAAATAAAAAGAATTTAAGTAGGTTACCCATTTTAATTTGACAAAAAGTATAGCTAGTGCTATACTTTTTTTGTAGTAAATAAAAACTAATCATATTAGGTGAGGTTACTCTGAAGAACATAGGTTATCGCTCAAAACTGTCGAGAGACAATAATGGGTAAAGCAGGACTAGTCGAATCAAGGCTTTTCCAAGATAACTAGAAATATCATTTCTTACGTCTCAGAAAGCCAAAACTCAAATGTCGTGATTAAATAGACTAATAATCTATTGATTTTGAGAGCCTCCCTTTATATGAAAAGGAGGCTTTTTATGTCAAGAAGAAAATATCTTGATACAAAACAACCAAAAGTAAAATCTATTATGGGTGATTTTATTTTAATTGGTATTATTTGTTTGTTTGCATTTATTCTTATTGTGACACAAATAACTATTAACCAACCCCTTTCATCGTTACCGTCTCAAAGTTCAGTGGATGATGTCAAGAAAATGCACGATTTTTTATCTATTGGAAACCTTGCGTATTTTTCAATGCGAACAATGTTTCGCATGATTGTAGGAATGATGTGGTCAATTTTATTCTCTGTTATTTGTGGTGTATTGGCAATTAAGTTTAAAACTGCAAGAAGAATTATTTTGCCGATGGTCAATTTCTTAGAATCAGTTCCTTTATTAGGTTTCATGACATTCACTACTGCATTTTTACTTGGATTATATCCAGGTAATGTAATGGGAGCTGAAGCGCTTGCCATTTTTGCAGTATTTACTGGACAAGCATGGAACATCATGTTGTCACTTTACCAAATAATGGAAGTAGTTCCCAAAGATTTGAAAGAAGTAACATCACAATTTCGATATAGTGCTTGGGAAAAATTTTGGCGTCTTGAATTTGTATATTCAATTCCAGGCCTACTATGGAATCTTGTCATATCTCAGTCAGCAGCATGGTTTGCCATTGTTGCAAGTGAACAGGTTACCGTCGCAATCCCTAAGTCTGAAACTTTAATTTTGCCAGGAATTGGCTCTTATATTCAAGTTGCATTAGATCGCGCAGACTTTAAAGCTTGTGGTTTCGCTGTTATTGCTTTAATTATTAATGTCGTCATACTAAATTTCTTAGTTTTTCAACCTTTGGTTAAAGCTACTTATTATTATCGTTATGATGAAGGAACAACTCAAGGTAATCCTCCAAAATCAATTGTATACAATTTAGTAAAAGCATCTAATTTTGGAAAAATATTAATGAAATGGATTCAAAAAATAAAAGATTTCTGGATTTTTAAGTTACCTAGAGTTTGGTATATTCTTAGGATAAATCTTATTTTTAAATATCTAGGAAAAGTTAAGAAATATATTTCAATCATTTGGTATATCCTTTTAGGGTATGCGGTTGTTATCTCTGCTATTAAACTTTATAGATTCTTACCTCATGAAGATTTTTCAATAATCCCTCACTTAATGCTTTTAACTACATTGAGGGTAGTATTAGCAATGCTTATAGCAGCAGCGATTTTTACACCTCTTGGGGTTTGGGTTGCAAGTAACAAAAGACGTTTAAGCTTTATCCAACCAATTGGACAAGTTGTTGGATCGATTCCTTCAAACGTATATACTCCATTCATAGTAATTTTTATTAGTTTAGGGTATAAGCAACTTGAGTGGTGGATTTTGCCGCTAATCATGGTTGGTTGTCAATGGTATTACTTTTTCAATGTTATTGCTGGGTATTTAGCAATACCAGATGATATAAAAGAAGTCACAAAAATTTTTCCATTATCCAAGTTTAAGTGGTGGACTCGCTATCTCATTCCATCAATGTTTCCGTACTTGATAACAGCTATCATAAATGCTGCGGGAGCAGCATGGAATGCAGATATAGCAGCGGAAAGCCTACAGTGGGGTAAAGAAACAATAAATGTTACTGGCTTAGGGCAATATATTGCTGTGAATGATGGAATTAAAGATAAATCAGCACTTGGTACTTTGGCGATGTGTGCTGTAGTAGGATTGTGTATTATATTCGTTTGGCAACCACTTTACAAATATGCTAGAGAAAAATTCCATTATTAAAAAGGGAGGAAATAAGAATGGAAAAGAAAAATTTAATAAAAGTAACTTCACTCTGCAAAGATTATGGAGTAGAAAGATCAAAGAAATATATACAAGTTCTGAAAGACATAAACTTTACCGTAAAGGAAGGAGAATTTGTAAGTCTTATTGGACAATCAGGAGCAGGGAAATCGACATTATTGAGAAGTTTAGCTGGTCTTGTTCATCCAAGTCATGGAGAAATCATCTTTGAAGGAAAAAAGATTAAAGAACCGGATCCAAACATTAGTATGGTTTTTCAGAATTTTGCTCTATTCCCATGGTTAAATGTTTATAAAAATGTTTCATTTGGCATAGATAATAATTTGAAAATATCTAAAAATGAAATTAATGATAGAGTAAAAAAACTAATAAAAATGATTGGGCTAGAGGGCAATGAAAAATCATATCCAAGAGAAATTTCTGGCGGAATGAAACAAAGAGTAGGATTTGCTAGAGCTTTAGCCGCAGAACCTACATTATTATTACTTGATGAACCTTTTTCTGCTTTAGATGTTGTAACATCCAAACAGCTGTCAGATCAACTAATAAGTATGTGGTTAAGTCAACAAATTGTCACAAAATCAATTGTAATGATTACGCACGATATAGAACAAGCAGTGCAGATGTCTGATAGGATTATATTGTTAGATTCAAATCCAGGGAGGATTGCGAAAGTTTACAACATTGATATCCCAAGAAATCAAAGAACTATAAGTAGTATCTCAAGTATTGTTGAAGAAATTACTAATGAGATGGTAGTCATGACAGAACTTAAGGTTAATAAAAATTTTTAGTAGGTAAAAGAAAGGAAGAAAAATTAATATGATTCCACATAGGAGAAAAAGAAATAATAAAATAAAAAAAATGGTCGGATTTCTCATATCTCTAGTAATAATAATAGCAGTTGGAGTATTCGGGTATATCGCTATGGCCAATCATCGCTTAAATAATATATTAGACAAGGGTTATCATAAAGTTGATAATAACTATAAATCTGAGAAACATAAAGATACAGAGTCATTTTTGATCATGGGTTTAGATAATACTCAAGAGAGAAATTTGGGAACGACGCGAACGGATGCGATGATGATTATTACAATTAACAAAAAAACAAAAACGACAACTTTTTGTAGTATCCCTCGCGATAGTTTTGTTCAAATTGATTCAAAATCATACAAAGGTATGCAACGGATAGAAGCTGCCTATACTTATGGAGGACCTTCGGCTTCAGTTAACACGGTAGAAAAAACTTTTAATATTCCTATTGATCATTATTGTGTTTTTAATTTCAATTCATTTATTAAGCTTATTGATGCTATAGGTGGAATTGATATTGATGTTGAAAAGTCATTTATGGGTACTGATGAAAGTGGTATTGAGTCTATAAAGTTTAATTCAGGTAAGCAACACTTAGATGGTGCCAAGGCTCTTTCATATGCTAGAGAACGACATGTAGATACAGATATTATGAGAGGTTTCAGGCAACAAAAGGTAATTTCAGCAGTTGAGGAAAAGTTAAAATCAATGACTTCTTTCACTAATTTATATTCTATTATTGATTCTTTAGATGATAATATTCAGACTGATATCACACCAAAAGATATTAAAGAGCTTATTTCTAACGCTTTAACTTTTAGTAATTACTCTAAACAACAATTAACTTTTGATTGGAGAACTTTCAGTAACCAAGGAAGAAGTATGGTAGAACTCTATAAAGATAGTATCAAATTTGTCAGTCATAAATTAAGAGTCTCTCTCGAATTAGATCGTAAAAATGAGACTGATAACAATGGATATTCCTTCCATACAAATGGTGACTATCTTTATCAAAGTGACTATACAGTCCAGAATCCAGAAGCTGAAGCACAAGAAGATACTTCAACGAATGGAAATACATATATTGGGACAAGCGGTAATACAACTACTGGTCCTCTGCCTAATATTAAGACTTCAAATGGTTTTATTAAGTAATTAAGATAAATAGCCCCTATCATAGGAGCTATTTATCTTAATTACTTAATAAAATATTTACAATTAGAAGGGCAATCACAGAATGAATTAGTGATGTGATAGGATTACGAGGATAAAAATAATCCAATCATAGGTAATATGAATAAGTAAACCTGTATACAAGGAGTCGCTCCTTAAAGAGGCAAGGGTAAAGGGAATTCTTGCGGCTGCAATAATAAAAATAACTTGGGCAAAATTCCAGTCGTAAGTAGGTAAATGTAGAAATCCGAATATTAAAGTGGATATGATAACCGCAACAATTAAAGCTTTGCGTGTTCCACCTAATAAGTTTGCGATAATTATAAGTAAAATTATAGTAATTAACTCTTCACCTAAAAGCATAGGAATTGTCTTAAGAAGTCCAAAAATAGTCATTCCATCTGCTACTGGATTAGAATTTGGAGAACTTCCTAATAGTATTTTAGTAATTAGAATGCCAACTCCAGCAAAAATATAAGCACCTATAAGTCCAGCAAAATAAGTACTCACTATTTTTTGAGGTTTAGAAAAAGTGTAAGAAATTCCCTTTTTTCCAAAAAGAATGTAAAGGCTGATAAATCCAGCAATAGCTAAGGAAAAAGGAGCAATAACTGGCAGCCCAAAAGATAATGCTAAAAACCCAGCTAATAGTAAAATCAGTGATAGAGGAACTGCTGATTTGCTCATAGGTGCGGTAAAAAGTTTTTTCAAAAGAGAAACCTCCAAAATTTAGATAGATTGACAAGCCTAATAAAGCTATTTAAATAAGTATAACATGAATAAAAATTTTTTAAGGAATATAAACAATGGATAAAAATAGGTAGCTTAAAAGTGTATTTGAAAAAATTTGACAACAAAAAAAGCACCTACTCTATATCCTAAAGTAGATACTTTTACGGTGAGGGATGTTCATCCATTGACTTATTCTCCTATACTATTTTTTCTAAATTGTGTGTTGCTTCTTCAATTGTATTACCAATACCAAAAATTTGAGGTTTGTTAGCCAAAAAAGCTTGAAACACATTTTTTGAAGTATCAAGTTGAATACTATACTCAAAAAATTTATTTTTGTTAGTGTATGTCATCATAATACATTCTCCTTTCTTTTTTTAACGAAAGGGACTATAACAATCACAACGAAATTCCAAGTTCAGTTTAACACAAAAACAAAGTATTTGCAATATACGAGAAAATTAATAGGTAATAAAGTATTTGCCCTTAGATTGAAATTTAAAATCAGGTTTATGATATTTTGATAAAATATCTGTTAATCCAATCCTTTTAGAGATAAACAGGGCAATATTTTTCTGAAAAAGAACTAAAAAAAATAAAAAAGAAGGAATAATCCTTCTACTATATTAAATATTTTCTAAGTGTCCTTTTTTATCTTTAGCTATTAAATAGTAGGTGCAAGCTGCAATGGCCCAGGCCCAAACAATATGTCCAAAGAACTCAGAAAAGTGTTCGTCGAAAGGTTGGTTCCAAGGAGCAGGAACTGTTCCCATAGCTGGCATTAAGATAATATGCCAGATAATCCATATTACAATACCATAAGCAGCACCTTGCCATAAAGTGATAGCTTTCCAGTATTGCGCTATAAAAATAAATAATGCAGCAAAGAAAATTGAAAAACTAAAGTGAAGAATCAAAGAGAACCAAAATACTTTTTGATCTTGAGAATATAAAATGTATGAGTGGGTGAGAGAAGATGGCACACCAAACTGTTCCATCATATGTTGTGGAGGGTTGGTTAAATTACGAGCAATAGTTCGTGGCGGAAGAATTGCTTCCCAACCAATTTTAACCATTCCAGAAATCATACCTGAAATAAATCCGAACCAAATGCTTTTGAGAATAATTTCTTTTAGAGAAGCAATTGGTTTTCTTAATGAGAACATATTAATACTCCTTTCTTATGTCCTCTATTCTAACAAAAAGTTAAATGTAATTCAAAAATACCAGAGGATTCAGTGTTTTTGATGCTATCTTCCAAAATTGTAAACAAAGGAAGTAAAAAAATTGCTACTAGATATTTAAAAATCCCCACAGAAATTTCTGTGAGGAAATAATTATATATCGTACTTTCCTGTATGCAAAGTCCTGATTGATTCGCCTCCGGGTAAAGGAGGTAAGCCAAGAGAATCTTCACGGCTAAAGGCTTCAAGTAATCCAGGAGTTAAGTGAGAATACTCAACTGTTTCCGGACTAATCTTATGAAGAATTGTGTCCCCTTTTCCTTCAGTAACTTTTTTAGCAAAGTTAGGGTCAATCAAAGTTCCACGAGCAACAGCAATTAAATCAGCATAGTTTTCAATCGCATCAGTCGCTGTATCCTCCCCAAAAATACCACCGACAATAAGAAGTTTTGTTTTATCATCTAAGATTTCTCTAAAAAGTTCAGCATAAGATTTTTCGCTATTTTCAGGTTTAGAATTGTATCCTGCCCATAATGAAAGATGGATATAATCAAGTTCATATTTAATTACTTCAGAGATAAGTGAGAGAGCTTCTTTATAATCATAGCCAACATTTTTTCCATGAAGTTCTTCAGGAGAAATACGGTAACCGATGATAAAGTCTTTAGGAGCATATTCATCAACGATTGCTTTTACTTCTTTAACAACAGCTAGCGGAAAGGCCATTCGATTTTCCAGTGAACCCCCCCATTTATCTGTGCGAAGATTAGAAAGTTTTGAGAAAAATTGTTGAATTAAATAATGATTGGCACCATGAATTTCAACACCGTCAAAGCCGGCATCAATTGCCCGTTTTGTGGCTTTACCAAAATCAAGAATAATATCATCAATCTCTGTTAGTGTGAGTTCACGAACAGGGTAATCTAAGAAAGAAAAATCGATAGCAGAAGGAGCCACCACATCTAATCCATTAACATGACGTCCTACAGCGGCTCGCCCAGCATGATGAATTTGAAGAATAGCTTTATTTCCATCTTTTTTTAGAGCCTGTGCAGTTTTTCGTAGTCCTTCAAGATGAGCGTCAGAATAAGCTCCTAATTGTTCAGGATATCCTGGTACATATGCTGGTCCACCATTTTCACTTACATAATGGAATTCTGTAATTAACATACCTGCCGCTTGTGAACGGGCAGAGTAATATTGAATAGTATCATCAGAAGCGAAACCACCTTTTAAACCAGAATGAGTTTGCATTGGAGACATTACAATACGGTTGTTTAAAGTTGCCCCATGACGTAAGGTAACATGATCAGTTAATTGATTTGGCATATTTTTATCCTGTTATTATTATATTTGGAAAGTAGATTATTAAAACTATAATTCGAGAAATATCGATATGAAGAAGTAAAAAGAAAGTTAATTATAACTCTTCTAATATGAAATTTTTAAAATCGGAAATCATCTCCTCATTTCGACGATAATAGGTCCATTTACCAATGCGAGTAGCAATTAATAAATTATCTTTTTCTAACATAGATAAATAATGAGAAGTAGTAGACTGAGTTAAGTTCAGTAATTTTTGGATTTCACCTACACAAACACCCGTTTCAACTTCATCTACTTTAGTTTCGTTGTAGAAATGTTTTTTTGGTTCTTTGAGTAAAGTAAGAATCTTCAATCGATATTCATTTGATAGGGTTTTAAAAGTTTCCACATTTTCCATAAATCTATTATATCGAAAAAATACGATATGTCAATTTAAAAGATTATTTTAAACAAAATAAAAAAAGAAGTTACTAATAACTTCTCTTTTTTATTATTTATATTTTCTAGATTTCAATAGATAAAGGGTAGTGCTAACAAGAATTAGAAGACTTCCTGAAAGTAAAGTGAAGCCAAAAAATTTATCGCCAGTTTCGGGTAAAGATTCTTTTGGTAGGGTTTTTACTGATAAAGTTTTAGGTGGAATTACAGAAGTTTTGATTATTGTAGGAGTTGAAATCTTTGTATAAACGTAGGTTACAGTTTGGGATTCAATTGTAAATTGTCCCTCCGCAATTCCTTGAATTTCCTTGAAATTATATCCTAAAATTTTCTTTTGTTCGCTAGTGTATAAAGACCCTACATTTCCAGATTTTGTAATTTCGTCAGAAATGGAATTTCCATTTGTATCAACATACTTAATAGTCACTGTTCCAGTTTTTATTTCGATTGGATTTTTAGTATAGATATAGGTAACGGTTTG
>NZ_JACVUB010000005.1:0-206226 GCF_016517475.1 Lactococcus sp. S47
CGGCGGAAGTACTTGGGGGTTGCCCCCTGGGAGATAGGCGAGTGGCCAAGTGAACTGGAGGAGCTATGGCTCCTCTTTTTTTATCTCGCTAACGAGATTCAAGAGATAGGATGTATGAATAAATAAAAAAGACCTCTCGGGCCTTTTTTATTTAACGATTTAGAATAAACTCTGATTTAATTGCTAGTTGCTGAATTTCTTTGGAAATAGCCAATTCAAATGCACAACGTCCTACTTGTTGAAAGTGATTATTTACGGTTGGAATTTTGAGAACCTGACCAGATATTAATGATTCTTGGCCAATAATAACAGGTTTAGGTATTTTTTGTTGTTCAAACCAACGCCAAACATTAGCAGCAATATCATCAGAATTAGCAAATATTGCATCAAATTGTGTAAGTTGGGGCCCCAATTTGTAACCGTCTGCTGAAGATACTGCACCCGTTTTTATTTGTTCATCTCTTATTTTTTCTTCGTATATTTCTTTATAGGTTTGGAGAGTAACAGATGTAGTTGGACTTTTATAACGTGCAAAGAGAAACCCAATATTATTACAATTTTGTTCTTGAAGCCATTCTAGAGCGTTTCGATATCCAATTTTTCTTTCTGCATAACTGGCGGCTATTTTTTTACTTTTAGGTTTATGGCATAAAATAATTGGGCCATATTTTTGGTATTTATGAACGGTTTGTTCAGAAACTTCCCTTGAGGTAAAAATTAATGCTTCAAATGCTTTTTTACGGAGTTGTTCTAAGTATTGAATTTCTAGATTTTGGTCGTAATTTGAAGGGAGGATGACGATTTTATAGCCAGTTTCAAAACTTTTATCCAGAATCCCTTCTAATATTTGCCCAAAAAACGGATGCTTGACGTAGGGGAGGACAACTCCAATATTTTTTGTTGTACCAGCCGATAAATCCTGTGCGATTGCATTGGGAGTATAGTCAAGTTCTTTAGCTAAGTCCAAAATAATTTTACGTGTTTCTTTTGAAACATAGCCATTCCCAGAAAGGGCACGAGAGATGGTAGCTTTTGAATAGCCGCTAAGTTTCGATAAATCGGATAAAGAGGTCATTATATCACCTGTTCGTTAATGGTATTAATAGCTGATATTGCTTCAGCGACACCATCGTCAGTATTTTTTGCTACAACCATTTTAACATGTTTTTTGACCTCGGAGTTAGCATTATCTACGGCAATAGCGAGTCCAGCTGATTGGAGAAGTGGAATATCATTATGACCATCACCAATAGCGGCAATTTCCTGAAAGTCTAAATTTTTATTATCAAGTATTGATTGTACAGCGTCGGCTTTTGTTTTATTATCAGATGTAATTTCTAAATACCATTGTCCGCTTTGTTGAACTGAAATATTGGGGATGTTTAGATTATTTAGTTGAGCTTGAAGTTGTAAGAGTTCTTGAGAATCAAAGATAATCATCATTATTTTATATATTTCTGATTGACCATCAAAGGCTTTGATTTTAGGTTCTATACCTGTTATTGCTTTTTGGATAAAGGTTCCTTTGTCTTGTTTGTTAATGTACCAGTGAGCAAGACTGTACCAATTTAAGCTGACATTGGGAAATTCTGTTGAGATGTAATTTAATAGTTGTGAGACGGTTTCTGAAGCTAGGGGATTTTTATCAATAATTTGTAGTCCAAATTGATTTTGGGTGAAGGTTAGGTTCCCGTTAAAGGCGATTTGAGGGGTTCTGAGTTGTAATTTTTCTACAATATTGCTCATTTCCAAGGGACTGCGGGCTGAAACTAATGTGATTGGAAGGTCACTGTAATAAATAGACCAGTGGTTCGTGTCTGATACACTTCCGTGTGAGTCAAGTAATGTTCCATCCATATCTGTAAAAATGTGTTTAATTTTCATGTGATTAAGCTCCTTTGTTTGATTAAGTCTATTTTAAATTATGGAACGCGTTCCATGTCAAGGATTATTGATTATTTATTTTTAAAATAATTGAATGACTATGCTTAAAGTTGAGCAATTCCAAAAGAAGTGGTGAAAATGTTATAATTTAGTAAAGCTCGTTTTTATGTGTTTTAAGATAATATTTACTTAGATGAATGGATAAAAGTATAGAAATATGGAAGAGATAGGAAATAAAATGGAGAACAAGAACAGACTTTTACTAATTGATGGGTCATCGGTTGCCTTTCGAGCCTTTTTTGCGCTATATAATCAGATAGATCGCTTTAAAGCGCCAAATGGGTTACATACTAATGCTATTTTTGCATTTCATACAATGCTTTCTTCTTTGATGGAACGGATTGAGCCCACACATATTTTGATTGCATTTGATGCAGGAAAAACAACTTTTCGTACGGAAATGTTTGCTGACTATAAAGGCGGACGTTCAAAAACACCAGATGAATTTCGTGAGCAATTACCTTTTATCAAGGAAATGATTGAGAAATTGGGAATTCGTCATTATGAGTTAGCTAACTATGAGGCTGATGATATTATTGGGACTTTGGACAAAATGGCGGAAGCCCCAGATGTTAATTTTGATGTTACTATTGTGACGGGTGATAAGGATATGATTCAACTTGTGGATGGAAATACGCGAGTTGAAATTTCTAAGAAGGGTGTTGCTGAGTTTGAGGAGTTTACACCTGATTATCTTTTAGAAAAAATGGGATTGACTCCAGCCCAATTTATTGATTTAAAAGCATTAATGGGCGATTCTTCTGATAACTACCCTGGCGTGACAAAAGTTGGCGAAAAAACTGGTCTTAAACTTTTGCAAGAGTTTGGGTCGCTTGAAAATCTTTATGAAAATGTTGATTCTTTGAAAGCCAGCAAAATGAAAGAAAATCTAATTGCTGACAAAGAAATGGCCTTTTTGTCACAACAATTGGCAACGATAAATACGAAAGCTCCAATTGAAATTGGCTTAGATGATACGCTTTTAAAAGGTAAAAAGGTTGATGAACTTAGTCAATTTTATGATGAAATGGGATTTGCTCAATTCAAAAGTAAATTATTGGCTGAGGCTGGTGGAGAAGTTACTGACGAAAAAGTTGTTGACGAAATTGATTTTGAAATAGTTACTGATGGCTCTATCAGTGAAAAGGTAAATGCTGATGATTTCTTCTATTTGGAAACTTTAGGGGAAAATTATCATCGTGAGCAAATTGTGGCTTTTGCCTGGGGAAATGCTGAGAAAATTTATGTTTCTAAAAATATAGATTTACTGACAAAAATGAAGTTCCCTGAAAATACTTATGATTTCAAGAAAAATCGAGTACTTTTAAGTCACTTGAATATCGAATTACCTTTGGTCAAATTTGATGCAATGCTTGCAAAATATCTAATTTCAACAACAGAAGATAATAAAATTTCGACGATTGCAAGACTTTTCAATAGCGGACATTTGGCAACGGATGAAGAAATTTTTGGCAAAGGGACAAAAATTGCTTTACCTGATGATGCGGTTTTATTTGAACATTTAGCTCGTAAAATTAAAGTGCTTGCCTTGGCCAAAGAAAAAATGATGGCTGAATTGCTTGAAAATGAACAAGAGCATCTTTTATCTGATATGGAATTACCATTAGCAGAAGTTTTAGCAAAAATGGAAATTACAGGGATTGTTGTCAGCCAAAATACACTGGAAGAAATTGGTGCGGAAAATGAAGAAAAATTGGCTTCTTTGACGCGTGAAATTTACGACTTGGCTGGTGAAGAATTTAATATTAATTCACCAAAACAGTTGGGTGTGATTTTATTTGAAAAATTACAGCTACCGGTTGGAAAGAAAACAAAAACAGGCTATTCAACGGCAGTGGATGTTTTAGAAGACTTAGCTGCTTTATCTCCCGTTGTAGCAAAAATTTTGGAATATCGTCAAATCAATAAAGTACAATCAACTTACGTGAAAGGTCTGATTCCTCAAATTGCAGATGATGGAAAAATTCATACACGTTATGTTCAAGATTTGACTCAAACTGGACGTTTGAGCTCAGTTGACCCGAATTTACAAAATATTCCTGTTCGACTTGAGGAGGGACGAAAAATTCGTAAAGCATTTGTCCCAAGCAAGGATTCGCTTTTATTGAGTTCTGACTATTCACAAATTGAATTGCGAGTTTTGGCACATATTTCTGGGGATGAACATTTAATTGATGCCTTTAAACATGGAGCTGATATCCATACTTCAACGGCTATGCGTGTTTTCGGCATTGAAAAAGCAGAAGATGTGACTGCTAATGATCGTAGAAATGCTAAAGCAGTCAATTTTGGAGTAGTCTATGGAATTTCCGATTTTGGTTTAGCAAGAAATCTTGGAATTACAAGAAAAGATGCTAAAAATTACATTGAAACTTATTTTGAACGTTATCCTGGGATTAAAACCTATATGGAAAATATTGTTCGCGAGGCACGAGACAAAGGTTTTGTTGAAACAATGAGTCACCGTCGTCGTAAGATTCCAGATATTAATGCTCGTAATTTTAATGTTCGTGGTTTTGCAGAACGGACGGCTATTAATTCACCAATTCAAGGTTCGGCAGCTGATATCTTAAAAATTGCGATGATTAATTTGGATAAAGCTTTGAGTGCTCGTGATTTTAAATCAAAATTATTATTGCAAGTACACGATGAAATTATTCTTGATGTTCCTTTAGAGGAATTAGATGAAATTAAGGCCTTGGTAAAACAAACGATGGAAGAAGCGATTGAACTTGCTGTCCCATTAAAAGTGGATGAAAATACTGGTAAGACTTGGTATGAAGCTAAATAATAAAGATTAATGATAGAATTAAACCGTTCACTTCTTCACGTTTATTGAAAAAAAATAATAAATAAAAACGATAATTAGCTGGGGCTGATTATCGTTTTTTAACGGGTACTGTTAGAAGAAAGGTTAGGGGCTATGTTAAAATACTCATTGCCCGTATCTTCGCTGGCTGTGCCCTTTTTCGGATTAGTCGAAAGGCAACCCGCTAAGCCCGATGGGACTTGATTGCCACTAGAACTTGGTAGTTTACTGCCGTAGAGAGTATGGACAATTCAGCTGACGAAGGGAGCGAAATAGTAATTAGATGGAGAGCCAACAGCACGAAATTTTGTTTCGCCTTACTGGCTGTGTTATAATAAAATAATGGAAAATATCGAATTGAACATGGATGAGAGAATTGATGAAATCGCCAGCAGTGGGGTAAAAATTATTCAAAGCCGAGAGGTTTTTTCTTTTAGTATTGATGCGATTTTGTTAGCTCGTTTTCCGCGCTTACCAAAACGGGGTAAAATTGTAGATTTATGTGCGGGAAATGGAGCTGTCGGACTTTTTGCGAGTTCTAAAACAAATGCTCAAATTATTGAATTAGAGATTCAAGAACGTTTGGCTGATATGGCAACTCGTTCAATTGAACTCAATGGACTTACTGACAGAATGTCTGTCATTAATGATAATCTTAATCGGGCGCTTGACCATCTTCATACTTCAAGTGCAGATTTGATTTTTTGTAATCCACCTTATTTTAAAGTGGATTCAGATGAAAGTCATTTAAATGAAAGTAAGCATTATACTTTGGCCCGTCATGAATTGACGACAAATCTGGATGAAATTTTTTCTGTCAGTAAAAAATTACTCAAAACAAACGGACACATTGCCATGGTTCATAGACCAGAGCGTTTTTTAGAAATTGTAGACAAAATGCGTGCTAATAATTTGCAACCTAAATGGATTCAATTTGTTTATCCTAAGGCAAATCAACCAGCAAATATTTTATTGATTGATGCGATTAAAGACGGCAAAGAAGGGGGCGAAATTTTCTTACCGCCTTTGATTGTTCATAATGATGACGGAACTTACACTGATGAAATTGATGAAATTTATTATGGAAAACATTAAAAAAAGTTACTGACAGAAATTTCTGTCAGTAACTTTTTTATTAAATCGCACTTGCTTGCGCCATTAATTTTTCAATGGCTGCATTTTGCACTTCTTCGAGTGTATTAGTGTCTGTAGCAGCAGGCTCTTTAAGTGTTTCTTTTAGTTTGCTACGCGTTGAGGCTAAAGATATATCAAGGTCAGCACTTGTTTTTTCTTTTGTATTAGAAATACTACCAGTCAGTTTTCCAGTCATTTCATGAGATTTTTTATCTACAGTTAATTTAACAGAAAGTTTGCTGATATCAATATTTTTACTTTCTTTGATTAATCGCTCTGTTTGTTCTTTAGGAATAGAATAAGTAGCACTCAAATTATTGATTAAATCATTGAGGTCAATATCTTTACCAGAAAATTCCACAGTCACTTTATTTCCAGATTTGGTGAAATCAGAATTCGGAATCTCTTTATATTGTTTCTCTAAATCAGCTTCACTCATTTTTGAATTTGATTCAAAAAGTTGCTTAAGCGTTGATTCCCAGTTATCTTTAGAAGATTGAACATTTGAATCAAGCGTTTGCGAATCAATCAGCAAATATGATTTATTGAGACTATCAATCATAGCTCCGTAAATTGTAGCCGTATCCTCGGCAGGACTTGGAATTAAATCTTTATTGTTATCATAAAGTGATTTAATGTCTGAACTACTAATATAAAGCCCTTTTTGTGACATCATAAATCCTAAATCATAATCTTTTTTAGCGACTGTCAATTTTCCATCAAGAACTGCAAGTTGGTTAGTCTTATCAAGTCCAATATTAAAATCGAGTCCAGCACCCTTGTTAAAAATCTTGTTGAATTCAGAATTATCTCCACCACCATGAATTTTGAATTCATTAATATCAACTTTTACTTTTTGAGCATTATAGTCTTTAGAATTATTCAAGGCAACTGTATCTGAAATAAAGGCCTTTTTGGCCTCATCAGAGTTTTTAGTTGAGCAAGCAGAAAGGGAAAAAACTGCAAGTGCAGCAAGTCCCAAGGACATCCAAATTTTCTTTTTCATAAACATCTCCAATTGTTTTTTATTGATATTCTACTATAAAAAATGTAAAAGTTCAACAACATTTAAGAAATGTTAGAATTAAGATAAAAAAATACTGATGAAAGCTCTTAGGTTTATCCTAATCTTTTCATCAGTAACTTTTTAATAAATCATATCATAAATTTCAATGGCAACAAGGTCGATATCATCGAACAATGAAGCATCTTTTTGTTTAGGATAACGCAAAGCAAAAGCTTCATCTTCTGGACTGTAACTTACAGTAAGCATTACTTCGCCTTCACGTTCAAAATTATAAGTTTCTTTTGGGTCACCACCTTCAACCAAACGGTTTAAGCGATTCATAATTGCTAACAAATGTGATTTCATTTCTTAAAAATTCCTTTCGGTGTTCTGCAAAGCAAAACTCTGTTTTTATAAAATTGTTTTTTACTTCCAATTGTTTTTCAAAGGGACAGTTCTTAGGATTGACCCCATTAGTCCTGTTCTTTGTCCTTATCTATTTTAACATAACTTTGTAGATTTTTGGCAAGTTTACTGGCTTTTCTGGCAAAATATTTTGCTCGAATTTGTTCTCTTTTAAGTGAACGTTTAACAGTAACTGGCATTTGACGAATGGTATCTTCCATTTTCATTGGAAAACGTTCCGCCTCAATAGACTTAAGGTTATTGTATTCAATAATGGTGTCAATATAGAAGAGATAAACTTTTTTAGCAAAATTTTCCGCTGAAATTTCATAAAGTTTCTTTTCAAATTTATCTTTATCAATGGGATGTAAATCACGAATTGCCTTTTTGGTAACTTCAGCTAAATCATCATCACCAATGAAGAGTTGTCCGAATTCATCGTCATTAATTAATTCAGACAAATAAGGATTTTTAGCAGCTAGGACTCTTGTCCCTGCTGCCATTGCTTCAAGATAAGTCAAGCCTTGGGTTTCTGAAGTAGAAGCAGAAATGAAGAAGTCAGCAGCTTTATAATAATAGGCTGTTTTCTCATTTTCAACTGGGCCTGTGAAGACAACTTTATCAGTAAGTTCAAGTTCTTTAACTAATTCTTTTAGATTTTCGGCATATGGGCCATGACCAACGATTACAAGTTTCACGGGAAACTCTTCTAAAATATCTGGTAATGCATGAATCACTGCTTGGATATTTTTTTCAGCCGCAATCCGTGAGAGACTGAGCAACATGATTTCATTTTCGGCCAGACCAAGCTCGACTCTTAATTTTGCTGTTTCTTCAGGTTCAATGTCATCACGTTTAAAACGGTCAATTTCAATTCCTGTTGGAATGACACGTTTAGGAAGAGTGACACCGTAACTATTGACAGTTTCCAAAACCATTTCACTTGGACAAATAATCGCTTCAGTTCCACGCAGGAAATTACGAATAATGTATTTAACCATACTTGGACGGATTAAGCGTCCTTTGGCGATGTAGTAAACATAATCTTCATACTTAGTATGTAAGGTATGAATGACAGGGATGCGTAATTGAGCAGCAACCATTTTACCTAAAATTCCCATTCCAAATTCAGTTTGCGTATGGATGATATCTAAATCATATTCTTTAGCAATTAAATAAGCAGCAAAAACACCTTTGAGGACAATTTTACGTTCTGCTAAGCTCACAAAAGGAATGGATTGCAGCCGAATAATATTTCGTTCGTGGTCCACATCAGCATTTGGATCTGTTGTTGTAAAAATGAAAACCTCATGCCCTAATTTTTCAAGCTCTAGGGCCAAAGTGCGAATACTTGTTGCTACTCCACTGATTTGTGGAAAGTAACTATCTGTAAAAAGTCCAACTCTCATAAATAAATTCCCGTTTATATTTCTGTAAATTTTTTATTTTTTTACTGACAAGAATTTTAGTAAGAAAATTTTACTGACAGCTTGGTCAGCAACTACTTTTTCTTTCTGTCAGTAATTTTTAAAAATTAAAGTTCTAAAGTTTGCTGATAAGCATCAGCTAATTGTTGGGCAACTTTTTCAATTGTCCGACTTTCAGCTACTTGATAAGCCTCTTTTGTCTTGTCAACCTTTCCATCTAAAACATCCTGAAGTTGATTGACAAAACCTTCAACATCTGTTGCCATACTTACACAAGTTGAATCAAGCCAGCCATGATAAACTGGGATGTCTCGAACGACAGTTTTTTGGTGACTAGCAAGTGCTTCAAGAACAACGATTCCTTCAGTTTCTTCTCGAGAAGGGAAAAAGAAGGCATCTGCAGAAGACATGGCTCCTTCAAAAATATCTCCCTTGATATAACCTGGGAAAAGAACATTTTTCGGATGATTTTTCTTAACAATTCGACGAATCCAACCAGGAATAGTCCAAAGATTTTGATAACCAAACCAAATGAAAGTCACATCGGGCATTCTTTCAGCCACTTTAATAAAATCATCTATCCCTTTACGTTTAAAATAAAGGGCAGCTGTCACGACAACTTTTTGGTCAGATTTTAGTGAAAAATATTCACGGAAGGCTTGCTCTTTGGCTTCACTTCGAGAATATTTAGTCAAATCAATTCCGTTTGAAATAGGTAAGATTGGACATTTAATTCCGTAAGAACGGAGCAAACTAGCAGAATAATCAGTTGGTGTAATGACTAAATCAGCAGCACGATAAAAGTGCATTAAATATTGTTTAAAGAAAGGAGCAGCAATATTTGAGCCAATAAAGGAATTTTGAAAATCTTCTTTGGTCGAATGACCATGGAAGATTATTTTTTTTCCAGCTTTTTTTGCTTTCTTTAACATTTTCCAACTGCTAAAGCCATAAGTATTTAAATGGAGGATATCATAATCATCCTCAGGATTTTTTGTCCAGTCAATGCCCATTAAATCAAGGGCGCGTTGTTGATGTTTCATTGCACGACCAATTCCTGAATGACTCAAAAATTGTTCGGCTTCTAAGTAAAGTAAAATTTTCATGCTTAACTTTATTTTACCATAAATCAATAAAAGAAAAATGGAAATTTATTATTTTTAAAAATTTCAGACTTTAGTATGAAAAAAGCCTTCTATTTACAGAAGACTTTTATTAAATTATTAAGTTATTAATTAGAAGAAGATGAACTGCTTGTTTCTAAGTCACTGGTTGATTTAGAAAGTTTAACATCTGCTGTATTTGATTTACCATCACGATAATAAGTAACTTTTACTGTATCATTGATATTGTGTGAGTAAAGAGCACTTTGCAAGTCTGTTGAAGAAGTTACTGCTGTATCGCCAACCTTTGTAATTACATCTCCAGCTTTCAAACCAGCTGAGGCAGCAGGAAGTCCAGATTGGACGGAGTAAACAACAACCCCACCTGTTACACTGCTTGGTAATTTCAATTGAGAACTGTCATTTGTTGATAATTGTGAAAGGTCAACCATTCGGATACCTAAAGCAGGGCGTGAAATCTTACCATCAGCTTCAAGTTTATTAATGATATTTACGACATCATTAGAAGGAATCGCAAATCCTAAACCTTCGACAGAAGTAGAACCATCTTCAGTTGTTGTAATTTTACTTTGAGTAATTCCAATAACTTGTCCTTCAATATTAATCAAAGCCCCTCCAGAGTTACCAGGGTTAATGGCAGCATCTGTTTGAATTGCATTGATATTAGTTGTTTGACCATTTTCTTGGGTCAAAGTCACTTGACGGCTTGTTGCAGATAAAATTCCTTCAGTTGCGGTGTTAGCAAATTGACTACCTAAAGGTGAGCCAACGGCAATGGCAGGTTCACCAATTGTTAATTTACTAGAATCAGCGAATGTCGCCACATCTTTGACATGTTCAGAACTGATTTTAAGAACAGCAAGGTCTGTGTATTCATCATAACCAACCACAGAAGCTTTGACTTTTTGTCCACCAGAAAGCAGAACATCAAGTGAGCTATTACCAGCAATAACGTGGTAGTTAGTTACAACGTAGGCATCACCACCAGATTTTTTGTAGATGACACCAGAGCCTTCACTAGAAAGCTGTAAGCCATCAGTCGATGAACTTGAACCGCTATTTCCACCAAAAATTGAACTGAAGTCACTACTTTGTGAGTTATCTTTTTGATAATTCATAACAGAAACGACAGAATTTGAAACTTTTTTAATTGCAGAGGTAACATCGGTATTGACATTTACCGAAACGTTACTAACCTTTGTACTAGTTGTATTTGAACGACTATTATTTGCCGATTGATTTGTAGTGCTTTGATAGATTGCACTTCCTCCAAGTGCGATGGCTCCGCCCACGACACCTGTTAATAGCAATTTTCCTATATTAGCTTTTGCCATAAATAATTCCTTTCAATTATTACTCTTTGTAGCATTTCTATGATGTAATTATATCTACTCTCACTTAATAATACCTTAATAGTAACAAAAATCAAACTAATATAGTTTCTCCACATTTTTGTGGATAATCTAAAAATTAATGAGGATAAGTGGATATTTTAATAAAGTTTTCCACAGAAAAGTGGAAAAAAGTAAAAAAATGTTGATAAATCATGTTTTCATCTTGTTTTCAATGGGGGAAAAGGGTAAAATTATAAAATAAATTTAAGAATTTATAAATGTTTTTATTCTTGAAAGTGTAAAAGTAATCAAAAAACTGGGGAAAAGTTGTTAATTTTTAAGTAATAAAGTTTTAATTTAGAGAGAAAAATAAAAATGAAGATTAAATTAGTAGTTGTTGGAAAACTTAAAGAAAAGTATTTAAAAGATGGAATTGCTGAATATGTTAAACGAATGGGAACGATGCTGCCACTTGAAATTATTGAGCTAGCAGATGAAAAAATTCCAGATAATGCTTCCGAAAAAGAAGCAGAGGCATTGAAAAAACGTGAAGGTGAGAAAATTTTATCACGGATTCAAGCAGGAGATCAGTTAGCGATTTTAGCCATTCAAGGAAAATTAATGTCATCAGAGGAAGTGGCTGATTTTGTGAAGAAAGCTGAAGTTTACGGAACAGGAAATCTTGTTTTTGTAATTGGAGGTTCTTTAGGACTTTCAAAGGAAGTCTATCAACGAAGTGATTTGCAAATTTCTTTTGGGCGAATGACACTTCCTCATCAACTGATGCGTCTGGTTTTAGTAGAACAAATTTATCGGGCACAAATGATTAATCGAGGTTCGGCTTATCATAAGTAAAAATTTGAAAGGAATGAAATGATTAATATTATAGAAGAGTTTCGCCAATATAAGAATGAAGAAAATGCTGAAAAACAAGCAGCATATTTGCGTCACCAGTTTGAATTTATTGGTTTAAAAACGCCAGAAAGACGTCTTTTGGCAAAAGATTTTCTAAAGGAAAAGAAGGGAGATAAGCAAATTGATTGGGAGCTTGTTTTTGAATTTTGGAATTTGCCTGAGCGTGAATTTCAATATCTGGCTTTAGATTATCTTTATCAAATGAAGAAATGGCTTATTTTTGATGACATGGAAAAGATAAAAAAATTGACTGTCAGTAAATCATGGTGGGATACGGTTGATGCTTTAGATGAATTAGTTGGTCATCTTTTACTGACAGGTCGTAAACAAGCGACCGAAAATGACTCAACTGCTTATGAACAGGTCAAGACTCTCGTAAAAGAATGGGCTCAAGCCGAAAATTTTTGGATTCGACGAATTGCAATTGACTGTCAATTAAGCTTTAAAAATCAAACAGATTTAGAATTACTTTCATATAATATTGAAAAAAATCTTTTAGGAAGTTCTTTTGCTGATGAATTTTTTATTACGAAAGCAATAGGTTGGGCTTTGCGAGATTTGGCAAAAACAAATTCTGCTTGGGTCATAAAATTTATTGAAGAACATGAAAATAAAATGGCAAAACTTTCAATTCGAGAAGCAAGTAAACATCTCTAAAGCTTGATTTGACAGAGTTTTCAAACTATGATAGAATAAGAAGAATGTTCGAAAGTGAACTTAAATTTGAATAAAACTTATAAAGGAGACAGAAATGTCAGGCTTATCTCTTATTTTTATCGTTGTCGTTATGGGTGGGATGATGTTCTTCATGAACCGTCAACAAAAGAAACAACAATCTAAACGCCAAGAACAATTGGATGCAATGCAACCAGGTTCAGAAATCGTAACAATTGGTGGATTGCACGGAATTCTTTCAAGCATTGATTCAGCAAAAGGAACAATTGAACTTGATTGTGAAGGTGTGATTTTGACTTTCGACCGTGCAGCCGTAAAAACTGTAAAAAGTGGTGTAACACCAGGAACAACTGTTGTTGAAGAAACACCGGCCGAAACAAAAGTGGAAAGCCCAATTGAAGAAAACTAATCTCTTTTCTACATTTAATGAGAAAATAGATTTCATTTATTTTCCTGTCAGTTACTGACAGGATTTTTTTATAAAATATTTTACTGACAGATTTATCTGTCAGTTGATTTTAGCAAATAGAATAACTTATGATTACTGACCAATAAAATTTGAGATACAAATCTATATTAAAATATGGTAAAATGGAAAAGTAATACTGTCTTTTTTGAAAAAAACAGTAGAGAAAGTTTTTGAATAAATTGATAAAGAAAAAAATAAGAAGAAGAGAATTTCTTTCTTAGAGTCTTTGGTGTAAAAAAACTTTAATAACCAAAGAGCATAATGGTGAATTTATGATAAATATTTTTGCATAAAATTCTCATGTGAGGTACTATGTTTAATAACTTAAAAAATAAAGAGCAAGAAGAATTACTTCCAGAGCATATCGGAATTATCATGGATGGTAATGGACGATGGGCTAAGCAGAAAGGGAAACCACGAATCTTTGGACACAAAGCAGGAATGGATTCGCTAAAAGATGTTGCTGTTCATGGTGCGAGACGTGGCATAAAAGTGATGACCGTTTATGCTTTTTCCACAGAAAATTGGACAAGACCAGTTGATGAAGTGAAATTCATCATGAGTTTACCTATCGATTTTTATAGTAAATATGTTCCAGTTTTAAAAGAAGAAAATATTCAGATTCAGATGATTGGTGAACGCGAAGGTTTGCCAAAAGCAACGTTAGATTCAATTGACCGTGCGGCTCAAGAAACTTCAGAAAATGACGGAATGATTTTGAATTTTGCAATGAATTATGGTGGCCGTCGTGATATTATTTTAGCCATTCAAGAGCTTGCTAAAAGTGGTCAGGATTTAAGTTTACTGACAGAAGAAGAGTTGTCAAAACATCTACAAACTGCTGTTTTGCCTGAAAATCTTCGGGATCCAGACTTGATTATCAGAACATCTGGTGAACAAAGAATGTCTAATTTCTTGACTTGGCAGTCAGCTTATAGTGAATTATATTTTGCGCAAACTGCTTGGCCAGATTTCGATGATAAAGAATTGGACAAGGCTATTTCTGCTTTTCAAAAGCGTGACCGCAGATATGGAGGAGTCAAATAATGATGCAACGAATTATCACAGGAGTAGTTGCGGGAGGAATCTTTTTAGCCCTCTTGCTTCTTGGAGGAGCTTACTTTCAAATTTTAGTCGCTCTGCTTGTTATTATTGCAATGCAAGAGCTATTTAGAATGTATAAATTACAAGTTTTTTCATTTGAAGGAATTTTAGCGACTTTAGCTGCTTTGTCACTTGCTTTGCCAGTCGGTAAACATTGGTTAGGTCTAAATGCTGACGGGGGAGTGATGCTCTTTACACTCTTTTTATTCATGATGTTAACAGGAATGGTCCTTTCAAACGGGAAATATTCTTTTGTTGATGTTGGTTTCCCTTTTCTTTCGGCTTTCTATGTAGGGATTGGTTTTCAAAATTTACTGACAGCACGTCAAACAAGTGTTTATATTGTCTTTTTAGCTCTATTTATCGTTTGGGCGACAGATATCGGGGCCTATGCTTTTGGCCGCTCGCTTAAAGACCGCTTTCCACAAAAACTTTTGCCATCTGTTTCACCAAATAAAACAGTGGTCGGTTCAGTTGGAGGAATTGTTTCAGCCGTTGTTGTTGCCTTAGTCATGTATTTCTTATTTACTAAGGAATTGCCGCAAATTGGCTTTGTGAAACTTGTTATCTTTACAATTATCTTTTCAGTGGTTGGTCAGATTGGGGACCTTGTGGAATCAAGTATTAAACGTCATTTTGGCGTAAAAGATTCAGGTAAAATTTTACCAGGTCATGGTGGAATTCTTGACCGCTTTGACAATTTGATTTTTGTTTTCCCGATTATGCATCTACTTGGACTATTCTAATTTTAAGGAGGAAGTCGATTGATAGAAACACTGATTACTTTTATTATTATCTTTGGTATTATTGTCGCTATCCATGAATATGGCCATCTTTGGTGGGCAAAACGTTCAGGAATTTTAGTGCGTGAATATGCCGTTGGAATGGGCCCGAAAATTTTTGCTCACCAAGCAAAAGATGGGACACTTTACACGATAAGAATTCTTCCACTCGGTGGCTATGTTCGTTTGGCTGGTTGGGGTGATGACAAGACTGAAATCAAAAAAGGACAAGCTGCAAGTCTTGTTGTCAGTAAATCTGAAGTAGTAAATCCAGAAGCTGAAAATTCTGTCAGTAATATCGTCAGAAGAATTAATCTGTCAGAACATGTTGAATTAGAAGAAGCAATTCCAATGTTGATTACTGAATATGATTTTGAAAAAGAACTTTTCATTGAAGGAGAAGTTTTTGGGGAAATCAAACGTTATTCTGTTGATCATGATGCAACAATCATTGAAGAAGATGGAACAGAAGTTCGGATTGCACCACTCGATGTTCAATATCAATCAGCCGGTGTCTTTCATAAAATGTTGACAAACTTCGGTGGTCCTTTGAATAACTTTATTTTAGGAATCATTGCTTTTATCGTTCTAACCTTTGTTCAAGGAGGCGTTCCTTCAACTACTAATGCTATTGGCCAAGTTGAAAAAGGAACACCCGCTTACAATGCTGGCTTAAAAGCTGGTGATAAAATTGAAGCAGTCAATGGAACTAAAACGGCAGATTGGAACAATGTTGTTACTGAAATTTCAGGTTCTAAAGGAAAAGAATTAAAACTTGAAGTTAGCCGTTCAGGCAAATCGGAAACCTTATCAGTTACACCTAAAAAAATGGACGGAAGTTACCGTGTTGGCATTATGCAATCAATGAAAACAGGTTTCTTTGATAAGATTACAGGTGGCTTTGTTCAAGCAGGCCAATCAGCTACAGCAATCTTTAAAGCTTTAGGAAGTTTGATTGCACGACCGAGTCTTGATAAACTTGGTGGTCCAGTTGCTATTTATCAACTCAGTGGCCAAGCCGCGAGAGCAGGTTTGCCGACGATTATTAATCTTTTAGCTATGCTTTCAATTAATTTAGGGATTGTCAATCTTTTTCCTATTCCAGTACTTGATGGTGGAAAAATTGTCCTAAATATTATTGAAGCAATTCGTGGCAAAGCACTCTCACAAGAAAAGGAATCAATCATCACAATGGTAGGAGTTGTCTTCATGCTTGTGCTCTTTGTAGCAGTAACATGGAATGATATTCTCCGAGCCTTTGTAAATTAATATATCTATTCGTCTTCTATTTCAAAAGGAAAGAAGCTGAACCAAACTCATAAAGGAAATTTTAAAATTATGAAACAATCAAAAATGCTTATACCAACCCTTCGGGAAATGCCTTCTGATGCCCAGGTTATCAGCCATGCCTTACTTATGCGCGCAGGATATGTTCGTCAAGTTTCAGCAGGAATTTATGCTTACTTGCCATTAGCAAACCGCGTACTTGAAAAGTTGAAAAATATCATGCGTGAAGAGTTTGACGAAATTGGTGCAGTAGAACTTCTTGCCCCAAGTCTTTTGACAGCTGACCTTTGGCGTGAATCTGGCCGTTATGACACATATGGTGAGGATTTATATAAATTAAAAAACCGTGATAATTCTGATTTTATTTTAGGACCAACACATGAAGAAACAATGACTTCTCTTGTCCGTGATGAAATTACTTCTTATAAAAAATTACCACTTAATGTTTACCAAATTGCTCCAAAATTCCGTGATGAAAAACGTCCACGTTATGGACTATTGCGCGGTCGTGAGTTCTTGATGAAAGATGGTTATAGCTACCATGCTGACCAAGATTCATTGGACGAGACTTATAATGATTACAAAAAAGCCTACGAAAAAATCTTTGAACGTGCTGGCTTAAACTTTAAACCAATTATTGCCGATGCTGGAGCAATGGGTGGTAAAGATAGTCAAGAATTTATTGCTATTACAGATGATAGAATCAATCTTGAAAAATGGCTCGTTTTGAGTAAGAATATTACATCAATCGAAGAAATTCCAGAATCTGTCCTTTCAGAAATCAAAGAAGAACTTGGCAAATGGTTGATTGCTGGTGAAGATACAATTGTCTACGCTGAAGGTGGTGATTATGCGGCAAATATTGAAATGGCCAGCAGTCAATTTGAACCAAATGTAGCTTATACTGAAGAACTTGAACTTGAAAAAGTAGCGACACCAGGTGCTAAAACAATTGATGAAGTTTCAAAATTCCTTGAAATTGATGAAGAACAAACAGTTAAAACATTGGTTTATCACGCAGATGATGAATTAGTGGTTATTTTGTTAAATGGTAATGACCAACTCAACGAAGTCAAATTGACCAATTATCTTGGAGCATCATTTATTGAAGCTGCCAGTGAAGCAGAAGTTGAAGAAAAATTTGGAGCTCATTTTGGTTCACTTGGACCAATCGGGCTTGAAAATGTCAAGATTATTGCTGACCGCAAAGTTGAACAAATTAAAAATGCTGTGGTTGGAGCTAACGTTGATGGTTTCCATTATAAAAATGCTAACTTTGGCCGTGATTATGAAGTTGAAGAGTTTGTTGATTTACGTACAGTTAATGAAGGTGAGATTTCACCAGATGGCCGTGGAACTTTGAAATTTGCGCGTGGTATCGAAATTGGACATATCTTTAAATTAGGAACTCGCTATACAGAAGCGATGAATGCCAATATTCTTGATGCGAATGGTCGTTCAATTCCAATGCTCATGGGTTGTTACGGAATCGGTGTAAGTCGTTTGCTTTCAGCTATTTTGGAACAATTTGCTCGTATCTATGTTGAAAAAACGCCAAGAGAAGAATTTAAATTTAGCTGGTCAATTAATTTCCCTAAAGAATTAGCACCATTTGATATTCATCTTGTTCCAGTTAATGTTAAAGATGAAGCAGCAATGGAATTGACTTCTGAACTTGAAGAAAAATTGCGTGGCAAAGGTTATCAGGTCTTAGTAGATGACCGTAATGAACGTGCAGGTGTTAAATTTGCTGACAGCGATTTGATTGGTTTGCCAGTTCGTGTGACAATCGGTAAAAAAGCTGCTGAGGGTGTTGTTGAAGTTAAAATTCGTGCGACAGGTGAAGTTGTTGAAATTAATAAAGATGAACTTGTCAATACCATTGAAATTTTAAGTAAATAATAAAAGAGATTTACTATGAAAATTGTTATTGTTGGAAGCTCCCACGCCGGAATTTGTGCCGGATTACGTGCGCTTGAAGAATACCCAGAAGCCGAAATTACGCTTTATGATAAGCGTAATCAGGTTTCTTTTGTTTCTCAAGGAATTATTTCTTATCTGGCGGGTCAAAAATCTGTCCTTAATCAATCTAGTTATTCATCGGTAGAAGAACTAAAAGCTGCTGGTTTAAACATGCAAATGGAAACGGTGGTTGAAGAGATTGATACCAAAAATAAACGGCTATTTTATCGGAGAGTCAATTCCAAAAAGACGAAACTCGCTCTCTATGATAAATTGATTTTTGCTACGGGTTCTTATCCGGCAATGACCTCTGTTCCTTTTGATAAAAAAAGCAAACTTTACTTTTTAAAAAGTATGGATGATGCAATAAAAACAGATGAATTTCTGAAAACAGCCAAAAATATTGCAGTAATTGGTGGTGGAATGACCGGAGTTGAAGTTGCTCGGATTGCCCAAGAAAGAGGAATTCAGACAACACTCATTCATCGCAATAAAAATCTTTTAAACGATTATCTTGATGAACCAGCAAGTCATTTATTGGAAAGTTGGATGAATGCAGAGGGAATGCGTCTTCTATTAAATACAGAAGTGACAGAAATTGGGTTTGACGAAGAAAATACAATCATTCAAACAGCAAATGGTCAGAAAATTCCTGTTGATGGAGTAATCTTTACGATTGGTTTTCGGCCTAATTCTTATCTTCTGAATCAACAAGTTGAGTTAGGAGATAGCGGAGCGGTTATTGTTGATGAATACATGCAAACCACTTGTCCAGATGTTTTTGCTGTCGGAGATGTTTCAACGACTTATGTTAATTTGTTGGGAAAAAGCTATTATCTGCCACATGCTTCGGATGCTGTTCGCGATGGTGAAATTGCGGCGATTAATTTACTTGCTCCTCGCCAAAAAATTAATAGTAGTCAGGGAACTTATCATGTTCCAATGAATAATTTAGTGATGGCTATGACTGGGATTACAATAAGACAGGCAGTTGATGCTGGTTATGATGCAGATGCGGTTCATTTACTAAATGAACACTTAGACGGACATTCACCAAGTAATATTTGGATGATTTATGAGAGACGCACTCATCAAATTCTTGGTTTACAATGTATTGGAAAAACGAGCGATATGGCAGAGTACGTCAATATTTTCTCACTTGCGATTCAACAAGAATTAAAAATTGAGGATATTGAGTTCACAGACTTTTATTTTGAACATGGCTACAAAGACCCTCGGGGTCTCAATCGCATATTAGCTCGACTAGTAAGGGAGAATGAAAGGTAGATTGTGTGGAAACGACTAATAAAGAGATAGTTTATTGTCAAAAAGTGCTTCACTTGCTTGAGGATTTGCAGAAAGTTCAACAAAGCATTGAATCTTTTGCTGAACACTCTGATAAGCAAAAAGTTCATACTCATCAAACTCTATCATTGATTTTAAAATTAGCAGTTCTTCTTATTATTTTAGGAGTAGGAATATTTTTAAAGTTGTCATTAGTTCTTTTGTTGGTGATTTCAGTTGTCTATTTATTCATTTTTTGTCTTTTGTTCAGATATGATTCAAAAAAATTTAAAGAAAAATTAGCTTTAGAGGGTGAAAGTTCTCTAAAAATGAAATCTTTAAATGCTGATTTGAACAAACTTAAAGAAGATGAAGAAAAAATTCAGACAGAATTAAATCATTTTCGACGAATTCCCACACAATTTAAAACAATAGAAGCTGTCAGTCATATGATTCGCTATATGAAACGTGGCGAAGCACAGACAGTAGAAGAAGCACTCTATTTTTGGGAAATGGATGAAGAAAATCGCTCAACTGGTAAATAGTTTTACTGACAGCTCTGTCAGTAACTATTAATTTTAAAATAAAATAACTGACAGTTTTGTCAGTTATTTTATTCTTAAAAAAGTATGAAAAGCAACATTTTTTTATGCTATAATGAGAAATGAAATTCTATTTGCTAAGGATAGAAAAAATAAGATAAAGGGTCAAAAAAACATGGAAAATCTGTTTGAAAAATTGATGGAACAAATCAAAATGCCACCAAATTTGCGTCGTTCTAGCCAATTTGAGCATGCTGATATTGAAAATGTTGAAGTGCACACGGCAAGTAAGCTCTGGCACTTTCAGTTAATTTTTGATGAGATTTTACCAATTGATACATATAAATTACTGACAGAACTGACGGAAACTGCTTTTTCGACAATTGCTCGTACAGAAATTTCTGTCAGCAGTCGAAATCAAAATATTGATGAGCAAAATCTGAATGATTATTATCAATATGCACTTACACTTCCAGAATTATGCGATTCTGCTTTTTCAAGTATTTTTAAGAAATATCATCTTGAAAAGGAAGAAGAAGAAAAAATTCACTTAATGGTGGAAGATAATCCGCAAATGGATTTTTTTGTGGAAAAATATTTTCCAATTCTAGAGGAAAAATTTAAGTCTTTCGGTTTTGGAGAATTAAGAATAACCCCTCTAGTTGACCAGGAGCTGACAGAAATGCAAGCAGCTGCTCACGCTGAAAAAGTTGCGGCTCGCTTGGCGGCTCAAACTGCAGAACAAGCCCAAATTTCTGAAATCAAAAAACAACGTTCAGAAGAACGGGAAAGCAAAAATACCAGAGAAGCAAAACCAGAATTTGTGGAAACAGCACTTTCTGACGGCATTTTCTTTGGCCGAAAAATCAGCGGACAAAGTCCAATTACCAGCATGTCTTTTATTGCTGGAGAAGGTTTTGGCGTTATTTTTGAGGGACTTGTTTTTGAAGCCGCACACCGTGAGTTTACGGGAAAAGAATCAGGCAAAGTCAACCATATTTTAGAATTAAAAATGGCTGATGAAACTTCAACTTTTATGATTTCAAAATGGGGTCGTAAGGATGAAGAAATTGCCCAATTTGACCAAATTGTCAGTACTGTCAAAGCTATGAATGAAAAAATTATAGCTGACCGTACTGATGGAGAAGATAATTTTACTGACAGCTTATCTGATGCTCTTTGGTTGCGTGTACAAGGAAATATTGAACACGACAAATACAAAGATGATTTGGTGATGACCGCTAATGCGGTTGTGGAAATTAAACCTAAACCAACCATTGACCGTGTTGCTCTTCAAATCAAAGCTGTAAAATCAGATAAAATTCAATTAGGTCGCGAAATCAAAAATAATGAACCCGTCACTCCGATGCGTTCTGTCAGTGAATTTTCGACTAACGGACCGGTTGTTTTTGAAGGATATGTCTTTAAAGGCGAACTCCGTGAAATTAAATCACGTAAAACAGGGAATATTAGTTACCTTCTTGAATTTGAAATGACTGATTACACTTCAAGTTTTTATGTTCAGAAATGGCTACGTGGCGAGGAAGAAATTCAGCTAGCCAAACAAATTAAAGCGGGACTATGGTGTCGAGTCCGCGGGAATGTTCAACGGGATAATTTCAAAAATGATTTAGTCCTACAATTGACTGATTTGATTGAAATTCCGACACAAAATGTTCGTGAAGACAAATCAGATGAAAAACGTGTTGAATTTCACGCGCATACTAATATGAGTCAAATGGACGCCATTCCTTCTGCTTCTAGTTTGGTTGCTCAGGCTGCTAAATGGGGACATAAAGCTATTGCAATTACTGACCATGGTGGTTTGCAATCTTTCCCTGAAGCTCACTCGGCTGGAAAGAAGAATGGCGTCAAGATTATCTATGGCGTCGAAGCCAATCTTGTTGAAGATAAAATTCCGATTGTTTACAATGAAACTGACGTTGACATGTATGAATCAACTTATGTTGTATTCGACGTGGAAACAACAGGACTTTCGGCAGTTCATAATGATTTGATTCAGATTGCGGCAACAAAAATGCACAAAGGAAATCCAATTGATGAATTTGATGAATTTATCAATCCAGGATATCGTTTGAGCGAATTTACAACAGAATTAACCGGAATTACAGATGACCATGTCAAAAATGCCAAACCATTATATGAAGTTCTAACAAAATTCCAAAAGTTTTGTGAAGGAACAATTCTTGTTGCCCACAATGCAACATTTGACGTGGGCTTCATGAATATGAACTATTCACGAAATGGTCTGCCGATTATCACGCAACCAGTGGTTGATACCCTTGAATTTGCCCGTAATCTCTACCCAGAAATGAAACGTTTTGGTTTGGGTCAATTGACTAAGAAATTCCAAATTGGACTTGAACATCACCATATGGCCAACTTTGATGCGGAAGCAACCGGACGTTTGCTCTTTGTATTTTTGGAAGAGTTACGTACTAGAAATACAGGGTGGACAAGTCTTTTAGAACTTAATGACAAATTGGTCAGTGAAGATTCTTATAAAAAAGTTCGTCCAAAACACGTGACTTTATATGCCAAGACACAAGAAGGTTTAAAAAATCTCTTTAAAATTGTTAGTTTTGGGAATGTTAAATATTATGCTGGTCTTCCTCGGGTTCCACGTTCTGTTTTAGAAGCCAACCGTGAAGGTTTGTTGGTCGGTTCGGCCTGCGAAATTGGTGAAGTTTTTGATGCAGCAATCAATAAAACATTTGAAGAAACGCTTGAAATCGCCAAGTTTTATGATTTTATCGAAGTATTTCCACCAGCTCTTTATCGTTCACTTGTTGTTGGTGGTTCTTTCAAATCAGAAAAAGAATTGGAACAAACGCTTAAAGATTTGATAAAAATTGGTAAGACTTTAGGCAAGCCAGTTCTGGCCACAGGTAATTTACATTATTTGAACCCAGAAGATGCTATTTATCGAGAAATTATTGTTCGCTCGCTTGGTCTTGGAGCTGAAATTAACTGGACTCAAGGACATGGGGAACATGCCAAACCTCTTCCATTACCCGAAGCTCATTTTAGAACAACTGATGAAATGCTTGAAGCCTTTAGTTTTCTTGATGAGAAGACCGCGCGTGAAATTGTCATTGACAATACGCAAAAGATGGCGGATGAATTTGATGTATTGACTCCAGTTCGGGATGATTTATATACACCTAAGATGGTTTTTGATGGAGGAGAAACCTCCGAAGAACGAATTGTTCGCTTAACTTATGAAAAAGCACATGAGTGGTATGGTAATCCATTGCCAGATATTATTGACGCACGACTTGAAAAAGAACTTCGATCGATTTTAGGAAATGGTTTCTCAGTTGTTTATATTATTTCACAAGAACTTGTAAAACGTTCTAATGACCGAGGCTATATCGTTGGTTCACGGGGTTCTGTTGGTTCATCACTTGTTGCGACAATGATTGGGATTACCGAAGTAAATCCTTTGGCTCCACATTATCGTTGCCCAGAATGTCAATATTTTGAATGCTATGATGATGGATCTTTCGGTTCTGGTTATGACATGCCAGATAAAAATTGCCCTAAATGTGATCATAAACTCATCAAAGATGGGCATGATATTCCTTTTGAAACTTTCTTAGGTTTCAAGGGAGACAAAGTTCCCGATATCGATTTGAACTTCTCTGGGGATGATCAACCCCTTGCTCACTTGGACGTTCGAGATATCTTTGGTGAAGATTATGCCTTTCGAGCAGGAACAATTGGTACGGTTGCTGAAAAAACAGCCTTTGGTTTTGTCAAAGGTTATGAACGTGATTATGATCAATTTTATGGAAATGCAGAAATTGACCGCTTAGCTGCTGGATCAACTGGTGTTAAACGAACAACAGGACAGCACCCTGGTGGGATTATCGTTATTCCAAATTATATGGATGTTTATGATTTTTCTCCTGTACAATTTCCGGCCGATGATGTTAATGCCGAATGGCAAACGACTCACTTTGATTTCCATGCGATTCATGACAATATCTTAAAACTTGACATCCTTGGACATGATGACCCCACGATGATTCGAAAATTACAAAGTCTCTCTGGTATTGTTCCTCAAGATATTCCAATGGATGACCCAGGAGTGATGAAGCTTTTCACTGGGACAGAATCTTTGGGCTTGACCGAAGAACAGTTAGGGGTAAAATTAGGAACTTTGGGAATCCCTGAAATGGGAACTTTCACCTCAATGAACATGATTGCCGAAGCCAAACCTAAAAACTTCGCAGATTTACTCCAAATTTCTGGACTTTCACACGGAACGGACGTTTGGTCAGGAAATGCTCAAGATTTAATTCGTTCAGGGATTGCCGACTTATCAAGCGTTATTGGCTGCCGGGATGATATCATGGTTTATCTTATTCATAAGGGGCTAGAAAACGGTCTTGCTTTTACAATTATGGAACGGGTGCGTAAGGGAATGTGGAATAAAATTCCCGCCGAAGAACGTGAAAAATATGTAGAAGCTATGCGAGAACATGATGTTCCTGAATGGTACATTGAGTCTTGTTCAAAGATTAAATACATGTTCCCTAAAGCCCATGCGGCAGCCTATATTATGATGGCTTTACGGGTAGCTTATTTCAAAGTTCATCATCCAATATTGTATTATTGTGCATGGTTCTCTATTAGAGCAACTGCCTTTGATATTGGGGTAATGGGAGCAGGTCTTGAAGCAGTCAAAGCCAAAATGAAAGAAATTAAAGATAAAGGTTTTGATGCAACAAATGTTGAAACTAACCTCTATACGACTTTAGAGCTTTGTAATGAAATGTTAGAGCGTGGTTTCACTTTTGGTAAAATTGACCTTTATCGCTCAGAGGCTACTGAGTTTGTTATTGATGGTGATACTTTAATTCCGCCATTTGTAACAATGGACGGATTGGGTGAAAACGTAGCAAAACAAATCGTTGCAGCGCGTGCTGAAGGTGAATTTTTAAGTAAAATGGAACTTCGTAAGCGTGGTGGTGTTTCACAAACGATTATTGAAAACATGACCAATATGGGTGTTCTTGAAGGAATGCCTGATGATAATCAATTAAGTCTATTTGATGATTTCTTTTGATTTTTCATAAAATACTCTTATCTTAAATGATAAGAGTATTTTTATTTTTAGAAATAACAAAATGTCGAAAAATTTTCGGCTTTTTTGTTACATTAACTGATTATTTGCGTATAGTCTAGTATGATACCAAAAATGGCAAAAGAATTAATTCAAAGAGCAATTGATAGAGATGCATCAGATATTTATCTGATTGCTTCAAAAGAAAAGTATAAACTTTATTTTCGACAAATGACAGCGCGTGTTCTGGTAGAAGAAATTGGGTTAGAAGTTGGCTTAGCACTACTTACTCACTTTAAGTTTCTAGCTGGGATGAATACAGGAGAACGCAGACGAGTTCAATTGGGAGCTTGTTGGTATGAATTAGAGGAAAGTAATGCAAAACGTTTGCGTCTTTCAACAGTGGGGGATTTCGAGGGTAATGAATCTTTAGTAATACGTCTCTTGCATGATCAAAACAAAGAACTTGATTTTTGGTTTGATGAAGAGCTAGAGAATTATGATTGTAAAAGAGGATTGCATCTCTTTGCCGGTCCAGTAGGCTCGGGAAAAACATCTTTAATGTTTGATTTAGCTCGTCGTCATTTTACAGATTTACAAGTTATCACTATTGAAGAACCCGTTGAGTTGATTGATTCCGATTTTATTCAGTTACAAGTCAACGAAGTCATTGGTAATAGTTATGATGAATTAATTAAATTATCACTGAGGCATCGCCCAGATTTGTTAATCGTTGGTGAAATTCGTGATAAATTGACCGCTCAAGCAGTTTTACGGGCTAGTTTGACAGGTTATACAGTGTTTTCAACCGTTCATGCCTCTTCTGTTAGAGGTGTCATTCAGAGATTATCAGAGCTGGGTTTAAGTCATTGGGAAATAAAAAATGCTTTATCAAGTGTTGTTTATCAGCGTTTAATAGCTGGGAAAGGAGTATTAGACATTGCCAAAAACGAATTTGAGTCTTGGTCATCAGAAAATTGGAATAAAAAAATTGATCAGCTACTTACAAATGGATATCTCACACCTACTGAAGCCAAAAGGGAAAAAATTAAGACTGATTAAACAAGCCAAACTTATCCAACTGATGGGAAATCTTTTGAATAGTGGATTTAATTTAGGAGAAGTGATAAATTTCTTATCTTTATCAAAACTTGTGGAAAAAGAATTTACATTAAAAATGAAAGAAGGTCTCGCTTCTGGTCAAGCTTTATCAGAGCTTTTAGAAAGTCTTTCATTTTCTAAAAATGTGGTGACACAACTTGCTTTGGTAGAAGTGCATGGTAACTTGTCAGGGACGATGCAATTAGTTGAACTTCATCTAAAAAAACAGCTTAAAGTTAAAAATAAATTAGTGGAAGTTGCTACTTATCCAATATTGTTATTAATTTTTCTGGTTGGAATTATGTGGGGCTTAAAAAATTATTTACTACCACAACTCAATAGTGGCAGTAACTTTGCTACTCTATTGATTAATCATTTACCCTTAGTATTTTTTTCGTTTGGAGCTTTTATATTTTTACTGACAGCTTTGTCAGTAACTCTTTTAAAACGAAAATCAGCAATAATGAATTTTACATTTCTTGTTAAATTACCTCTGGTTCATTCTTTTATCCGTTTATATTTAACAGCTTACTTTGCAAGAGAATGGGGAAATCTAATTGCTCAAGGTGTTGAATTACGTCAAATTATTAACTTGATGAAAAAACAAAAAAGTCGAATTTTTTCAGAAGTTGGCAAGAATCTTGATTTAGAATTGAATGCTGGTCGGTCTTTTGAACAAGCTGTCAGTAAACTTGCGCTTTTTTTACCCGAGCTCTCGTTAATGATTGAATATGGAGCTATTAAAGATAAATTAGGCTTAGAGCTTTCGCTGTATGCGGATGAATGTTGGGAACAATTTTTTACAAAGATAGATCGTTTAATGCAATTAATCCAACCTCTTGTTTTTATTTTTGTAGCATTGATGATTATTTTGCTATATGCAGCCATGTTACTCCCCATCTATTCAAATATGGGTTCTGGAATATAGAAAGGATGAAAAAATGGAAAGAACTAAGAAGTTTATTTTAAAGAAAATACAAAAAATATTTTTATTCGTTAAAATTTGTGAAAAAAAATGCCGTCAGAAAGAGCTAAGAGCTTTTACTTTGATAGAGATGTTAATTGTACTAGCTATTATTAGTATTTTGATATTACTATTTGTTCCAAATTTAATTAAAGAAAAATCACAAGTTCAAAAAACTGGAGAAGCGGCAGTTGTGAAAGTAGTAGAAAGTCAAGCCCAACTTTATGAATTAGATCATGATGATGAGAAGCCGACTCTGTCAGAATTGCTCAGCGCTGGGATGATTACTCAAAAACAAATTTCTGCTTACGATAATTACTATGATCAGAATAAAAATGAAGAACGAAATTTTAATGACTAGAGCATTTACTTTACTAGAGTCTCTTCTAGTTTTGTTGATTATTTCTTTTATCACAACTCTTTTTTCTTTAGAAATAATACAAACAGTCCATCTTTTTAAGGGAGAATTGTTTGTTCTCCAGTTTGAAAATTTCTATAAAAGGAGTCAAGAAGATGCTGCACTGCTTCAAAAATCTGAAAGTTTAGTTGCTAAAAATCAAGAATTAATCTGTGAAGATAGAAGTATCACAATTCCAAAGGAGGTAGCAGTTAAAGATTTTACAGTTAAATTTGATGATAAGGGAGAGAATTCTAGCTTACAAAAACTCACAATTTCTTTACCTTACGAAAAAAAGTTCATCACTTATCAATTGGAGATAGGCAGTGGAAAATTTAAAAAGAAAATCAGTTAAGGCATATTTGCTTTTGGAAAGTTTAATTAGTATAGCTCTACTCGCTTTTCTAGTCAGCTTTATCGTAAGTTCTCTTGTGCAAGTAAGACAAAAAGATACGGAAGAAAATCAAAAGATTGAAGCTTTAAACGTGGCACAAATGGCGATTGAAAGTCATTTAACAGAATTATCAATCAACGGTTCTGATATAAAGATAAAAGAAAACCAAAATTTACTGATTATTAGTAATCATGGAAAGGAAATTATGCAACTTGAACTTCAAAGTTAAAGCATTTACCTTGTTGGAGTGTTTGGTGGCACTTCTTGCAATTTCTGGTTCAGTCCTTGTCATCTCAGGTTTAACAAAGATGTTGAAAGAACAAGTGGCGATTAGTCAAAGTGATAGCATAAAAGATTGGCAAATTTTCTGTCAGCAAATGCGTTTTGAACTCTCAGGAACAAAATTAGATAGGGTAGAGCAGGATTTTCTGTATGTAACTAAAGACAAAAAACTAAGGTTTGGTTTTATGAGAGATGATTTCCGGAAGACTGATGACAAAGGCCAGGGTTATCAGCCAATGCTTTATGATATAAAAGCGGCTAAGATTCAAGCTACTAAAAATTTAATAACCATAAGAATTGATTTTAATCAAGGAGGTGAGAGAACATTTATTTATCAATTTCCGGAAGATACGTAAGAGGAGGAATACTTCTATATACGCTAGTCTTATTATTGATGTTTTCAATGTTTCTTCAGTTCTATTTGCAAAGGCAAATAGATGATGCTCGACAATTAAGAAGTGAAAAGGAGCAGTTAACAGCTGAATTAATGGTGTCAGTAGCTTTAAAGACTGATTTAAAATCTCAAGGTCAAATTCATTTTGATTCAGGAGATTTGTCCTACAATTTACTGACAGATTCGTCAGCCAGTTCAAAAATTACTGACCATTCAAGTGATGAAAAAACTTATCAATTTAGTATCCATCTAAAAGATGGCGCAAACTTTCAAATAAAAAATTAAAAAATAACGTTAACTGGTTGACATTATTTTTTCTTTGCTATATAATTAACCAGTAAACTAATTATGGAGGACGAAATACGATGAGTTTAGCAAATCAAATCGACCAGTTTCTTGGGACAATCATGCAATTTGCAGAAAATAAGCATGAAATATTACTTGGTAAGTGCGAAAGTGATGTGAAACTAACGAGCACACAAGAACATATTTTAATGCTTTTGGCAGAACAAATATCGACAAATGCTAAAATTGCCGAAAAACTAAAGATTTCTCCAGCAGCAGTAACTAAAGCTCTAAAGAAATTACAAGAGCAAGAACTAATTAAATCAAGTCGAGCCACAAATGACGAACGCGTGGTCCTTTGGAGCTTGACTGAAAAAGCGGTTCCGGTTGCTAAGGAGCATGCTACTCATCACGAGAAAACTCTGAGTACTTACCAGGAATTAGGGAACAAATTTACTGACGAAGAACAAGAAGTGATAAGTAAATTCTTATCAGCACTTACGGAGGAATTTCAATGAAAAAGATATTGATGTTACTTGCTATTCCAGCAGTTTTACTCTTGGCAGGTTGTCAAAAATCAGCCAGTAAGCCAGAAGTTGTCACGACTTTTGAGCCAATGTATGAGTTTACGAAGGCAATTGTTGGTGACAAAGTCGATGTCGAAAATATTGTCCCTGCTAATCAGGAAGTTCATGAATTTGAACCAAGTGCAAAGCAAGTTGCGACAATGACAAATGCTGAAGCTTTTGTTTACAATTCTAATGACCTTGAAAAATGGGCCAAAAAAGTAAATAATAAAGGGATTAAAATCGAAGCCAGCAAGGATGTTGATAAGATATCTGGTGACCCTCATACTTGGATTAGTCCAAAGCAAGCAATTATTGAAGTTAATACCATTGCCTCTGAGCTTGGGAAAAAATTCCCAGATGATAAAGCAACTTTTGAAAAAAATGCAGCGAGTTATGTTGCTAAATTGAAAAAGCTAGACAGTGAATTTGATACTTTGAAAGATGCTAAACAAAAAACATTTATTACACAACATGAAGCTTTTGCTTATCTAAGTCGTGATTATGGTTTGAAAGAAATTGCGATTGCTGGATTGGATCCAGAAGTAGAACCTTCAGCATCAACGCTAGCTAATTTAAAAGTTGAAATGGAAAAAGCAGGACTAAAAAATGTTTATTTTGAAGGAAATGCTAACAGTAAAATTGCTGAGACTTTAGCAAAATCAGTAGGGGCAAACCTTATTGGTATCAATACTGTTGAAGGATTATCTGACGAGCAGAAAAAAAATGGTGACAATTATCTCACATTGATGCAAGATAATTTGACTGCTTTAAAGAAAACTATCAAGTGAGTTTAAGGAAAAATTAAGATGAAGGATTTATAATGAATTTCTTCCAAAAAATCTTTTCATAAAACTCCTTGAAACTCTCGTTCTCATGAACGGGAGTTTCGTGTTTTTGAAATAAAAATAGATTAATAAGAAAAACACCGAAATAAGAATTACTATTAGAGATATAAAGAGAAAAAATGAGATATATCAATGTTGAAAACTTGACTTTCTATTATGATAGAGAGCCAGTTTTAGAAAATATCAGCTATCATGTTGATTCCGGTGAATTTGTCACATTAACAGGTGAGAATGGTGCTGCCAAATCAACTCTTATAAAAACAACTTTGGGAATTTTAAAACCTAAAAAAGGTAAAATAAAAATTTCTCCCAAAAATAACCGAGGAGAAAAATTAAGAATTGCTTATCTTCCTCAGCAAGTTGCAAGTTTTAATGCTGGTTTTCCAAGTTCGGTTCATGAATTTGTTATGAGCGGACGCTATCCGAGACAAGGTTGGTTTAAAAAAATGACAGCTCACGACTCAGAACACGTTAAGGCAGCCCTTGACTCAGTAGGAATGTGGGACTACAGAAATAAGCGTATTGGTGAACTCTCTGGAGGGCAAAAGCAAAGAATTGCTATTGCAAGAATGTTTGCTAGTGATCCTGACTTATTTATTCTTGATGAGCCAACAACAGGAATGGATGATGTATCAAGTAGTGACTTTTATGAATTGATGCACCATGCGGCTCATAAACATGGAAAATCTGTTTTAATGGTCACTCATGATCCAGAAGAAGTGAAAGATTATGCTGACCGAAATATCCATTTATTGAAAGATAAAAATGGGAAATTTGCTTGCTTTGATTTGCATACAGACCGCGATAGAGTAGCTCAAGAAAAGCAACAAGAATTAAAGGAGGAAACTGATGTTTGAATTATTTCAGTATGATTTTATGCGAAACGCTCTTTTAGCAGCAACCGCTATTTCAATATTTTCTCCCTTGCTTGGTGTATTTCTTGTACTACGTAGACAGAGTTTAATGTCAGATACATTATCACATGTTTCATTAGCCGGTGTCGCTTTTGGGGTTCTCTTAAGTTGGAATCCAACGATTACAACTTTAATTACAGTTGTAATTGCGGCTGTTTTTCTAGAGTATTTAAGAACAATTTATCATAACTATATGGAAATTGCGACGGCCATTTTGATGTCAGCAGGGCTTGCCATTGCCCTTTTGATTTTGAATTCCTCAAAAGGAGCAACAAGTGTTAGTTTGGAGCAATATTTATTTGGCTCAATTATCACAATTTCCTTATCGCAAGTGATTATGCTTTTTGTTTTAGCAGCAGTTGTTTTGCTTGGATTTATTCTCTTTTTACGTCCGCTTTACGTGATGACTTTTGATGAAGATACAGCTTTTGTTGATGGACTTCCTGTTCGATGGATTTCGATTGCATTTAATATTGTCACGGGGGTTGCTATTGCCCTGATGATTCCTGCAGCGGGGGCTTTACTTGTTTCGGCAATTATGGTTTTACCTGCTTCAATTGCGATGCGTCTAGGCAAATCTTTTAAAGCTGTGTTGTTTATCTCGGTTATTGTAAGTTTTATTGGTTTAAATGCTGGCTTGATTGCCTCTTACTATATGGATGCTCCAGCATCTGCCGCAATTACTTTAATTTTCATCGCCCTTTTCTTGGTAACTTCAAGTTTAAAACGATTGATTCGAGCCTAAGAAATAAATAAAAAGAAGTGGTAAAAAATCACTTCTTTTTATTTTGTTTTATTTAAAATGTCAAGGAAACTAGTACTAATTGCTGAAATTTCTAAAATTTTATTTTCAAACGGATGGGGAATAATAATTTTATCAGCATGAAGCATCATTCTCTCCTGTGATTTTTGACCATACAAAGCATCACCAATGATAGGATGATTTAATGAAGATAAATGGACACGTATTTGGTGAGTTCTTCCAGTATCTAAGGTACATTTAACAAGAGTTTTGTCAGTAAATTTTTTGATAAGCTCAACATGAGTCACTGCTTTTTGACCCTTTGCGGAAAGGATTCGTTTATTTTTATCATGGCGATTCTGACCAATGGCCCGATCAATGGTAAATTGATTTTCTGGGAAATGACCTTTGACTAGTGCCAAGTATTCACGATGAATTTTATTTTCTTCAAACATTTTACCAAGAATAGGGAGAACAAATTGATTTTTTGCAAATAAAACAGCACCAGATGTTGCTTGGTCCAGGCGATGGACAACAAAAACTTCTTGGTTGATTGCCGCTGCAACATGATTTTGTAAGGCTAATTCATCAGCCGTATTTCCGTGGGTCTTCATTCCTTCAGGTTTATTAACAACAATCAAATGTTCGTCTTCATAAAGGATGTCAGCTAAATTTGCTGAACCGAATTTTAGAGATAAATTAGAGAAATCCTCATTATCAAAAATAAGAGTGATTTTATCTCCAGCATGGACGAGCTGATTTTCGTTAATAATCTTGTTATTGACTAAGCAATGTTTTTTCATTCTTAGAAAGTGTCTTTGTTTACGAGGAATGAACCAAGTTTTTTCGAGTAAATCAGAGACAGGCTGTTCTATAAAATTTTCGGGTAAAATGAAGTTATATTCCATATTCACATTATACTATAAGTTTTTATTTGGCCCAAAAATATAAGAAACTGAAAGGGTGACAGCATCGGGATTATCAAGAGAATTACTTTTCAATTAACTCTAGGTTTGTTATAATCAAAGTATCTTCTTAAAAATACGTAATAAAGATAACTCAAAATGTAAAAAATAATAAATATTATGAGTGAATTATAGAAAGAGAAAGAAATGCTAACAAAAAAATTTAAAGAAACATTAAAATATGAAGGTTCAGTTTCCCTCACTTCATGGGGAGCAGAGGAAAGTCCTCATGTTACAGGAACATGGATTTCTTATTTACAGCTTACCAGTGATGAACGAATATTGGCACCAGCAGCAGGGATGCATTATTTAGAAGAGGATATTAAAGTGAATGATACAATTTATCTGATGCTTGGGGTTAGAGAAGTCGAAGGTAAAAATGGCTATCAAGGGATTGGCTTTAGGGTGAGTGCTAAAGCAAAACTTATTTCAAATGGTCCAGAATTTGAAATGATGAAAGAAAAGTATCCATTTTTGCGAGCAGTTCTTGAACTTACTCCGGTGGAAGTAGAACAACTATTATAAAGATAATATTTCATCTTAGAAGGTTTATTTATAAAATTAAATGAGGTTTGAATAATTATAAAATGATTTATTAATCATTTTTTTAATATAATAGTTATTAAGGGGTGAAAAATATGAAATTTTATGATATTGAATTTTTAAAATCGCAAGCTGGACTTAGTGATTATCTTCGATATATCTTTATTTTTGGGAGTCTTGTAGTTCTTGTTATTGTATTTGCTATATATATTAAGCATAGAATTAAAACGAAATATAGAGATCTTAGTATTATTTTATTATTATTTATTATTTTAGAGATTGGTATACAATATTCAAATTATCAAATTAATCAGTCTAAGCATACTCAATCTTCACAGATGGTTGGATTTATTGAAAGAGTCGCTAAAAACGAAAGAACGAATAAAAATAATATTTTTGTTAATTCCACGCAATTAGCTGATGGTGTGATTGTAAAGATAAAAGGTGATTATTATAAAGTTAACCTTAGTGCTGATCAACAGTCATACACCCTTACTAAAAGTTACTTGATTAATCCCGAAAAATAAAAAATTAGGAGTTAAAATGCAATTATACAGCCCAATAATACTAAAATTTGCTTTAGGTATTATTTGTTTAATTATTCAAATAAATTTAATGGGGAAAGGTAATCTTGCCCCCTCATCAGCAATGGATCAAGTTCAAAATTATGTTTTAGGGGGAATTATTGGTGGAGTCATCTATAATGATTCTATTACGGTTTTACAATTTGTCTTGGTTCTAATCATATGGACACTGTTAGTATTAATTTTAAAATTTGCAAAGGAGCACAATCGCTATGTAAAATTAATCGTTGATGGTAAACCATTGACTCTGATTCAAGATGGAAAAGTGAGAGTAAATGAATGTCTCAGAAATGGAATCTCTGCTAATGAATTAATGTTTAAATTACGTTCTAATGGTATCTATGAGATACATAATGTTAAAAGAGCTATTTTAGAACAAAATGGTCAATTGACATTGATTGAATTTGGTGGTGAAAATATTAAATATCCAATTATTGTTGATGGACAAGCTAATTTTGATGTTCTCGAATTAATTGATAAAGATGAAAATTGGCTTGAACAACAAATTAATCTGCAAGGATATAACCAAATTAAGGAAATATATTTAGGAGAATACCTATCAGGTGAACTTAAACTTTACGGATATACAAAATAATATTAGAAAGCGAATACTCTTGTTTTAATTTAGAGTTAGTTAGCTAAATTATAAATAGAATTTTGGTGTTAGAAGTGAAACAATTGAAAAATCTAGAGAAACCTTTATAATAAAACATAAATCCCTTTCGTTTTACAAACTTACATTGTAAGCCAAAGGGATTTTTGGTAAAATAATCAGAACTGAAAAAATGAAATCTAAATACCTTACAAAGATGTAAGGCAAAAAAAGCAGAAAAGTATTAAAATAAGGTATTGCTGTATTCATTTGAGTAAGTAAAGAAATAAAAAGCATCTGAGGAACGATATATGTCTGAAAATAATAATTTCAGTCGGCGTAATAAAAAGGAATCTAAAAAAAATAGTTTAAAAATTCCTAATTTACGCCCTAAAAAACAAAAAAAGCTTGAAGAAGAAATAGAAAAACCGGCTAAAACGAAGTTCGGTAAATTCATGAAACCAATTAAACGGTTCTGGAAACGTTATAATCTGACAAAAATCACAATTATTTTTGTCTTAGTAGCCATTGTTTCGACAGGTTCATATCTTTTTTACTTAGCTAAAACAGCTAATGTTAAAGTACTGCAAAGTTCTATTTCGGCACAAACAGTCATTTATGACAAAGATAATAATGAAGCTGGAAATCTTTATGGTCAAAAAGGAACACCGGTCAAGATTGACCAAATTTCCAAAAATATTACAAATGCTGTTGTGGCAACTGAAGATAGAACTTTCTATAAAAATCATGGTGTCAATTTGAAACGTTTTGCTCTAGCAGCCGTTACTCTTGGGCGTTTTGGTGGTGGTTCAACAATCACTCAGCAATTGGCCAAAAATGCTTATTTGACTCAAGAACAAACGATTGACCGTAAAGCGCGTGAGTTTTTCTTGGCACTTGAAATCAATAAACATTATAGTAAAGATGAGATTCTTGATATGTATCTGAATAATTCTTACTTTGGTAATGGTGTTTGGGGAATTCAGGATGCAGCTTTGAAATACTTTGGTGTTCCAGCAAGTGAAGTAACTGTTGATGAAGCAGCCAGTCTTGCGGGAATGTTAAAAGGGCCAGAAATTTATAATCCTCTTTACGAAAAAGGAAAATATGCGACTGACCGACGTAATACAGTTTTGCAAAATATGGTTAATGCTGGTTATTTGGAGCAGTCACAGGCAGATACTTTTATGAAAGTTGACTTACAAGCTCAATTGCAAGACAATTATCAATCTAAAAGTAGTCAATATAAATATCCAAGCTATTATAATGCTGTAATTTCTGAAGCGGAACGCAAGTATGGTCTGACATTACAAGAAATCATGAATAATGGTTACAAGATATATACGGGCATGGACCAAAATATGCAATCCGGCTTGCAAAAGACTTATTCTGACCCAAGTTTCTTCCCACAAGCATCTGATGGAACTTATGCCCAATCTGCTTCGGTTGCTATTGACCCTAAAACGGGAGCTGTCAATGCTCTTGTCGGAAATGTTAATACAGAAGGTTCAAATAGCTTTACTGATTATAACTATGCCACAATGTCTAAACGTTCTCCTGGTTCAGTTATCAAACCTCTTATTGTTTACGCTCCAGCAATTGAAGCGGGGTGGTCAATTGATAAAACGGTTGATGATTCACCAGCAGATTATAATGGCTGGAAACCAACCGATTTTGATAATCAATGGCGTGGACAAATCCCAATGTATACTGCTTTAGCAAATTCATATAATATTCCAGCTATTAATACATATCAAGCGATTGGACCAAAAGTCGGAAATGCTTTAGGGCGTGAGTTTGGTTTAGATTTAAGTAGTAAAAATGATGTTTTACCGACGGCACTCGGAGCTGGAGTTGAAACGAATCCATGGCAAATTGCTCAGGCTTATCAAGTTTTCGCAAATGGCGGAGTGATGAATGATGCGCATTTGATTACTAAAATTGAAAATGCTGCAGGACAAGTTGTAAAAACAGCAAAGGTAACCAAAAAACGGGTTATTAGTAAAGATACAGCTGACAAAATGACTCAAATGATGCTGGGGACTTATACTAATGGTTCTGCTTGGAAAGCTTCACCTAAGTCTTATACACTTGCTGGTAAGACAGGAACCAATGAAGACCAAGACCAATGGGTAGTAGGTTATACACCGGATGTGGTTATGGCTCTCTGGGTTGGTTATGCGGATGGGAAATATAAACTGACAGGTTCATCAGAAGGACAAACCTCAGTCATTTTCCGTCAGGAAGCTAGTTATATGTTACCTTATACTAAAGGAACGGCATTTACAGTTGAAAATCCTTATGCGGAAGCAGGTGTTGCTGCACAAGAACCTTATTGGACTCAACAAAGACAATATCAAGATGATATTGTGGACCAAGAACAAGCAGAGGCTCACACGACTGGAAATACACCAGAAAGCTCTAGTTCTAGCTCTTCATCGTCTTCAGATTCTGGTGGTTTGGACCTCGGAAAAGTGGGTAAAGATATTGGAGATGCAGCTAAAAATGCTTGGGATAAAGTTAAAGGAATTTTTGGCAACTAAAACTGAAAAAAGAGGTAGAAATATGGTAGAATTAGAGGTAAAGCGTAGTAGTTTTAAGACAAGAAAATTTTAAAGAATAAAGATAGAAATCGAGAAGAAAAATGAAGCGTTACGTCACAGGTTTTAATGGATTACGGACGATTGGTGTTTTAACAGTTATTCTATATCACCTCTGGCCAAACCATGTTCAGGGTGGTTTTCTTGGTGTTGTTTTATTCTTTGTTCTCTCGGGCTATTTGGTGACGGATTCGCTCCTTCGCGAGTATGAAAAAAATAAGAAGATTAATATTTGGAAGTTTTGGGGAAGAAGATTAAAGCGTCTATATCCATTACTAGTTGCAATTTTTCTTCTTGTGACACCTTATATTATCATTTTTCAACCTAATTTGTGGGCGGGATTACGTTCTAATTTCCTTTCTGCTGTATTTTCGGTTCAAAACTGGTGGCAAATTTCGCAAGGAAGTTCATATTTTGCTGATATTGCGGGTGCTTCACCTTTCAAACATATTTATTATTTATCAATCGAGGGGCAATTCTTCATCCTTTGGCCTTTGCTGTTGATTGTTTTGCTAAAATTTGTTAAAAAAAGAGGTCGGATTTTTGTCATTGCTAATGTTTTGGCCTTGATTTCGGCAATTTGGATGGCAATTCTTTTCGTTCCCGGAGCAGACCCAACGCGGGTTTATTATGGAACGGATACGCGTTTCTTTAGCTTGATGATGGGGGCTAGTCTTGCTTTCATTTGGCCTTTGAATAAACTTTCACATAAGGTTAATAAACGAGCGGTTAAAATTGCTTGGCAGTTGACTATTGGATTATCTTTGCTTTTGCTGCTTGCTTATATCTTTATGCCTGCTCAAGGGACATTTACTTATTATGGCGGAATGTGGCTAGCAAGTTTGGCCAGTGTGATAATGGTTGCTTTGGTGGCACATCCAAGTCTTCCGACTAACAAGCTATTTTCAAACCCTGTTTTTGAATATATTGGCTCACGTTCTTACGGAATTTACTTGTGGCAACTTCCTGTTTTTGCTTTCGCTGAAGCTAAGGTACTTGCTCCTACCGCTTGGTATAATTTAATTTGGCAATTGGCGCTCATTCTTATTCTGACGGAACTTTCATATCGTTTGATTGAGCTACCAACGCAGCGCTTTGATTATAGTAATATTTTAGGAATCCTTCAAAATTTTGTTCGAGAAAAAGGTTGGAAACTTAAAAAGAATATTTTACCGATGCTCATTTCAGGGCTTGCTCTAATAAGCTTAGGTTTCATTATTTTTTCACCGCCTTCACCCCATGACCAACGAGTGATTGAAGAAAAAATAATGGCCCAACAGGTTGCACTACAAAAGAAACAACTGGCTGAGGCTAACAACAAAGTACCGATGTCCTTAAAGGCGGTAGCAGAAAAGTATAAGGTTCAACCTGTAGTTGCTGAAAAAGCTTCTCAAATGAATGTTCTAGCCCTTGGAGATTCGGTTATGGTTGCTGCTTCTACAAATCTTCAAGAAGTTTTTCCACATATGTATATTGATGCAGCAGTTGGAAGACAAGCAGAGTCACTGGCGACAGACTTAACGAATGCTAAATCAAAAATGCCTAATCCTGATGCTTACTTAATTGGTCTAGGAACAAATGGAACAATTAAAGAAGATGAAATTGATGCTGCGATGAAAGTGGCAGGTAATAAACCTGTTTATTGGATGAATGTCCACGCAGACCGTGTTTGGGCAAAACCTAATAATAATTTGCTGACGAAAATGGCAAAGAAATATAAAAATTTGAAAATTATTGATTGGAATAAAAAAGCATCTGGTCAAAGTTCATGGTTCTACAGTGATAATATTCATCCTAAAGGAACAGGGGCCGAAAAATACGCCGCTTTAGTAGCTAATAGTCTGACCAATGTGGAAAAATAGTTTGCGCTTCTAAATAATTTTTGATAGAATAAGAGATAATATGTTAAGAAAAGCTGGATTAGCGTGCACCATATGTGGTTCACGAAATTACACCCTCAATCTTTCGTCAGTTGCGAAAGAAAAACGAGTTGAAGTTAAAAAGTTTTGTCGTACTTGTGGCAAACACACATTACACAAAGAAACGCGTTAAATCGTATTTACTTTAATAGGGTTTAAACACGTCGAACTGACATTCTGTCAGTAAACTTTTATAAGAAATGGACTCTGTCAGTAAATTTGTGGCAGTGATAGGAAAAGATTATGTTTAAATTTATTGGTAGCATTATTGAAGAAATGAAATTAACCACTTGGCCAAGCAGAAAACAATCTGTTCGTGATTTTTTTATGGTCATTGAATATACAGCTTTCTTCTTGGTGTTCATCATAATTTTCGATTGGGTAACTCAACATGGAATTACATTTAGTGTTAACCATTTAATCCCATTTCTTAAATAATCTATAAATCTGTCAGTTTTGACAGATTTTTCTTTTCTAATTTTATTAAAAGTCCTTTTAATTCAAGATAAATATGATATAATAATATTATCTGATAAGGGCTTGGCCCTTTTTCTTGTACCCAAATTACTGACAGAATTTCTGTCAGCTGGGATTTTAACTGATTAAGTAAAAAAATAAATACAGAGGTATTTCAAATGGAAGATAATAATTTAGTAAGTTTTGACCAAGGTTGGTTCGTTATTCAAACCTATGCAGGGTATGAACGTAAAGTTAAAGAAGATTTGCTTGAGCGTGCTGAACTTTATAACATGGCTGACAAAATTTTGCGTGTCGAAATTCCAACTGAGACAATTCGTACAGAAGTTAATGGCAAAATGAAAGAAGTTGAAGAAAACTTATTCCCAGGTTATGTTTTGGTTGAAATGAATATGACTGATGAAGCCTGGTTTATTGTCCGTAATACACCAAATGTTACTGGATTCGTTGGTTCACACGGGAATAGGTCAAAACCTACACCACTTTTTGAACAAGAAATTCAAGATATTTTGGTTGGCATGGGCAAAGTTGTTCGTGAAATTGACTTTGATGTTTTTGTTGGAAAACGTGTTCGTATTGTTGATGGTGCCTTTTCAGGATTTGAAGCTCCAATCACAGAAATCAATGGCGACAAATTGACTCTGACTGTTGATATGTTTGGTCGTGCAACTCCAGTTGAATTGGACATGCACCAAATTGAAGATATTCAAGCTTAATTAAGTATTATAATAAAAAAAGCCACGAGAATTCGTGGCTTTTTGCGAGTTTACAGAATATTTGTTATAATTATAAAAAATGTGATTGGGGAATAAATATCATGGTAACTTTTTATCAGTCAACACGTGATAAATCAAATAAAAAAACAGCGTCACAAGCTATTTTACAAGGTTTGGCAGAAGATGGTGGACTTTTTGTTCCCGTTGACTTCCCAAAAGTTGATTTAGACTTTGAAAAATTAAAAAACGCTTCTTATCAAGAAATTGCTGAACTTGTTTTGAAAGCATTTTTTGATGATTTTTCTGCTGACGAAATTAAATCAATGGTGACAAAAGCATACGGAGAAAAATTCGATAGTCCGGAAATTGCACCGCTTAAAAGACTTAGGAATCACTATATTCTTGAACTTTTTCATGGTGAAACGATTGCTTTTAAAGACATGGCACTCTCTATCTTACCTCATTTAATGACCCAAGCGGCTAAGAAAAATGGTGTGACTAATGAAATTGTTATCTTGACTGCAACTTCTGGAGATACAGGGAAAGCCGCAATGGCCGGTTTTGCTGATGTGCCCCAAACAAAAATTATTGTTTTTTATCCCAAAGGTGGTGTCAGCCATATTCAAGAGCAACAAATGCTGACTCAAAAAGGGGAAAATGTTCATGTTGTTGGAATTGATGGAAACTTTGACCAAGCTCAAACAGCAGTAAAAGAAATGTTTAATAACAAAGTTTTACATGATCAACTTTTGAAAAATAATAAACAATTTTCGTCAGCAAATTCAATGAATATTGGACGTTTGATTCCACAAGTTGCTTATTATATTTATGCTTACGCACAACTTGTCAAAACTGGTCAAATTACTGACGGAGAAGAAATTAATTTTTCAGTTCCAACAGGGAATTTTGGAAATATCTTAGCGGCTTATTATGCTAAAAAATTGGGCTTGCCCGTTCATCAGCTCATCTGTGCTTCAAATAAAAATAATGTACTGACAGACTTTTTCAAAACAGGACTTTATGATAAAAATCGTGAATTCTATGTAACAAGTTCACCTTCAATGGATATTTTGGTCTCTTCAAATCTTGAACGTTTAATTTTTGAATTAACTGACGAAAATGATAAAGTAACCTCAGATTTACTGACAGCCCTATCAGTAGAAGGGCATTATCAAATTTCTAAAGAAATGATTACTAAACTTCAGGGATTTGTGGCCGACTGGGCATCAGAAGATGAAATTTCAAAAGAAATTCAAGAAACTTTTGAAAATGAAAAATATGTTCTGGACCCTCATACAGCAGTAGCAAATTATGTCTATCATCAAATTCAACCCAAAGAAAAAACAGTTGTGGTCAGCACGGCAAGTCCTTATAAGTTTCCAAAAGTTGTTTTAGAAGGGCTTGAAAATGATAAAACAGAGCTGTCAGTAAATAGAGACGACTTTGCTGCCGTTAAATCACTTGAAAAATTGAGTGGGATTCCATTACCAAAAGCAGTCATCGGACTTGAAGAAGCAGAAGTTCTACATCATACCGTTATTCCAGCCGCTGAAATGCAAAAAGAAGTAGAAAAATATCTTGGCTTAAAATGAAAACAAATAGAGAAATATTAAAATTCGCATTTCCGGCGATTATTGAAAATTTCTTACAAATGCTTGTAGGGGTGAGTGACACAATGATTGTTGCTCACCTTAGTCTTTCTGCCGTAGCAGCTGTTTCTTTGGCTAATAATCTCATCACGGTCTATCAGGCGATTTTTATTGCTTTGGGAACAATTGTTTCAAGTTTATTTGCCAAAGTGCTTATTGCAAAGAAGGTAGAGGAAAACCCGAAAAGATTAATTAATTCTGCTACCAAACTGACTTTTTTAATTGGTCTTGCCTTGGGGATTGTTTCAGTTGTGGGAGCACGACCTATTCTCTATTTACTTGGTGCTCGTCAGCAGGTTTTAGAGCTTTCCATTATTTATCTTAGTTTAGTAGGTGGCTTGATTGTCCTTTTGGCTTTAATGACGACTTTTGGAGCCTTTCTACGGGCTGATGGAAATACAAAGACACCGATGTGGGCAAGTTTTTTTGCCAGTCTTCTAAATTTGATACTGTCAATTGTCTTTATTTTTGTTTTCCATTTAGGAGTGTTGGGTACAGCACTTGGAGCGGTTATTGCTAGATTTATTGGGACGCTTTTCCTCTATTATAAGTTAAAAGATAAGCGACCCGATCTTCAATTTTATAAAGAAAAATTGGACCATCAATTGATTAAATTAAGTTTACCAGCAACTGGAGAGCGTTTGTCAATGCGTTTGGGCGATTTGCTCATCATGATGATTATTGTCAGATTAGGCGAACGTGTATTTGCAGGAAATGCAATTGGTGAAAGCATTACACAATTTAATTATATGCCCGTTTTCGGAATGGCAACCGTTACAGTAATTTTGGTAGCACAAGCAGCAGCTGAAAATAGTATTGAAAATGTTAAAGCTTATATCAAAAAGACCTACTGGTTAGCGACGATTATGATGTTTGTGATTGGTTTGGCCCTTTTACTGACAGCCAATATTCTAAATCAATTTTTCACTACTGACAGAATTGCCATGAATGCAAGTACCACTGTTATTTTGTTTTCATTTTTAGCGACTTTTTTCGTCACAGGAGCAACAACTTATACAGCAGCTTTTCAGGGAATAGGAAACACAAAACTTCCTTTTTATGCCACAACGCTAGGGATGTTTGGCATTCGCTTGCTTTTAGGAGCATTTTTAGCCTTAGGATTAAAATTAGGGCTAGAGGGAGTTTGGTTAGCAGTTTTACTTGATAATCTCTTTAGATTTATTTTTCTCAAAATCAAGTTTAATCGAAGCCTCACAATCAAAATTTAAAATAAAAAAATACTGACAGCTTTTCTGTCAGTAATTTTTTTATTGTTTTTTCAATAAATCGCGAATTTCTTGGAGAGTTTCCAATTCTTCGTTTTTTTGTTCTTCGACAGTTTCTTCTTTTTTAGGGAAGAGTTTGTTGATGAATTTGATAAGAATGAAAATAACAAAGGCTGTAATGATGAAATTAATGACATCATTTAAGAAAGCACCGTAAGTGAATTTTGTTTTTCCAACAGTTACTGACAAATGAGCAAGAGCAGTACTTTGAACAAACATTCCGATTAACGGATTAATCAAGTTATCAACTAAAGATTTAACTAAAGCAGTAAAAGCTGCCCCGATGATAACCCCAACGGCTAAGTCCAATACGTTCCCACGTAAAATAAAGTTTTTAAATTCCTTTAACATAAATCCTCCTATATAATAGTTTATAAATCCTTCAAACAATTATACCAAAAAGTTTAAAGATGACAAAGTAAGCTTTCTTGTCATTTCAAGTAAATTCCTTCATTCCCCAAAAAGATTTAGAAAGAATGAAAAAAAGTCTAAAAAGTCCTTGACAAGCCACATCTCCTTTGATAGAATAGACAAGTGCTGTTAAAAACAGTATGTAGCGACGAAACGAGAGGTTGCGACACACCCGAAGGTATTGCCATACCTAACGTGTCGGTTTTCCCGTGGAGCTAGCCTATTGAATACAATAGACGAGAGGAGAAAAAATGGCAACTAAAAAAATTCGCATTCGCTTAAAAGCATACGAACATCGTATCCTTGATGCAGCTGCAGAAAAAATCGTAGAAACTGCTAAACGTACAAACGCAGAAGTAAGTGGTCCAATTCCACTTCCAACTGACCGTAGCGTCTACACTGTTATCCGCGCGACTCACAAATACAAAGACTCACGCGAACAATTCGAAATGCGTACACACAAACGCTTGATCGACATCATCGAACCAACACAAAAAACTGTTGATTCACTTATGAAACTCGATTTGCCAAGTGGTGTAAACATCGAAATTAAACTCTAATTAAGAAAGGTAATTCTCATGTCAAAAGGAATCTTAGGGAAAAAAGTGGGAATGACTCAAATCTTCACAGAAAACGGTGAATTAATTCCTGTTACTGTGATCGAAGCGACTCCTAACACAGTTCTTCAAGTAAAATCTGTTGAAACAGATGGTTACGAAGCAACTCAAGTTGGTTTCGATACACTTCGTGAAGTTTTGACCAACAAACCTGCCAAAGGTCATGCTGCTAAAGCTAATACGACTCCTAAGCGCTTCGTTCGTGAATTCAAAGGACTCGAAGGCGCTGAAGTAGGAGCAGAAATCACTGTTGATACATTTGCAGCCGGAGATGTTGTTGATGTTACCGGAACTTCTAAAGGTAAAGGTTTCCAAGGCCCAATCAAACGTCATGGTCAATCACGTGGTCCTATGGCCCACGGTTCACGTTACCACCGTCGTCCTGGTTCAATGGGTCCTGTTGCAGCTAACAAAGTTCCAAAAGGTAAAAAACTTGCTGGACGTATGGGTAACAAACGCGTTACTGTACAAAACCTTGTTATCGCACAAGTGCTTCCTGAAAAGAACGTTATCCTTGTAAAAGGTAATGTCCCAGGTGCTAAGAAATCATTGATTGTTGTTAAATCAGCAATCAAAGCTAAATAAGAAGGAAAGGAGATAGAAATCTATAATGGCAAAAGTATCATTATTTAAACAAGATGGTTCACAAGCTGGTGAAGTTACACTTAACGACTCAGTATTTGGTATCGAACCAAACGAATCAGTCGTATTCGACGTTGTAATCTCACAACGCGCTAGCCTTCGCCAAGGAACACACGCACACAAAAATCGTTCTGCTGTGTCTGGTGGTGGTAAAAAACCATGGCGTCAAAAAGGTACAGGTCGTGCCCGTCAAGGTTCTACCCGCTCTCCACAATGGCGTGGTGGTGGTACTGTCTTCGGTCCAAACCCACGTAGCTACGCTTACAAACTTCCACAAAAAGTTCGTCAATTGGCGCTTAAATCAGTTTACTCAACAAAAGTTGCTGATGGTAAATTAATCGCTGTTGACACACTTGACTTTACAGCTCCTAAAACTGCTGAATTTGCAAAAGTAATCTCAGCACTTTCAATCGAACGTAAAGTTCTTGTGGTTCTTCCAAACGAAGGTAACGAATTTGCAGAACTCTCTGCACGTAATCTTGCAAACGTGAAAGTTACAACTGCTAATTCAGCATCTGTACTTGACATCGTTTCTGCTGACAAACTCCTTGTGGTTCAATCAGCATTGACACAAATTGAGGAGGTTCTTGCATAATGTCACTTTATGATATCATCCGTAAACCTATCATTACTGAAGCTTCTATGGCTGCAATGGATCAAAAGAAATATACTTTCGAAGTAGATTCACGTGCGCATAAACTTCTCATCAAACAAGCTGTTGAAGCTGTCTTTGGTGTAAAAGTTGCCTCAGTAAATACTATCAGCGTTAAACCAAAATCTAAACGAGTTGGTAAATACACTGGTACTAAATCAGGCTACAAAAAAGCTATCGTTACTTTGACTGAAGATTCTAAAACAATCGAAATCTTCGGCGAAGACGCAGAATAATAGAGGAGGAAAATCGTGGGAATTAAAGTTTACAAACCTACCACAAACGGTCGCCGTAACATGACTGGTAGCGACTTCGCTGAAATCACTACAAGTACTCCTGAAAAGAGCTTGCTTGTAAGCATGAGCAAAACAGCTGGTCGTAATAACACTGGTCGTATCACAGTTCGTCACCACGGTGGTGGTCACAAACGTAAATATCGTGTAATCGACTTCAAACGTACAACTGACAACGTTGTTGCTAAAGTTGCTACAATTGAATACGATCCAAACCGTACTGCAAACATCGCATTGATCGTTTACTCTAACGGTGTTAAATCATACATCTTGGCTCCTAAAGGCCTTGAAGTTGGAATGACAGTTGTATCTGGCCCTGAAGCCGACATCAAAGTTGGTAACGCATTGCCACTTGCTAACATTCCAGTTGGTACATTGATCCACAACATTGAATTGAAACCTGGTAAAGGCGGACAATTGGTTCGTTCAGCTGGTGCTTCAGCTCAAGTACTCGGTTCAGAAGGTAAATATACACTCGTTCGTCTTCAATCAGGCGAAGTTCGTATGATCCTTTCAACTTGCCGTGCTACAATCGGTGTTGTAGGTAATGAACAACAAAGCTTAATCAACCTTGGTAAAGCAGGACGTACACGTCACATGGGTATCCGCCCAACAGTACGTGGTTCTGTAATGAACCCTAACGATCACCCACATGGTGGTGGTGAAGGTCGTCAACCAGTTGGTCGCAAGTCTCCAATGACTCCATGGGGTAAACCAGCTCTTGGTCTCAAGACTCGCAACAAGAAAGCAAAATCAAGCAAACTTATCGTTCGTCGTATCAACGACTAATAAGTCGCTTTATTTTCACAAGAGCCTTCTCGGCGTCTTGTTAAATTTGATAAAACTTATTGTCAAATTTAATGAGATGTCGAAAGTGCATCTATAAATTCCGCCAACTCCGCCTTAGTAGCGGTAGTGGTACAAATATTTAAAGGAGAAACTCGCAAAATGGGTCGTAGTCTTAAAAAAGGACCTTTCGTCGATGAGCATTTGATGAAAAAAGTTGAAGCTCAAGTCAACGCCGAAAGAAAATCTGTGATCAAAACTTGGTCACGCCGTTCTACAATCTTCCCGAACTTTGTAGGACTTACAATTGCTGTTTACGATGGTCGCAAACACGTACCAGTTTACGTTCAAGAAGATATGGTTGGACACAAACTTGGTGAATTCGCACCAACTCGTACTTATCGTGGTCACGCTGCTGACGACAAGAAAACACGTCGCTAATAGGAGGAGAAAAAAATGGCAGAAATTACTTCAGCTAAAGCAACTGCAAAAACAGTTCGCGTTTCACCTCGTAAGACTCGTCTTGTTATCGATCTTATCCGCGGGAAACGTGTTGCAGATGCAATTGCAATCTTGAAATTTACACCGACTAAAGCTGCTGTAGAAGTTGAAAACGTACTTAATAGTGCTATCGCTAATGCAGAAAATAACTTTGGTCTTGAAAAAGCTAACTTGGTAGTAAGCGAAACATTTATTAATGAAGGTCCAACAATGAAACGTTTCCGTCCACGTGCCAAAGGTTCAGCTTCACCAATTAACAAACGCACAGCTCACATCACTGTAGTTGTAGCTGAGAAAGAATAAGGAGGTAAAAACGTGGGTCAAAAAGTACATCCAATAGGAATGCGTGTTGGCGTTATTCGCGATTGGGATGCCAAATGGTATGCTGAAAAAGAATATGCGGATTACCTTCACGAAGACTTGGCAATTCGTCAACTTATCCAAACTAAACTTGCTGATGCTTCAGTATCATTGATTGAAACTGAACGTGCAATTAACAAAGTTATCGTAACTTTGCACACTGCTAAACCAGGTATGGTTATCGGTAAATCAGGAGCTAACGTTGATGCACTCCGTGCAGAACTCAACAAACTTACTGGTAAACAAGTTCACATCAACATCGTTGAAATCAAAAAACCTGATTTGGACGCTCATCTTGTTGGTGAAGGAATTGCTAAACAACTTGAAGCACGTATTGCTTTCCGTCGTGCTCAAAAACAAGCAATCCAACGTGCAATGCGCGCTGGTGCAAAAGGGATCAAAACTCAAGTTTCTGGTCGTTTGAATGGTGCTGATATTGCCCGTGCTGAAGGATATTCAGAAGGTACAGTTCCACTCCACACACTCCGTGCGGACATCGACTACGCTTGGGAAGAAGCAGACACAACTTATGGTAAACTCGGCGTTAAAGTTTGGATCTACCGTGGTGAAGTTCTCCCTACTAAAAAATCTGTGAAAGGAGAAAAATAATCCATGTTAGTACCAAAACGTGTAAAACACCGTCGTGAATTCCGCGGTAAAATGCGTGGTTATGCTAAAGGTGGCGATACTATTTCTTTCGGTGAATATGGTCTTCAAGCGACTACATCTCACTGGATTACTAACCGCCAAATCGAAGCAGCTCGTATTGCTATGACTCGTTACATGAAACGTAACGGTCAAGTTTGGATTAAAATTTTCCCTCACAAATCATACACAGCCAAAGCTATTGGTGTGCGTATGGGTTCAGGGAAAGGTGCTCCTGAAGGTTGGGTTGCTCCAGTTAAACGTGGCGTTGTCATGTTTGAATTGGGCGGCGTTGATGAAGCAACTGCACGCGAAGCATTGCGTCTTGCTTCACACAAACTTCCTGTTAAAACTAAATTTGTGAAACGAGGTGAAGCGTAATGAAATTGAGCGAAACTAAATCACTTCTTAAAGATTTGCGCGCTTTGTCAGTTGAAGAATTGACAACTCGTGAAGCTGAATTGAAGAAAGAATTGTTTGATCTTCGTTTCCAAGCTGCTGCTGGTCGTCTCGAAAACACAGCTAAGCTTGATGAAGTCAAGAAAACTATTGCACGTGTAAAAACTGTGCAAGCTGAATTGAACAAATAATAGGTCAGGAGAAACTATAAATGGAACGCAAACAACGTAAAGTTTATCAAGGCCGCGTGGTTTCAGACAAAATGGATAAAACTATCACAGTTGTCGTAGAAACTAAGCGTAACCACCCTGTCTATGGTAAACGCATTAACTATTCTAAAAAATATAAAGCTCACGACGAAAACAACTCTGCAAAAACTGGCGACATCGTTCGTATCATGGAAACTCGTCCTTTGTCTAAAGACAAACATTTCCGTCTTGTAGAAATCGTTGAAGAAGCAGTTATTATCTAAGCAAAACTAGGAGGAATATAGCATGATTCAAACAGAATCTCGTTTGAAAGTTGCAGATAACTCAGGTGCTAAAGAACTTTTGACTATCCGTGTTCTCGGTGGTTCATCACGTAAGTTCGCTGGTATCGGTGATATCGTTGTAGCTACAGTTAAATCAGCTGCCCCTGGTGGAGCAGTTAAAAAAGGTGAAGTTGTGAAAGCAGTCATCGTTCGTACTAAATCTGGTGCGAAACGTCCTGACGGTTCATACATCAAATTTGATGAAAATGCAGCAGTGCTCATCCGTGACGATAAAACTCCTCGCGGAACACGTATCTTTGGCCCAGTTGCCCGCGAACTCCGCGAAGGTGGCTACATGAAGATCGTTTCACTTGCTCCAGAAGTACTCTAATCAAGCATTATAGAGATATGGTTTTGTCGGAAAAATTTTTTGACAGAATCATATTTTACTGTTATTATTAACAGAATAGTCCCCTAGTAACAAAATATTAGGGTGCCCATCGGGCGTAAGAAAGGAATTAAACATGTTTGTAAAAACTGGTGATACAGTTAAAGTTATCGCAGGTAAAGACCGCGGTACTACTGGTAAAGTAATCAAAGCTTTGCCAAAAGTAAATAAAGTTGTCGTTGAAGGTGTTGCTATCATGAAGAAACACCAAAAACCAAACTCAGAAAACCCAAGTGGTGCTATTCTTGAAATCGAAGCTCCTATCCACGTTTCTAACGTACAAGTGCTCGACAAAAATGGTGTTGCTGGTCGTGTAGGTTACAAAGTTGTTGACGATAAAAAAGTTCGTTTCAACAAAAAATCTGGCGAAATTTTAGACTAAGGCGGAAAGGAGAAATAATATGACTAATCGTTTGAAAGAAAAATATACTAACGAAGTAGTACCAGCGTTGACTGAACAATTCAATTACACTTCAATCATGGCTGTACCAAAAGTTGATAAAATCGTTATCAACATGGGTGTTGGAGATGCTGTAAACAACTCTAAAAACCTTGATAAAGCTGTTGCTGAATTGGCTTTGATCTCTGGTCAAAAACCATTGATTACTAAAGCTAAAAAATCAGTTGCTGCTTTCCGTCTTCGTGAAGGTATGCCAATCGGTGCGAAAGTAACTCTTCGTGGCGAACGTATGTTCGAATTCTTGGACAAATTGGTTACTGTTTCACTCCCACGTGTACGTGACTTCCACGGTGTTTCAAACAAAGCGTTTGACGGTCGCGGTAACTACACACTTGGTGTGAAAGAACAATTGATTTTCCCAGAAATCAACTATGATGATGTTGATAAAGTTCGTGGTATGGATATTGTTATCGTAACAACTGCTAACACTGACGAAGAATCACGTGAATTGCTTGCTAAACTCGGCATGCCGTTCGCTAAATAAGATAGGGAGAATACATAAATGGCTAAGAAATCTATGGTTGTTAAAAACCAACGCCCTGCAAAATTCTCAACACAAGCTTATACTCGTTGCGAACGTTGCGGACGTCCACATTCAGTTTACCGCAAATTTAAACTTTGCCGTATCTGTCTTCGCGAATTGGCTTACAAAGGTCAATTGCCAGGCGTTAAAAAAGCTTCATGGTAATTTGTTAATTATCGTGTAACGAATAAAAATTACTGACAGGATTTCTGTCAGTAATTTTTTTTGTATCTTAGAATTCTATGATATGGGAGCGTTTTCGAAAATAGTGAAATAAATGTAATAATTTGCTATAATAGCTAAAGAATAGGAGAAATTTATGGAAAAGATATTTGTTAAAATTAAAAGGTATGCAACAGTTTCTGTAATTTTTTTATGAGCTTTAGCGACTTTAACAGCTTGCGGTAGCGGAAGTAAAGAAAGTGAAAAAGCTGAGCATACTAGTTCGTCACAAAGTATAAAAAATAAGGAAAGTCTCCCAAGCAGTAGTTCACAATCTTCAAGTATAAGTACGAGTTCAAGTTCGGACATAAGTCCAAGTTCAACTAGTCAGTATGAGGCTGCTAATAGTTCACAAATTCTTGCAGGTGACTATTCTTCTTTAAACGGAACATGGCAAACTACTGACGGAGGTGGTAAAGCTGTTCTGAAAAATGGTACCATCATTTTTAGTTCAGAATATCAAAGAGTTATATCTGGACCACAATCAAAGAATGGGATTATTATGGCCGGTGCTGTGAATCTTGGGAAATACATGGGGTTCATGTTTGCTGCGGCTAACAGCTCGCCAACTTTTGCAAACTCTTCACAAACGGATAAAACAGATAGGACAAAAGATAGATTTGCAATAACTTCAAATGATGAGGGTATGGAAATATTTGATACTAACCCAACGTCATTTTTTTACAAGATAAGTAATGATACAACAAGTCCGAATTCGTAAGCCAGGATGAAAGTTGCTGACAGAAATTCTGTCAGTATTTTTTTATAGAAAAACCATGACACACCCGAAAACATTGTAAAGAAAAGTGTTGACATGGTGCGGAACTTCTGCTATACTAATTAAGTTCGGTCTTTTTATGAAAAAGACCTCATTAATTTGAAAGTGGGATTTGAACAAGCCCAAACTACAAATAAGGAGAAATTACACTATGGTAATGACTGACCCAATCGCAGATTTCTTGACTCGTATTCGTAATGGTAACATGCGTAAATTCGATGTTGTTGAAGCACCTGCATCAAAAATCAAACGTCAAATCGCTGAAATCCTCAAAGCTGAAGGTTACGTGAAAGACGTTGAATACGTTGAAGATAACAAACAAGGCGTAATCCGCGTTTTCCTTAAATACGGTAAAAACGGTGAAAAAGTTATCACTAACTTGAAACGTATTTCAAAACCAGGTCTTCGTGTTTACGTGAAATCTGATGATGTTCCTAAAGTTCTTAACGGACTTGGTACAGCAATCATCTCAACATCTACTGGTGTAGTAACTGATAAAGTTGCTCGTGAAACAAATGTTGGTGGTGAAGTAATTGCCTACATCTGGTAATTAGTTCGGAGAGACTTCATTGATGGAGTTGATCTAAATCTTTAATATCGACTTTTGATGATATTAAACTGACGAGCGAATTTTTCGTAAGTCAAAATTACTGACAGAAATATTTTTATGCCTGTCAGTAAAATAAAAGTTCTTTTAAATCAAATTTTGATTTAAAACCCGTGAAAACAGATTGAATTAAATCTGATAATTTAACAGGAGAAAAAAATGTCACGTATTGGTAACAAAGTCATCGTTATCCCTGCAGGCGTATCTGTAGAAGTAAACGGTGCAACTGTCACTGTCAAAGGACCTAAAGGTGAACTCGTTCGTTCATTCAACGAAAACATCACACTTGATATCGCTGAAAACGAAATCACTGTAAAACGTCCAAACGACACTAAAGAAATGAAAATGCTCCACGGAACTACTCGTGCCCTTCTTGCTAACATGGTAGAAGGTGTTTCAACTGGTTTCTCTAAAGCACTTGAAATGATCGGGGTTGGGTACCGTGCACAATTACAAGGAACTAAACTTGTATTGTCAGTTGGTAAATCTCACCAAGACGAAGTTGAAGCACCAGAAAACATCAAATTTGTTGTTGCAACTCCAACTTCTATCGTTGTTGAAGGTATCAGCAAAGAAGCCGTTGGTCAAACAGCAGCTTACATCCGTAGCCGTCGTTCTCCAGAACCTTATAAAGGTAAAGGGATCCGTTACGTTGGTGAATACGTTCGCCGTAAAGAAGGTAAAACTGGTAAATAATTTTTGTCAAAATAATGTTCTCCTGAACATTTATTTAGCAAAAAATGTTATCCGTAATTGGTGGTTTGACTTGTCAAATTGCCAGTATTTTGTCAATGCTAACTTTGTTAGACAGACAAAAACTCCCCGCTTGCTGACAGCATTACTAGTAATACTGTCAGCAAGAAAATCGATGGCAAAAACTATCGAAATTTAAAATTATATAGAGGTAGAATTGTGATTTCTAAACCAGATAAAAACAAACTCCGCCAAAAACGTCACACACGTGTACGCGGTAAAATTTCAGGAACATCTGAAACTCCACGTTTGAACGTTTTCCGTTCAAACACAAACATTTATGCACAAGTCATTGATGACGTAACTGGTACAACACTTGCATCAGCTTCATCACTTAAATTGACTGGTACTAAAACTGAACAAGCCGCAGAAGTTGGTAAACTCGTTGCTGAAGCTGCAAAAGCTAAAGGCGTTGAAGAAGTTGTCTTCGACCGCGGTGGTTACCTCTATCACGGACGTGTTGCAGCACTCGCTACAGCAGCTCGTGAAGCTGGATTGAAATTCTAAGGAAAGGGGTAATTAAACATGGCAGAAAACAGAAGAAATGATCGCGAACAAAGCGAATTTGAAGAACGCGTAGTTTCAATTAACCGCGTTACTAAAGTTGTTAAAGGTGGACGTCGTCTTCGCTTTGCAGCACTTGTTGTTGTTGGTGACCGTAACGGTCGCGTAGGTTTCGGTACTGGTAAAGCTCAAGAAGTTCCTGAAGCTATCCGTAAAGCAATCGAAGCAGCTAAGAAAAACCTTATTACAGTTCCTATGGTAGGTACTACACTTCCTCACGAAGCACTTGGTGTCTTCGGTGGTGGTAAAATCCTCCTTAAACCAGCTGTAGAAGGTGCTGGAGTTGCCGCAGGTGGTGCCGTTCGTGCCGTCCTCGAACTCGCTGGTGTTGCTGACGTAACATCAAAATCACTTGGTTCAAACACACCAATCAACGTTGTTCGTGCAACTGTTGATGGATTGAATCAATTGAAACGTGCTGAAGAAGTTGCTGCATTACGCGGTAAATCTGTATCAGATTTCGCCTAAGGAGGAAAAAATGGCTCAAATTAAAATTACATTGGTAAACTCACCAATCGGCCGTATCCCTGCTCAACGCAAAACTGTTAAAGCACTCGGTCTTGGTAAACTCAACAGCTCAGTAGTAAAAGAAGGTTCACCTGCTATTCTTGGTATGGTAAACTCTATTTCTCACTTGGTAAAAGTTGAAGAAGCATAATTAATATTAAAAAAAACAATTCTGTCTTTACTGACAGGATTGTTTTTTTACTGACAGAAATCTAGAGTACTTTAAAAAAGATTATTTGCTATTTTTTAGAATAATAAAATATATTTGCAAACGACGAAATGGCTTGTAATTCCAATCGAAAAATAGTAAAATAATAGAAGTCTGATATCAGGCAAATAAATATATTAACGTATCGGCGAGTTTATTTTTCACGTTCCTTTCATGGAAAATAGGCGACAGCAAGGTACAAAATAAGGAGAAAAAAATGGAACTTCATTCATTGAAAGCTGCTGAAGGCAGTCGTAAAGTACGTAATCGCGTAGGTCGTGGTACATCATCAGGTAACGGTAAAACATCTGGACGTGGACAAAAAGGTCAAAAATCTCGTTCAGGTGGTGGAGTACGTCCTGGTTTTGAAGGTGGACAAACAGAATTGTTCCGTCGCATGCCAAAACGTGGTTTCTTGAATGTTAACCGTAAAGAATACGCTATTGTCAACCTTGAAACTCTGAACCGTCTTGAAGATGGAGCAACTGTTTCAGCTGAAACTCTTGTAGCTGCTAAAATCATCAAGGACGTTAAATCAGGTGTTAAAGTTCTTGCTAACGGTGAATTGACAGCTAAAAAACTTACAGTTAAAGTTGCTAAAGTATCTGCTGCTGCTAAAGCTGCAATCGAAGCTGCTGGTGGTTCTGTAGAAGAAGCTTAATTTTTACACTACAATTGGCGGTTGAATTTTCAACCGCTTATTGTCTATTTACAATTAAAACGCTTTAAGGAGATTTTATGTTTTTTAAGACGCTTAAGGAAGCCTTTAAGGTCAAGGACGTCCGAGCAAGAATTCTCTTTACGATTTTCATCCTTTTTGTTTTCCGCTTAGGTGCCCATATTACGGTACCTGGCGTCAACGTTCAAAACTTGACAGAAGTAAGTAATCTTCCTTTCTTGAACATGATGAACTTGGTTTCTGGTAATGCCATGCAAAACTATTCACTTTTTGCAATGGGGGTTTCGCCTTATATTACTGCTTCAATCATTGTTCAATTGTTGCAAATGGATATTTTACCAAAATTTGTTGAGTGGTCAAAACAAGGGGAAATTGGACGTCGTAAACTGAATCAAGCGACACGTTACATTACCTTAGTGCTTGCTATGGCACAATCTATCGGGATTACTGCTGGTTTCCAAGCCATGAGCTCGTTAAATATTGTGCAAAATCCAAATTGGCAAAGCTATTTGATGATTGGTGCAATTTTGACCACTGGTTCAATGGTTGTCACTTGGATGGGTGAACAAATTAATGAAAAAGGATTTGGTTCAGGTGTTTCAGTAATTATCTTTGCTGGGATTGTATCTAGTATCCCATCGGCGGTCAAATCTGTTTATGATGAAAAATTCTTAAACGTTCGACCTTCAGAAATTCCAATGTCTTGGTTATTTGTCATTGGTCTAGTATTGTCAGCAATTATCATTATTTATGTAACAACTTTTGTTCAACAAGCAGAACGTAAAGTACCTATTCAATATACTAAATTAACTCAAGGTGCACCAACAAGTTCTTATTTGCCACTTCGTGTCAATCCAGCTGGGGTTATCCCAGTTATCTTTGCTGGTTCAATTACAACTGCTCCAGCTACGATTTTGCAATTCTTGCAACGTTCGCAAGGAAGTAATGTAGGTTGGTTGTCAACTTTACAAGACGCCTTGTCATATACGACTTGGACAGGAATGCTCTTCTACGCATTATTGATTGTGCTCTTTACATTCTTCTACTCATTCGTTCAGGTCAATCCTGAAAAGATGGCTGAAAACCTTCAAAAACAAGGCTCTTACATTCCATCTGTTCGTCCGGGTAAAGGAACCGAAAAGTATGTATCACGTCTCTTAATGCGTCTTGCAACGGTAGGTGCGCTCTTCCTTGGTTTGATTTCAATCATTCCAATTGCCGCCCAAAACGTTTGGGGACTTCCAAAAATTGTCGCTCTTGGAGGAACATCACTCTTAATCTTGATTCAAGTTGCTATACAAGCAGTGAAACAACTTGAAGGATATTTACTCAAACGTAAATATGCAGGATTTATGGATAATCCACTTGAAACAAAATAAAATCTTGTCATTAGACAAGGTTTTTCTTTATTTTTTAGCAAAAATACGCTAAAATAGTGTAGGTAAAATCACAGAGAACATCTGCAATTTACTGACAGTTCTGTCAGTAATTTATAAATTAAAATCAGGAGAAAACAAAATGAATTTATTAATCATGGGACTTCCAGGAGCTGGTAAAGGAACTCAAGCTGAGTTCATCGTTAAAAATTATGGAGTAAATCACATTTCAACAGGTGACATGTTCCGTGCCGCAATGAAAAACGAAACTGAAATGGGTAAACTTGCTAAATCTTTCATCGATAAAGGTGAACTCGTACCTGATGAAGTAACGAACGGAATTGTTAAAGAACGTTTAGCACAAGATGATATCAAAGCTTCAGGCTTCTTGCTTGATGGATATCCACGTACGATTGACCAAGCTCATGCACTTGATACAATGCTTGAAGAACTCGGAATTAAACTTGATGCCGTTGTAAATATCGTTGTTAACCCAGATATTTTGGTTGACCGTTTAAGTGGCCGTTACATCTGCCGTAACTGTGGAGCAACTTATCATAAAATCTTCAATCCAACTAAAGTTGAAGGTGTTTGTGACGTTTGTGGTAGTCATGACCTTTATCAACGTGCGGATGATGTTCCAGAAACAGTTAAAAATCGTTTGGATGTCAATATTAAAGAATCAGCTCCAATTATTGAACACTACACTGAACTTGGACTTGTTAAAAACATTGAAGGTGAACAAGAAATTAGCCAAGTAACAGAAGATATTAAAAAAGTTTTAGGATAATAAAAATAAAAACCTCTGTCAGAGGTTTTTTTAGTAAAATAGCAAGATTAGAATACAAAATTTTACTGACAAGCTCTCTGTCAGTAAAATTATAAAAATGAAACACCCGAAAACATTGCCATGAACAGCTTTGAAAGCGAGTAATAAATTAAACATGTACTCAAGCTAGAAAAATAAAGGCTTTTCTGAAAGAAAGACTTGCATTTGTTGCTGAAAAATGCTAAAATACATAAGTCCGACTTTTTAGATATATATAGTATATATCTTTCGGGAAATTTCTAAGGAGGTACTTTTGCTTGGCAAAAGATGATGTAATTGAAGTAGACGGCAAAGTCGTTGACACCATGCCGAATGCGATGTTCACGGTTGAACTCGAAAATGGTCACCAAGTCTTGGCGACGATTTCAGGAAAAATTCGAAAGAATTATATCCGTATCTTGCCTGGAGACAAGGTTCAAGTTGAACTCTCACCATACGATTTGACACGCGGACGAATTACTTACCGATTTAAGTAATCCGGACATTCATTGAGTGCATGATGCACAGTAACCATAGAAAGGAAGACACAATGAAAGTAAGACCATCAGTTAAACCAATCTGCGAATACTGTAAAGTTATTCGTCGTAACGGTCGTGTAATGGTAATTTGCCCTGCCAATCCAAAACACAAACAACGTCAGGGATAGAAAGGAAATAGAAAAATATGGCTCGTTTTGCTGGAGTTGATATTCCAAACGAAAAACGCATTGTTATTTCATTAACATACGTATTCGGTGTTGGACTTCAAACATCTAAAAAAGTACTTGCAGCTGCAGGTGTCTCAGAAGATATCCGTACAAAAGATTTAACATCAGATCAAGAAGATGCAATCCGTCGTGAACTCGATGGCTTAAAACTCGAAGGAGACCTTCGTCGTGAAGTGTCACTTAACATCAAACGTTTGATGGAAATCGGTTCTTACCGTGGTATGCGTCACCGTCGTGGACTTCCTACACGTGGACAAAACACTAAGAACAACGCTCGTACACGTAAAGGTCCTGCTAAATCAATCGCAGGTAAGAAAAAATAATTAAATAGAAAGGAGTTAAAATGGCAAAAATTACACGTAAACGTCGTGTTAAAAAGAATATTGAATCTGGAATTGTTCATATCCAATCAACATTCAACAACACAATCGTTATGATCACAGACGTTCATGGTAACGCCCTTGCTTGGTCATCAGCTGGTGCACTTGGATTTAAAGGTTCTAAAAAATCTACACCTTTCGCCGCTCAAATGGCTTCAGAAGCTGCTGCTAAAGCTGCTCAAGAGCAAGGTTTGAAAACTGTATCTGTTACAGTTAAAGGTCCTGGTTCAGGTCGCGAATCAGCTATCCGCGCACTCGCTGCAGCTGGTCTTAATGTAACATCTATCAGTGATGTGACTCCTGTACCTCACAATGGTGCACGTCCTCCAAAACGTCGTCGTGTATAATTAGTTGCTCTTGTCACTAATCACTTTTCGCTTAGAGGAGAACATACATGATTGAGTTTGAAAAACCAAAAATTACTAAATTTGACGAATCAGAAAATTACGGTAAATTCGTTGTTGAACCACTTGAACGTGGTTATGGTACAACTTTAGGTAACTCTCTGCGTCGCGTCCTTTTGTCATCACTTCCTGGTGCTGCTGTGACTTCAATTCAAATTGAAGGTGTTCAACACGAATTCGCAACAATCCCTGGCGTACGTGAAGATGTCATCCAAATCGTTCTTGCGGTTAAAGGAATTGCCATCAAATCATACGTAGAGTCTGAAAAACAAATCGAACTTGACGTAACTGGTCCTATGGATGTTACTGCTGGTGATATCTTAACTGATAGCGACATTGAAATTGTCAACAAAGACCATTACTTGTTCTCTATTGCTGAAGGTCACTCAATGCGTGCTGTAATGACTGTTAAAAAAGGATACGGCTATGTTCCGGCTGACGAAAATAAAGTCGATGGAGCGCCAATTGGCACAATTGCTGTAGACTCAATTTACACACCAGTAAGTAAAGTAAATTATCAAGTAGAACCTGCCCGTGTTGGTGGAGATTCTAGCTATGATAAATTAACACTTGAAATTACTACAAACGGTACTATCGTTTCTGACGAAGCTTTGTCACTCTCAGCTAAAATCTTGACAGACCACTTGAACTTGTTCGTTGATCTTTCAGAAGTTGCAGCTGAAGCCGAAACACTTGTTGTTAAAGATGAAGTTAAAACAGAACGTGTGCTCGATAAAATTATTGAAGAAATGGACTTCTCAGTTCGTGCTTACAATGGTTTGAAACGCGCAGGTATTAACACTGTTGCTGATATTGTTGAAATGAGCGAAGCTGACATGATTAAAGTCAAAAACCTCGGTCACAAATCAGTAGAAGAAGTCAAAGTTAAATTGACTGAATTGGGACTTTCCCTTAAAAAAAGAAAATAATAATATAGGAGGAAACAAATGAGCAATCGTAAACTCGGACGTACATCTTCACAACGTAAAGCTATGCTTCGTGATTTGACTACAGATTTGATCATCAACGAAACTATCGTTACAACTGAAGCTCGCGCTAAAGAAGTTCGTCGTACAGTAGAAAAAATGATTACGCTTGGTAAAAAAGGTGACCTTTCAGCTCGTCGTGCAGCAGCTGCTTACGTACGTAATGAAATCGCAATTAAAGATTTCAACGAAGAAACTGAAACTTTCCCAACTGCCCTTCAAAAATTATTCAACGACCTTGCTAAACGCTACGAAGGACGTAACGGTGGTTACACTCGTATCCTTAAAGTAGAACCACGTCGTGGTGATGCTGCGCCTATGGCAATCATTGAATTGGTTTAATTGTATTAAATCTTGAAGTAATAATAAAATACTAAATTGAGTGTTATGATGTTGGCGGGGGTTTCTGTGGGTGCATGTGTTGAGTTGTGATTGACTCTCTTTCGCATCAGCCTTGCTTATAGTCTAGCTCTGTCTGATTAGATTAAATTTCTAATCTAGTCAGGCCACTCAATTTATTTATTTTAGCCGTTGTAGCTCAGTCGGTAGAGCAGCACCATGGTAAGGTGAAGGTCGACAGTTCGATTCTGTTCAATGGCATATTTTTTACAGTAGATATATTTAAATATGAGAAGTCTTATTTTATAAATAAGACTTTTTATTTACTTTAAAAGCTTTAAAAAGCGAATAATGTCCACGGTTAAATACATTTGTTTTACAAAAACGGCTCCTAATAAAATGAGTGATGATAATATGCACGCACCTATTAATGATATGCAAATTGCTGAGGATATTCATCTTACTTTCAATCACATGATGATGTCAATTTTTCATAGAATAGTTGTGAACAAAAAATGAGAAAAGCAATTTTCGTTGCCTTTGATGGAACAATTAATATTCGTAAGACAAAAAGTACTTTCAAAATTTGAATATTGGTAAAAAGTGGCAGACTTTTTTTACTTTGCAAGCCATTTTCCTTATATTACTGGCTTGTCCAACCATTTCTACAGAATGTTAAGAAGAAATTAAATGCTGATGAAAACTATTTTGGACAAAAATAATAATATTTTCTTGATGTAAATCAATGTTTTATAGTCTTTTTAAACTTATACTAAGACTATAAATATTGATGCGTAATTGCAGGAGGAAAGTATAAATGTCAAAAATAGTAATGAAATTAGATGAATTGAGCTGTCCATCATGTATGGCTAAGATTGAAGGAGCTTTGAATACAACAAATGGAGTAGAAATGGCAAAGGTGCTGTTCAACGCTTCAAAAGTCAAGGCAGAATTTGATGACAATCAGGTAACTGCTACTGACTTAGTTAGTAAAGTTGAGGGACTTGGCTATGTTGTCCAAAAGAGTAAAGTCACGGAAATTTAAAGCTATGATGTGCTAACTATTTTTTATCTAAGATTCGTGTCAGACACTCTGAAATATGATAAAATGGTAAAAGAATAAAATCCTTAATCAAATAAAACAGCGGATTATCCGCTGTTTTGTTACATTTTAATAAATTTTACGTATGAATAAGTGGAGGGAAAATGGCGAAGAAAAAATCATCATTTGTTTGTCAAAATTGTGGCTATAAGTCTGCAAAATACTTAGGACGTTGTCCAAACTGTGGCGAATGGTCTTCTTTTGTTGAAGAAGTTGAAGTCCAAGAAGTTAAAAATCAACGTGTTTCAATGACTGGCGAACGTTCAAAACCATTGAAGCTAGATGAAGTTGAATTATTTGATACTCCTCGTATTGAAACGGACCTAGATGAATTTAATCGTGTATTAGGAGGGGGTGTCGTTCCTGGTTCATTAGTTCTGATTGGGGGAGATCCTGGGATAGGTAAATCAACCTTACTTTTACAGGTTTCTACTCAATTGGCTTCTAGAGGGCGTGTGCTTTATGTGAGTGGTGAAGAATCAGCCCAACAAATTAAACTAAGAGCTGAGCGTTTAGGAGATATTGACCGTGACTTTTATCTCTATGCTGAAACAAATATGCAGTCGATTCGTGCAGAAGTTGAGCGTTTAAAACCTAACTTCTTAATTATTGATTCCATTCAAACAATCATGACACCAGAAATTCAATCAACTCAAGGCTCTGTAAGTCAAGTTCGTGAAGTGACTGGAGAATTGATGCAAATTGCTAAAACGAATGATATTGCGACTTTTATTGTTGGTCATGTAACTAAAGAAGGACAGCTGGCTGGTCCAAGGATGTTGGAGCACATGGTTGATACGGTGCTGTATTTTGAAGGAGAACGAAATAATACATTTAGAATTCTTCGTGCTGTAAAAAACCGTTTTGGTTCAACTAATGAAATTGGAATTTTTGAGATGCAGGGTCATGGCTTGGTCGAAGTGACTAATCCCTCAGAGGTCTTTTTAGAAGAACGCTTAGAGGGCTCAACTGGATCTGCAATTGTTTGTGCACTTGAAGGAACACGGCCTATACTAGTTGAAATACAAGCACTGACGACACCGACAATGTTTGGAAATGCTAAAAGGACGACCTCAGGCCTAGATTTTAACCGTGTAAGTTTAATTATGGCGGTGCTTGAAAAGAGAACGGGGCTCTTGATGCAAAATCAAGATGCCTACCTCAAATCTGCGGGGGGAGTAAAATTGGATGAGCCAGCCATTGACCTCGCGGTTGCGGTTGCTGTGGCTTCAAGTTATAAAGAACTTCCAACAGATGCGCGTGAATGTTTTATTGGTGAAATTGGTTTAACGGGTGAAATTCGTCGGGTGACCCGAATTGAACAAAGATTAAATGAAGCTGCAAAACTAGGTTTTAAAAAAGTATATGCTCCTAAAAATTCAATTGTAGGGATTGATATTCCTGAACAGATTCAAGTGATTGGAGTAACAACTTTAACTGAATGTTTAAAACTAGTCTTTGGCTAATATAAAAATAAGGCTATTTCGTTAATGAAATAGCCTTTGCTTTTTATGAATGACTTATCTTATAAGAATAATAAGCTAATAGAATTAATAGACTAGAGCCGATTAATGTAAAATCACCTAACCATAAACTTAAAAGAGAAGAAATAAAGGCTCCCACAACAAATGATAAAGCAAGAGATAAGAAGATGAGTGAATTTTTTAAGTCCTTAGTGTTTTTAGAAACTAAATATTGACCTAGATTTGTTCCAAAAGCTTTGATATTACCTGTGGACATGATATTAGCATAAGGAAGTCCTCTGACTCGAGTAAAGGTATCACCTTGAATAACCATAAAAAAGGAGAGAATTCCAACAAAAAGTGAGGCTGATAAATGTAAAAAAGTAGAGAAGGCGAGAGAAATGAGTAAAATACCAATCATTTGTATGAAGAGAAGGGATTCAATTTCACTTTGATTATTTTGGGTTTTATATTTGGTGAATAAGGTCTTGAAAAGTGCACCTAGTGCAAAAAATAAAATTGGAATAATAAATTGAAAAGCTTTCTCCAGATTTCCATGGGCTAAATTAATTCCAGTCTGAATCAAATTCCCAGTTTGGAGACTAGCGAAACGGCCGTCAAAATGAAAAAAGGTAAAGGCATCAACAAAGCCTGTATTCATGGCAAGTAATAGAGCAACAAGTAAACTTTCTTTAGAATGGACTGCGGATTTAAGCATAATTTTTTCCTTCATAATCTGTAAAAGATAAGGTCATTATAGCACAATGATAATCTAATGTACTCTATTTAAAATAAAAAATTAAATGATCGCTAATAAGGGATATAAGTTATAAAATAATAAATATAGCATGAGAAATTAAATAGATTTCTTGTGTTTGGATAAGCAATATTAAAGGAGCGTGTGGTATAATTGACACAGGGCTTTCTTGTAAGCCTATCCATTTTCTAAAAGGAGGAAAAGATATGCGTCGTTGGATTATTCATCTTGTTATGACTGTCATCGGAGCATCGCTAGGTGTTGCTGTTGTACCATCAATTTTAAAGGTATTTGGTTGGGACACAGGGATTTTGCAGAACGAAGCTGTTGACGGTGTGATTGGTGCAATTATTTTTATTATTCTTTCATTTATATTTGCCGGTTCAATGCTTAATGGGTTGAAAAAAATAGATTCTAGAATTTCCAAAATGAATATGTCAAAAATGGTCTTCAATATTATTGGGATTGTTCTTGGTCTTCTCGTTGGGGTTATTGGAAGTATTCCATTAAGATTTTTAAATGTTCCTATTTTAAGTAATATCATTTCATTCATACTTGTTTTGGTGATGATTTATTTGGGATATGTTTTGTTTGATCGACGAGGAGACGAAATTGCTAGAGTGCTTTTTCGTAAGCGCCGTGAAGCAATGGCAACTGAACCAGCAGAAGTTGCTGAGGAAGTTGTCGGTGAATCTAAGAGTGATAATAGTATTTTATTGGATACAAGTTCAATCATTGATGGTCGGATTTTAGATGTAATTAAAACAGGGTTCATTTCAGATAAAATTATTGTTCCTAATTTTGTGATTTTAGAATTACAATTAATTTCTGATAGTTCAGACCCACTGAAAAGGGCTAAAGGACGTCGGGGCTTGGATTTGGTTAATGAATTGACTAAATTTGATCAAGTTGAAATTTCTCAAGTTGATTTTCCAGATGTTCGAGAAGTTGATACTAAACTTCTTAAATATGCAAGTTCTACTGGCTCAAAATTAGTGACGAATGATTTTAATCTTAATAAAGTTGCTGAAATTCAGGGTGTTCGAGTTCTTAACATTAATGACCTTGCTAATGCTGTGAAAACACAACTTGTTGTGGGCGAACATATTAACGTACAAATTATTCGTGCTGGTTCTGAACGTCAACAAGGCGTGGCTTATTTGCCAGATGGAACAATGATTGTCATCGAAGATACTGCAAAATTGATTGATAAAACAGTTACTGTTGAAGTTGCTAAGGTGCTACAAACAAGTGCTGGTCGAATGATTTTTGCTGATTTAGTAAAAAAATAAAGAAGAAAACCGATAAATTATCGGTTTTTATCTTAAATGAATTTTGAGTATTTAGGAGTTTAATATGTATTTAAAACGTTTTATTCAATTGTTTGTAGTTTTTTTAATTTCTTTAGCTGTTTTTGCTTTGATATTAGAAATGAATTTTGGAAATTATTGGTTAAGATTTGTTTTAGGACTTATCATTGCTTATGTTTTTCTTACTTTACCACTTGTTCTCTTAACAATTTTTAAAACTAATAAAAAGGCTAATGTTGTTGGTACGAATGCTGTAGAAAATGAACTTGCTTATCTTTTAAAAGACTTTCCAGGCTACCTTGCTTTAAGTGTGACTGATGAAAATTCAAAGAGTTCAACAACGATTATGAGTTTTATTCAAGCTCAAAAAACGGAAAATATTTTCTACATGGTTGCGGATAAAAAAGCTTCAAAGATTAGTGATATAAAAAGAAATTCACAAGTGAGTTTTACGACTTGGTTTGATAAGTTGGAAAAAGGAGGGCGTTTGACTTCAAATCGGGTTCATGCAGAAATCTTAGAAGAGGCTAAAGCTCAAGAAATTGTGAAAAAAGAAGGATTAATCCTATCTCTTCATGAAAATGCGGAGAATATGTCAATTATTGCTTTAAGGATTGAATCGGCCCTTTATGAAAATTTTAAAGGTCAAACTAAAGTTATTAATTTTGAAAAATAATTTATTAAAACTGCTTTTTAGCAGTTTTTTTATTTTAATAAAAGTGGGAAATATTGATATTTTAGCTATATTGTATTACTATATAGATGTAGTTAGTATTACTAAATAGCGGAGGAAAAAATGAATCAAATTACAGAAATGTTGAAAGGAGTTCTTGAGGGTTGTGTTTTAGAAATCATTGGTCAAGGGGAAACCTATGGTTATGAAATTACTCAAAAACTGCGAGAACTTGGTTTTGAAGATGTTGTAGAAGGAACGGTATATACGATTACGATGCGTCTTGAAAAGAAAGGGTATGTTGAGATTAGAAAAAAGCCTTCAAAACTTGGCCCCGCTCGAAAATGGTATCGTTTAAATGAAGCAGGGCAAATTGAGCGCGGTAATTTTTGGAAAAAATGGGCTTTTATTTCAGAAAAATTGGAGTTTTTACGTCATCAAAATTTATTGAGTGAGCAGAAGGGAGAAAATCATGGCGGAGCATAGAAATATTGTTGATAGAATGATTGGTCTTGAAGAAAAAAGAGAATTTCGCGAATTTGAAAATCGTGCTCAGAAACTTGGAGAGAATTATTATGAAGATTATAAGGAATTAAAAAAATATATATGGCACTCTGGGGTAACGAAATGGGCAGATTTCAAATTTATTTTTGGACAAGTTCTTGATTTACTTGAAGAAGCTAAAATCCAAGACAAAGAATTGACTGATTTAATTGGTCCAGATGTTGCGACGTTTATTGATGAGATGATGGATGATAATAGTTGGGAAAAAAAGCAAAAAAATAAACTTAATAAGGAGCTGAAAAATGGTTTTAGATAAAATTAGTGACCTTCTTGCTGAAAAAAAAGACTGGCAAGAAATGCAAAATCGAGCTAAAAAATTACCTAAAGATTTTTATCAGGCTTATCGTTCAATTCAAAAATATATGTTCAAAATGGGGGCAACAGATTGGCATATTTTTAATGATATTATTGAATTATTTGAACTGGCAGTAGTTGATGGGCGAAGCCCAGCAGAGGTTCTGGGCGATGATGTTGCAACTTTTGCTGATGAATTATTAAGTGATAATAAAGAGGATTGGCGAAATAAATATCGTCAAGCTTTGAATGATTATTTTGCTCAAAAGTAATAAATAGATTTTACTGATAAGTCTGTCAGTAAAATTGAAAATTTATCAATAAAAAAAGTTACTGACAGGTTTGTTAGTAACTTTTGTTTTTTTTAAAATTCCATGACCATATTGTACCAAGTTTCTCCACCGAATTTTGACTCGGAAAGTCCTTCGTCAGTAAAGCCGTGTTTTTCATAATAGGGAACTAAATAATCATGGCAAGTAAGACTAATTCCCAAACGTTTTTTCGATTTGGCTTCTTTTTCAAGTAAAAGGAGTAAGTTTGTCGCAATTCCTAAGCCTTGATAATCAGGGTCAACGGTTAAACTGATGATTTTTTGGAAACCACCTGTTTTGGGATTGGCTTCGGTACGTTCAAAAGATTCATCATCCAAGTAACGACCTTCTGTAACAGGACCAGAAACGTAACCTACGACAGTTCCTTCACTATTTCTTGCTGCGATAAAGCTATCAGGAATTAAGTTAATTCTTTCGATCATTGACTCTACAGAGAGGGCTTCATTTTCTGAGAAAGTAGCTCTTTCAATACGGATGACATCATCTATATCATTTGGCATAATTTGAGTATAAGTAATTTCATTCATACAATTAATTCTAACATAGACTGTTCAGAAAGGAAATCAATAATCATCCTTAGTAATTAAAAGAATAAATAGTTTGTCATTTAAAGGATATGAAGTGGTTTAAAAATCTAAAATCTTTAATAAAATAAAGTTTAACTAAATGTTTACTTAAGATTTACAAAAAATTTACATTGAGTTTTGGAGAATGGGATAAAATGAAAGGGTAGTAATCAAACCAATGGAGGTTTTATGAACACAAGCGGAAAAAAATTCCTAGGAATTTTAATTGGAATTTCAGCTCTTTTATTAATTATTGCGTCTTTGGGGGATTTGCAAATTTCTAAAATGGTTATGGATCAAAATTCAATTTTTGGTAATCTTTTTCAGATATTTGGAATGTTTCCGTCAGCGCTTATCCCTTTTATTTCAGCGGAAATTATCTTCATTTATGGTCTAAGACAAGATAATCAACTGACAAAATGGATTTTAGCGATTTCTGGACTTGGCTTTGCTTATTGGTCAGCATGGGGCTGGGTTGATGGTTGGATGTTTTACGGTGTGACCACACTTAATAACATCCAAAATCATCAGCCACTGGGTGCGGCAAATAACAGCATTGGAGCCACAGCGACTTATTCTTTCGGACTTGAAGCACTTTTTACATTTATTATCCTGGTCATCGGGACATTTTTGATTTATAGATGGCTGAGCAAGAAAACTTACGAAGAATTAAGTCAATTGATTATTGTGGCGATTGCTGGGATTGCTGTCGTTTATGTCAGCAACTCAATTGTCAATACGATGAAAGTTAACTGGGGGCGTTTTCGCCCTTATGAGGTTAAGGAAATTGTTTCCTCTACCAAAGGAACGTTCACTAATTGGTGGCATTTGAACGGTCAAACAGGTCATCAATCATTCCCGTCAGGTCATACAATCGCAGCGGCTGCAGCACTCTTTTTACCATTTTTTGCTGACAGAAAAAATCTTAAAGGCCAAAAGATTTTGGCTTACAGCGGATTTGTTTTCACACTTTTAATGATGGCTGCTCGGGTCCGAATTGGTGCACATTTCTTATCGGATACCACGATGTCATTAATTATCGCGTCTTTAGTTACTTTTGTTGCCACAAAGGCAATTGGTTATTCATTTATTGAGGAAGAGTCTCTCAACTAGAAAATTATAAAAGATTACTACAAAAATAACATTCTTTGGGGTGTTATTTTGATTTTGGTTGTAAATTCTTTGTTTTCTGGAGAGATTGTCTTATACTAATGCTAAGAAAATCAATTTTTGAAAGGAATAAAAAGATGAAAACAAGTGATGCTTTGATTGTAATTGATATGCAAAATGAGGTATGTGCGGGGATTTATCGGCGAGAAGAATTAATTGAGCAAATTAATCAACGAATTATTACTTATCGAAAGGCTAAAAAACCGATTATTTTTATCCAGCATAATGATGATGAACTGATAAAAGAAAGTTTTGGTTGGCAAATGATTCCAGAATTGCTGACAGCATCTACTGACAAGTATGTTGAAAAAACGCATGCCAATGGTTTCTATCAAACGGAACTGCAAAAATTACTGACAGACTTGTCAGTAAAATTGATTGAATTTTGCGGTGCTCAAACTGAATTTTGTGTTAACACGACGCTTGTTTTTGCTCATGGTCTGGGCTATCAAAATTGGATGCAAAGGGGGGCAAGTTCAACTTTTGATAGTAAATGGCTGTCAGCAAAAGAAATCGTTGATTTTTATGAAAACCATCTTTGGGATGAACGATTTCTTCAATTCTTAGATTAAATTTGTCAATGATAGATTACAAATGAATTTTAGGTCGGCATGCTTTCTTAATTTGTGGTAAAATAGAGGTGATTGTTAGAGTAGTTTAGGCTATTTAAAACCAAGAACGATTCATTTCTTACAGAAAAGAAGTGAACGAATTTATGAGGAGAATTGGATTAATATGAATAAAAAAATCCGCGTCCGTTACGCACCATCACCAACAGGACTTTTGCATATCGGGAATGCTCGTACAGCCCTTTTTAACTATCTTTTTGCCCGTCATCACGGGGGAGATTTTATCATCCGTATTGAAGATACAGACCGTGAACGTCACGTAGAAGATGGTGAGCGTTCACAACTTGAAAACCTTCGTTGGTTGGGAATGGATTGGGATGAAAGTCCTGAAACACATGAAAACTACCGTCAATCAGAACGTTTGCCTTTATATCAAAAATATATTGACCAATTGTTGACTGAAGGAAAAGCTTATTATTCTTATAAAACGCCAGAAGAACTTGAAGCTGACCATGCGAAACAAGAAGCGGCAGGAATTGCTCCACACTATATTAACGAATATGCTGGCATGAGTGATGATGAAAAAGCAGCTTATATCGCGGAGCGTAAAGCGCAAAATATTGAACCGGTTGTTCGTATCTCTGTTGATGAAAAAGCAATTTATAAATGGAATGATATTGTTAAAGGCGACATTGAATTTGAAGGTAAAAACATCGGTGGAGATTGGGTAATCCAAAAACGTGATGGTTACCCAACTTACAATTTTGCTGTTGTTGTTGATGACCATGATATGCAAATCTCACATGTTATCCGTGGAGATGACCATATTGCCAATACGCCAAAACAATTAGTTGTTTACGATGCTTTGGGTTGGGAAGCACCACAATTTGGTCACATGACTTTGATTATTAATTCTGAAACTGGGAAAAAATTATCAAAACGTGACACAAATACACTTCAGTTTATTGAAGACTACCGTAAAAAAGGTTACATGTCTGATGCCATTTTCAACTTTATTGCACTTTTGGGCTGGAATCCTGGCGGAGAAAAAGAAATTTTCTCTCGTGAAGAATTAATTGAACTTTTTGATGAACATCGTTTGTCTAAATCACCAGCAGCCTTTGACCAAAAGAAATTGGACTGGTTGGATAATGAATACATCAAAAATGCTGATTTTGCTAAAGTATTTGAATTGACAAAACCATTCCTTGTTGCTGCTAATCGCTTTGATGAACGTGCTGAGGAACTGGTTAAACTTTATCAACCACAAATGAAATCAGCAGATGAAATTGTTGAATTAACAGACCTTTTCTATGGAGATTTCCCAGAATTGACTGATGAAGCTCGTGAAATGTTGGCTGCTGAAACAACACCATTAGCTTTGAGTACTTTCCGTGCAAAATTGGCTGAGCTTCCTGAAAATGATTTTACAGTGGAAAATATTTTCCCACTCTTTAAAGCGACTCAAAAAGAAACTGGCGTAAAAGGTAAAATGCTTTGGATGCCAATTCGTATTGCAGCTTCAGGTTCAATGCATGGTCCAGAATTACCAGAAACAATTGCACTTCTTGGAAAAGAAAAAGTATTGGCTCATTTGGACGCTGCTTTAAATAAATAATATAATAAAAAGACGCCGTGTGGCGTCTTTTTATTAAACCAAAATAGAACACTCAGACATTCAAATGGTATAAAATAAGGAGATAAACTAACGAAAAGATAGACTTATGGAAACAAGACATTTCAAAAATATTATTATTGGATTCGGTAAGGCTGGTCGAGCTTTGGCAAAAACATTGTCGCAGCACGGAGAAGAAGCTCTGATTATTGAACGTGACCAGGCGATGTTCGGCGGAACTTGTCCCAATGTTGGCTGTGCACCTTCTAAAACTCTAATTGTTGCCGGACAAAAAAATATGAACTTTTCAGAAGCAATGGCTACTAAATACAAGGTTCGTGAAATTTTACACAATGGAGCCTATCACGGGGCAGCTGACGAACCATTGGTTTATGTCATGGATGGAATTGCGCGTTTTATTAATCAAGAAACCCTTGAGGTCGTTAATGGTGACAAGATAAGCAAAGTGATTGGAGAACGCATTTTCATCAATACGGGAGCAACTCCACTGATTCCCGAAATTTCAGGAATTCAAGAATCCAAAAATGTAATTACATCTGAAGGAGCGATGGAACTTTCTGAACTTCCAAAGAAATTAGTTATCATCGGCGCGGGCTATATTGGTTTAGAATTTGCCGGAATGTTTAATAAATTTGGGTCTAAGGTCACAATTTTAGAACCTCATTCAACATTTTTACCCAAAGAAGACGACGATATTTCAAGGGAAATTTTTAAAGATTTAAAGGCTTCAGGAGTTGAAATTCATCTTGGGGTTAAAGTTGAAAAAATTACTGACAGCGAAGTTTTGGCAGGAGGTCAGACCTATTCAGCTGACAAGATATTAGTGGCAACAGGTCGCAGGCCTAATATTACTGACTTAAATTTGGAAAAAGCTGGTGTTGAACTTTCAGAAAGTGGTTATATTAAAGTTGATGATGATTTAAAAACAAGTACAGAAAATATCTGGGCACTTGGTGACGTTCGGGGAGGTGGACAATTCTACTATCTGTCAACAGATGATTTTCGGATTGTCAATAATCAATTGTTTGGTGATCACTCGCGTAAATTAAGTGACAGAACACTCGTGCCCTATTCTGTTTTTATTAGTCCAACCTTATCTCGAATTGGCTTGGATGAAAAACAAGCGAAAAAAGCTGGGGTTAATTATCGTTTATTTAAGATGGCTGCGGCACCAATTGTTAAGTCTAAAGTTGTTCAAGATACTCGCGGAATTCTTAAAGCTCTTGTTGACCCAAAAACAGATGAAATTCTCGGTGCAACTTTATATCATGAAGATTCTCATGAGGTCATCAATCTTGTAAGTTTGGCTATGAAAATGCATACGCCCTATCAAATTTTACGCGACCAAATTTTCACTCATCCAACAATGGGCGAAGGTCTGAATGATTTATTTCAAAATGAAGTGAAATAAAAGTTACTGACAGCTTTCTTTTATGAGTGAGTATCGCACAAAAAATTTCTTTCAGTAAAAAAACTCGTCATTGACGAGTTTTTTAATTATTTGAATTGATCAGCAGCTGGAATATGGCTGTCATGGAAATATTGTTCTGACAGTTTTTTAAGTGTGCCGTTATCATAAAGTTTTTTGAGTTCAACATTCAAATCTTTTTGCAACTTGCTTTGGCTGTTATCAAGAATAAAGTAATCATAAGTCTTAAATTCTGGTTGTTTATCCAAGTCTGTTGGAACAGTATCCACTAAACCTGTGATTGCATGTTCTTTAATCAAATTTTCTGCGGGTGCTTTAGAAGCAAATAAGAAATCAATTTGTCCACTAGAAATAGCAGATAAACGGTCGGCTAAAGGACGTTGGCTGTATTTTACATTGATTTTTTTGTCTGGATGATTTTTGTTCCAGCTTTCAAACATATCACCATAGTTGGTTCCAGCAGGAATTTCTGTCGTTTTACCAGCAAGTTGAGAGATTTTTGTAATATTTTCTTTAGATGTTGAGAAAATCGCATCAATTCCTTGGCGAACAGGATAGCTAAAGAGATATTTTTCAGAACGTGCTTTTGTCTTACCAAAATTATTTGCCGCAATTTGTGCACGACCACCGTCTAAAGCAGCTAAAATCGCACTATCTTCATAGACTTTAAAGTTGAATTTATAATCCTTCATGTCTTTGTCAGCAGCTTTTAAAATATCATATTCAAAACCAGTCATTTTGCCATTTTCGCTGTATTCATAAGGGACAGAAGCGGCAGAAGTTGCAACAGTTACGGTTGTTACTTTATCTGTTGATTTAGAAGATGAATTATCTTTTGACGAGCAAGCAGCAAGTAAGCCAATTGAGGCAATTCCAACTGTTGCAAGAGTCAACAATTTTATTTTTTTCATATCAATTTCTCCTCAGAAATTTTGTCAGCTCAGTTTTTATTTTAAATTTGGAAGTTGGTTACGAGTGAGCTGACTTTTAATATAGACATAATATTAACATAATCTTAAAAAAACCACCATAAAAAAGATTTATGACGGTTTTTTAACTTTTATATGGTTCCGTTAGCGAAAATTTCAAAAATTTTCTTATCAAAATGCTCAGTTTCCCAAGTACATTCTGGGTGCCATTGGACAGCAAGCACATGTTTTTCTTTATTTTCAATCGCTTCAACTAAGCCATCGTTTCCATGAGCAATGGCCGTCAAGCCTTGGCCCAAATCTTTAATGACTTGATGATGGAAAGAATTAACCATATAATTTTCAGGCAAGAAGCCCAAGGCACTTTCTTTTTCAACACTAATATGATGAGTTGGAATTTCTTGTGGTGTTGGACTTTGGAGATGTTTTATCTGACTTGAAGTTTGACTCAAGTCTTGATAAAGACTTCCGCCAAAATAAACATTGAGTAACTGTAGGCCACGACAAATGCCCAAAATAGGTTTATTTGCTTCTAGAGCAGCTTTGATTGTGGCAAGCTCAAAACGGTCACGAATCGGATCAGTTGTTCCTAATTTAGCATTAGGCTCCTCACCATATAGATAAGGACTGACATCTGCCCCACCAGTCAGTACAATTTTATCTACCAGTGTCAGGTAATTTTTTATATTTTCAGTTTTGTCAACAGGAAGAATAATCACAGTATGACCTAAATCCTGAAAAACATCAATAAATGATTGACGAGTATAGCTTACTTTGTTCCACCAAAAGGGGGATTGTTCAACTGTATTGTAAGGAGTTCCAAGAATTCCAATAATTGCCATCTTATTTTTTCACACTTTCAATAGGAATAATGAGTTTGGATTGAGATAAATCAATCTCGTAAGTCACTTTACGATTATCACGAACCGTATGTTCAAAGTCAGTACTATAGAGTATGACCCGAAGTTTATCCGCTTTTTCTAAATGATAAATCGTTGGTTGTAGTTCAAATTTGAGCGTAAACCATTCGTCAGCTTTTAAATCACTGACCGTCAGTAAATCTTTGTTTTGGAGATTGGTAAATCCTTTAGTGACCAACTGATAAGGACTTTCGATAAGAGGAAGTTCAACCAAATCATCTAACATGAAGTTTCGGCCACGGTCAAGAACTTTAAAATCTTTTACTCTTGCTTTATCTTCCAGCCGTTTTTTGGGACCAAAATCAAGAATTTGAGCAGATAAGAGTCCTTTACTATCATTTAATTTTAGTCTGATTTCTAGTTCAATTGGACCATTAATTGTTAACTCAGAAGGAAGTTCTAAATCAATGACAGCTTCGTTAGCTTTATTTTCAAATAAATCTTTTTTAAAGACATTGAAATCTTTAGAATACTTTTTGAAGCTTTCATCATCATAGTGGTTATCAAATTGAGCAAAAGAAACCGCCGTTTTCCCAAGAGGGAGTTTGAGCTGGTCATCGCCCCCAAATTTACTGACAGCTGACCAAACTTGTTCTTTAGAATTTTCCTGTAAAATAACGGGTGGAAGATTTAAATTTAAATCTCTATCTAATAATTTGGCAGAGAAATAAGCATTGATTGTCTCAGAAAAATCAATGGATTGCCAAGAATTCATATAAATATGAGCCCCACGATGTAAAAAGGCATGCTTGGCATGACCTTCTGGCAGAGCCTGCCAAAAATTATAAGCTTGTTCGGGTGTAACATTCCAGTCTTGTAAGCCGTGAACAATTAGGACGTCAGCTTTAACTTGGTCAGAATTGATTAAATAATTTCGGTCATGCCAAAATTGATTGTAATCACCAGACTTACGGTCTAAAGCAGTGGTCATTTCTGCTAAACGTTTTTCGTATTCAGCATTTCCGTTTAAATAATCAGCACCATCAAGATTTCGTGAGTAAGTCAGTGCAGCAAGCACATCTAAATCTTCACCAGGAAAGCCACCAGGAGAACGGACAAGACCATTTTCACGATAGTAATTATACCAAGAAGAAATTCCAGCTTCAGCTAAAATGACTTCAAGTCCATCGACTCCAGTAGTAGCAGCACCATAAGCCATCGTTCCTAAATATGACTTTCCAGTCATGGCTACTTTTCCGTTTGCCCAAGTGGCCTTAATTTCATGCGTCTTTTTACGAGAAGTATAGGCACGAGTTCGGCCATTTAACCAATCAATGACAGCAGTCATACTATAAATTTGCTGATAATCGCCTGAAGTTTGGAAGCCATTTGAGCCACGCGTTCCAACACCAGCCACATAAATAGAAGCAAAACCACGCGTCAAAAAGTAGTCATTTAAAGAATAAGTCCAACCATGAGTAAAGCGATAAGGTGCTTTATCTACAATAGGAAGTTCTTTGGTTTCAGACGGACGTTTTTGTGGAAGCTTTCCTTGGACATGAATTTTGTGACTGTCCTTTTTTTCCAAATCAACATTCATTTCATGAAGCGCTAAATCATTTGCTTTCTCATTGATTCCCAAATGATAAGGACTTGCGGTCATCACAACCGGAAGCTTTTCTGTACTTTTTGGACGGATAATTTGAATTTTAATTAAGTCATTTTTTCCTTTTTGCTCAGTATCAACTGGACTTTCAACCCAAATGACCTCACGTTCAAGGAGCGAAGAATCAAAAGTTGCCAATGATTTGTCATTGAAAAAGTGATAGTGATTATCCAAAGGAAGAAGACCTTCTGAAACCCAATGTTCAACAAGAATCATCCCGCTTTTACGACGGCTACAAAGTAAATAGTAAAAAGCAGAGATGATAGTTTCAGTTGTCATTTCAACATCCCTTTGTGGAAGATTAAGTTTTTTAGCAAATTCAGTTGCTTTTCCTATTTCAAAATCAAAATTTGGAACAAAGTCAAGAAGTTGCAAAGCAATATTCCAGAAAATTTCCCAATCTAATTCAATAGAGGATTTTAAGAATTCAATGACATCTAGCTCAGTATTTGCTTGTAAAACAGTCATATCAGTAGGACTTTGAATGAGAAAATCTTTTAAAATTTTCTTTTCATCCCAAAAAACAGACCAACGAAACCCAAGCTGATCAAGTTCTGCTAGTTGTTCATCAAAGTTTTTATCAACAATTGAAAAATGATTAAAGCGCATCTTAAGTCCTCCATAAAAAGCATGATAATTCTTTTAATTATAGCAAATTTTCAGTAAATAATCAGACTAAAAGGGTCTAATTTCCAATGAATATTTGAAGCAAGCGCGCTTTTCTGATATAATAGCTGAGGTTATTATATTAAAATCAAATTTTGGAGGGTTCCATAAAAAATGGATGTTACATGGACAGTGAAATATATCACTGAATTTGTCGGAACTGCGCTACTCATCATCATGGGTAATGGTGCGGTTGCCAACGTTGAACTTAAAGGTACAAAAGCTCACGCACAATCTTGGATGATTATTGGTTGGGGTTATGGACTTGGTGTAATGCTACCAGCAGTTGCTTTCGGTAATATTACTTCACAAATTAATCCAGCTTTCACACTTGGACTTGCAGCCTCAGGACTTTTTCCTTGGGCACATGTTGCTCAATATATTATTGCGCAAGTTTTAGGTGCGATGTTTGGACAATTATTGATTGTTATGGTTTATCGCCCATACTATCTTAAAACACAAAATCCAAATGCTATTCTTGGAACTTTCTCAACAATCGATAATGTTGATGACAATGATGAAAAAACTCGTTTGGGAGCCACAATTAATGGTTTCTTGAATGAATTTGTTGGATCATTCGTCTTGTTCTTCGGAGCAGTTGCTGCGACAAATATCTTCTTTGGTAGTCAATCAATTACTTGGATGACAAACTACTTGAAAGGTCAAGGAGCAGATGTTTCTTCATCAGACATTATGAATCAGATTTGGGTTCAAGCCTCAGGAGCTTCAGCTTCTAAAATGGTTGCTCACCTATTCTTGGGATTCCTTGTTATGGGACTTGTAGTCGCTCTTGGCGGTCCTACAGGACCTGGTTTGAATCCAGCGCGTGACTTTGGTCCACGTTTGGTTCACAGTCTCTTACCAAAATCAGTTTTGGGTGAAGCAAAAGGTTCTTCTAAATGGTGGTATGCATGGGTTCCAGTTTTGGCACCAATTCTTGCATCACTTGCAGCCGTAGCTCTATTTAAAATGATTTATCTTTAAAAAATAAAAAAAATACTGACAGAATTTCTGTCAGTATTTTTTTATTTAAGCACAAGCGCAATTACTAACCCAAAGAGATTCCAAAGAAGATGGACGCTCATATTAAGATAAAAATTGCGATATTTAGCATAAAGGCTGGTAAGCACGAGACTCATTAAACCGTAAGTTAACCAGCTGTAGAGGTCAGTAGGACCATGCATGTAAGCAAAAAGGAGCAATGCCGTTAAAAAAGCAAAATATTTTTGATTTTTGAAAATGACTTCAAAAATTCCTACCCGATAAACAAGTTCCTCTAAAAAACCAGCAGCAAGTGTTTGGGTCGCAAAGACAGCAATTGGAATCACTTTTTGTAATTCGTTTAGTGAATCTTGATTACTGGTTGTTGGATTTTGATTGATAATTTGAGCAAAAATTCCTGTCAGAATAGAGACCAGAAAAAGCAAAGCAAAACCAATTATTATTTTTAAAGGAGGAAAATATTTCCAGCTTATTTTAGGGATAATATCAGCTTTACGAGCAATCAGATAAGAAGAAATAATCGTAAGTAAAAAGATAATGAAAAAGATGACGGTATCTAAGGTTGTGAAATGGTGCTGATAAGCAAAAATGGTTGTCGCAAGCATTGGTAAGTTAGATAAAATAAAGAGCACCAACCAAACTGATTTGTGATAAGCAAAAATTAATCCAACAATCGATAATACGAGAGCTGTCATTAAAAATGGCAAATGAAAAATACTGACAGATAGGGCTGAAAAAAGTAGCGCCAAAATAATTACAATTACCCAACGATATTTGGCTAATGATTGAAGTTTTTCTATATTAAACATGTCAATATTATAGCATAGTAATAGCTGTCAGCAGAAGAAAATATTTCATTTTTGTTGATAACTTTTGTTAATCTGAACTTGAATAAATTGTAGTAAAATAGAGCTACCTCAAAAATGTGCATATCTGGCAACCACACTAAAAGGTCAGTCTAACTTTGTTCGTACCTAGATATGTACTTAAAACTATCCTTAAAAATGCCCATGGTTAACGACTATGAGTTTTTTTATTGAGATTTTAAAATTACACATTTAATGTAGAAAGAAAAACTAAAAGATATAAATCGTTGATAATTTCCTTGAAATTTGCGAAAATAAGAGATAGTTATTTGTAAATGTAATCAATGGAGGCTAAAATGAGCGAGATTATAAATCATATTACCGCTTTTCAACCAGTCTATCGTGTGCTTAACCGTGAAGAAAATTTAGATTTCTACCGTGAAGTGCTTGGCTTTAAGGTCTTGGTAGAAGAAGGCGCAATGGTATGGCTTGGTGGGCATGAAGCGAAAAAAGATCGGTTTCAATTAGAAGAATCACCAGGTTTTCGTCCTGTTGAAGGATTGAAAAAACACGGGCAAACGGTGATCAAAGCTAATTCATCTGAGATTGAGCAATTAATTGTTCGTAACTTGGACAAGATTTCTAAGGTCTATAAAGGAAAAAACGGCTTTGCTTTTTCAGCACTTTCGCCTGAAGCAGAACTTTTTTTGGTAACATCAGATTTACTGACAGATTTATCATCACTGACAGAAATTGATAAATCAGAAATTGAGCTTGAGGAAGATAAAACTTTTAAAGGTTTGTCAGATTTTGAAATTATAGCAATGGATTTGAATGTTGCTGACCAATCAATTATTGAATTTTATGAATCAGTTTTTGGTCTTAAAGCAATCAATAACCAAATTGAATTTCCTTTTGTAACTTTGACTTTTAGTGTTGAAGAAAGCGAAGATTTAGCTGCAGGAACCGATGAAGTACTTGACCTTGAGTTTTTAGTGTTCATGATTGATAAAGATTTTGATTTGAAAGATTTTGCTCATCAATTTTCTGATGTGGACGGAACATATTTGGATGGCTCAGCTAAAACTTTTTCATTAGAAGTTCCTGACCATGTAGAACTTTGGTTTGTAAAATAATAATTTTAAAAAAACTTGTTAATTTTTGACAAGTTTTTTTACTCAAAGTAAATCAGAAACGAAGGTTGAAAAATGAAAAATCAACAAGAATTTGTAAAAATAATCGAAGATTATATTGAGCGTGACGTTTTTCCAGGTGTCAATTTCGCAATTATTGAAGGAGAAAAAGTTAATGAGTATCTTTTAGGAAATTCAGCAATTTATCCTGAAACAATCAAGCTCACTCAGGGAAAAAAATGGGATTTAGCTTCTTTGACAAAAGTAGTGGGCACCGGAACAGCCGTCATTAATCTTGTCCTAGCAGGAAAGTTAGAAATTGATGCCCCTCTTCAAAAATATTATTCTAAATTTACTGACAGAAGCGTCAGCTTGCGGCAATTACTGACACACACTTCTGGTATTGATCCTTTCATAAAAAATAGAGATAAGCTAAACGCAAAAGAACTGACAGAAGCAATTAATCAGATTAAAATTACTGACAATAAGACCTTCAAATATACAGATATTAATTTTATTTTACTAGGTTTTTTATTAGAAGAATATTATGGAGAAAGTCTGGATAAAATCTTTTACAAACAAGTATTTGAAGACTGGAAAATGACTGACACAAGTTTTGGACCAGTAGAAAATGCAGTCCCAACAAGTCAAAATATCCCAGTAGGAACAGTTCATGACCCTAAAGCTCAAGTTTTAAAAAATCATTGTGGCTCAGCCGGCTTATTTTCAACGATGTCTGATTTAATTTTATTCAGTCAAGCTTATTTTCAAGAAGAAAAATATTTAAAGCTGACAAAAAATTATGCTGACGGAGATAAAAAAAGAAGTTTGGCTTGGGACTTACTCGGGCCAAATGATGATTGGTTGCTTCATACTGGTTATACCGGAACTTTTCTATTAATTAACCCTCACATCAAAAAAGCAGTCGTTTTCTTATCAAATCGTGTCCATTTAAAAGATAATCGAGAAAAATGGATTGAAGAACGTGACTTCTTGATAAAATTTTTAATCAGCCATTTGACCTTAGATTAAGACTTAAATAAAAAGAACTGTACTGTTTAGTTTACAGTTCTTTTTTAGTTATTGCTGACAGACTAAAAAAATAAATGGCTGGACTCAAATAGTTTACATTTAGATTTTTTTGACCTATAATTTACTTGAAAAGTAATTTATTTACTTACGGCGAAAGGAGAAATTAGTATATAAAGTAGTTTCAAAGTAGTTAGTAGTTGATAGATTTAAGGTCAAGGAGAATATCATGACAAAAATAAATGCATCAGATGCAATGTTAAAAGTTATTGAAGATTGGGGTGTCAAAAATATTTACGGTTTACCCGGTGGGTCAATTGATTCGACAATGAACGCATTATATAACCGAAGAGACACATTAAATTACATTCAAGTTCGTCACGAAGAAGTGGGTGCTTTAGCAGCCGTTGGGGAAGCAAAAGTAACCGGAGAAATCGGAGTAACCTTTGGTTCAGCAGGACCAGGAGCCGTTCACTTGTTAAATGGATTATATGATGCTCAATATGACCATGTTCCAGTACTTGCCTTGGTTGGTCAAGTTCCAACGAGTGCAATGAACACTAATTATTTCCAAGAATTAAATGAAAATCCAATGTTTGCTGACGTTAGTGTCTATAACAGAACAGTAATGACCGCAGAACAAATGCCAGCAGTAGTTGATGAAGCGATTCGTCAAGCCTATGCCAAACGTGGTGTTGCTGTCATTACCATTCCCAAAGATTTAGGTTGGCAAGAAATTGAAGATAATTATGTTTCTAGCGCTAATCTATATCAAAAGCCTTTGCCACTAGAACCTGCGGCTGAAAAAATCCAAGAAGCTTGGAAAATATTAAAAGAAGCAAAACGCCCTTTGATTTATATTGGTCAAGGAACAAGAGGAGCCCGCAAGGAAATCTTAGAACTTTCTAAAATGCTTCATGCTCCAATTTTGAGTTCTGCCTTAGGAAAAGGAATTATTCCTGACAATGCCCCTGCTTACATGGGATCAGCTGGTCGAGTGGCCTCTAAACCTGGGGTAGAAATTGCGTCTAACACAGATGCTGTTTTGTTCTTAGGTTCAGATATGCCATTTCAAAGTTTCTTTATTCCTAAAGATGCTAAATACATACAAGTTGATATTGACGGAACTAAATTTGGCCGTCGTCATCAAGTAGATTTAGCTATTTTGGCAGATGCCAAACTGACAATTAAGAAATTAATGGAAGTGGGAGAACAACTTCCAGAAACAAATTGGTATCGCGCAGCACTAGCAGACAAAGAAAATTGGGTAGAGTGGCTTGAAAAACGTTCAGTTATTGACAGCTCACCTTTGGAAGTAGAACCTGTCTTTAAAGCCATTAATGACATGGCCACTGATGACGCCATTTTCCAAGTTGATGTAGGAAATGTCACAATTGATGGAATGAGACTTCTCGATACAAGTAAGGATCAAAAATTCACAACAAGTGGCTGGTATGCGACAATGGGTTATGCTCTACCTGCAGCAATTGGTGCGAAAGCGCAATATCCAGACCGTCAAGTTTGGTCAATTTCTGGTGACGGAGCTTGGGCAATGGTGATGCCTGATATTCTTACTCAGGTCAAATATAACTTACCAATTATCAATGTTGTTTTGACCAATAAGAGCCTTGGATTTATCGAAGCAGAACAAGATGATGCCAAACAACCACACTCAGGAATTGATTTGATAGGTGCTAATTTTGGCGCTTCTGCAGCGGCTTTGGGAGCTTTAGGTTTTGATGTTAATAATTTGTCAGAATTAAAAGAAGCTTTTGCAAAAGCTAAAGAAGCGAATCGTCCAACGGTCATCAATGTCAACATCTTTGACCATCGTCCATTACCTGTTGAACAATTGCAACTTGATTCTGCTGAATTTGAAAAAGAATATCAAACTCAAGGATTGATTCCATTTAGCAAATTGATTCAAGAATAAAAATAAATAATATTAGAATAAAAAGACATTAGAAGAGAGCTCTAATGTCTTTTTTAGATAGATTAAAATAAAAGAATAAATTAGAATAAAATTAGTTTTTGTTAGATAGGGATTATAAAAAAATAAAGTCAAATCATAGTATTATTAGTCACTATATATGAATTTGTAGGCGTTGTTCATTGTCTTAGCGAATGTACTTTTATAAATACTAAAGCAAAACAATGTATTTCAATTTGGAAAATAAGAACAATATGAAATAATAATTATGTAAAATGAGTTTATGGTTGTGAAAATAATAAAATTATAAATCAAAAAGATTTAATCTAAAACTCAAATATGACGCATGGATAAAAAATAGAAAGGAGTAGAATTCTACCAAAATAATTTCGATAAATATGAAATTCGCAAGAAAGGAATGATAGATGATAAAAAAATGGACGGTTTGTTTAAGTATAATAATCTTAGTTCTAAACTTTGTTCCAAACTTACTGCAAGGTCATCAAGTATTTGCAGAAAATCAAAAAAATTATAAAGATAAAGTTGAGCTTATTAATGATGAATCATTCAATATCTCATATAGTATGCGAGCTTTAGAAAATCAATACGAATGGAAAATTGATTATAGAATAAATAAAACAGAAAATGATAAAGAATTAAAGTTAAAGTTTTCTTTTGAAGGGAATCAGCCTATTGAAATAGAGGAAAATGAAAGCTGGACACTTAAAGAAAAAAATACAATAATTTCAGATTTTGAAAAAGAGGATGAAGGAAAGATTGTACTTAGAGCTAACAACTCTATTTCATTGTTAAACTTAGAAATTCAGGCAGATGCTAAACTTATTGAAAACGAGCAAGAAGTCATCAGTGAAGATATTTTAGCGAAGAATGAATCAACAATTTTTAGCTTATATATTCCAGAAAATAATAAAGCAGATTCAAAAGAGAAGGATAATAAAAATACAGAAGAAGTATTAAATAACGAGTCAAGTCAAGAAGAAACTGTTAGTCAATTAAAAAAAGATTCACAATTAGCATTTTCTTACCCTTCAAACTTTGGGATAAAGGCTAGTTTTAATGATTTAGCGCAAAATTATGAAAATATTTCTCCTGAATATAGACAAGATGAGACAGGAATTTCTCCAAATCATTCTTGGATACCTACGGGAAATACAACAGTGGTCAATCATCAAGGCTGGAATTCTTTTTCTTCACAGTGGGATGGAGTCAATAGTTGGAATGGAGAAGCAACAAATTTAGAAAATTCGTATATTGAATACGCTGGAGTTAATAATCCGGTCGATTTTGCCTTAAGAAAATATGCAAAAGAAACAGAAACACCAGGCTTATACGATGTTTATTTAAATGTTCGAGGAAATGTTCAAAACCCAATAAAACCAGTTGATATTGTTTTGGTAATTGATATGTCAGGCTCGATGCAAGGGGCAAAAGAAACTGCTGTTCGGCAAGGAGTGAGTGATTTTTTATCAACGATTCAAAACACTGCTTATGCAGACTATGTCAATGTTGGAATTGTTGGATATTCTAGTCCCGGGAATTATGTAACGGGAGCTAGTGGATATATCACTGTACCAATAGATAAAGTATCATCAGAAAGCCATGTTAAATCAATTAATCAAGCATTAGCACCACAATTTTCAGGTGGAACTTTTACTCAATTGGGACTTCGTAAGGGAACTGAGATGCTTGAACAGGACTCCAGTGATAATCAAAAAATGATGATTTTGATGACTGATGGTGTTCCGACGTTTAGTTACAAAGTAAATTCTGCCTCAAAAGTTGATAATGTCATTTATGGTCAAAGCTTTGCTGAAAGCCGAGATGAACCAGGAAACACTTCTAAGATTCAAAGCCCATATTCTGTTAAAGATATAAATGGTGGAAGTAATATCGAAATTCGGGACACTTGGGCCGCAACATTAGGAGAGGCAGAAATTTCTAAACAAAAGATTTCAGAAATTCATACACTTGGAATTCAACTTGGGAATGATGGAAGCTATCTGAGTCAAGAAGAAGTCAAAAGTCGGACCAGTCTAATAGCTACGACAGGATTATACCAAGATGCAAATAGTGCAAATGATATTACTGATTATTTAAAAAATCAAGCAAATGTCGTTCTAAGTCGATTTAACACAATTACAAATGGATTGATTCTCGACCCACTAGGTGCTCAGTTTGAATATAAGGATACAAAGTTTGAAATTACTAGTGTCGGAGAAGACTCAATTGATAATTTACCAACAGGTAAGATAAACGAAAAAGGATTAGAAATTTCAAATCTTAATATTGGGAAAAATCAAGAAGTTCAAATTCATTATCAGGTTCGATTAAATACTGAAACCGATGATTTTAAAACTAATTATTGGTATCAAATGAATGGAGAAACGACGTTGACTCCAAACGGTAGTAACCCAGATAATAAAGTAAATTTTGGAGTACCATCAGCAAAATCATCAGGAATAAATCTTACCCTTGAAAAACAATGGTTAGCTAATTCAGAAAATATACCTGAGAAAGTTGAGCTGCTTATAGGCCGAAGAAGTGCTCAAATATCATCTGATTGGACCAAGACTGTTACGCTTAAAGAGGATGATGAATGGCGGAGTCAGTTAGAAAATTTACCTAAGTATTCTATTTTGGGCGAAGAATTCATTTATGAAATAAAAGATGAAATTGTTCTTAATAGCGAAATATATGATTGGATAACAATTGGGGAAGACAAAACTACAATTGCTAACATAGAGAAGTTTAGATTACAGCTAATCAAAACATCTAACCATGATAATGAACCATTGTCAGAGGTGGAATTTGTACTTAAAAATAGTCAAGGAGAAGAAATTGACAAGGCAGTAACGAACGAAAAAGGTGAAATTTTATTTGATAAGACCCGTTTAAATTACGGAGAAGAATATCAACTCCACGAAATAAAATCGCCCGGTCACTCACTGGAAGGACCATGGAAAATAAAAACTGAGCTTGAAAATGGGCAGCCTATAATAAAAGTTGATGGAGAGCAAATCGCTTTAGATGAACACTATAATAAATTCATGATTAGTCTCAATATCACTAATGATATAAATGTAGAGGAATTTAGAAACTCTGTTACAATTGATAAAAGAGCGGTTGATTCAGAAGAAAAACTTGATGGAGCAGTTTTTAATTTATATCAAATAGAATCAGTAGATGATGAATTGACCCAACTTAAGCCCCTTGAAATCACAAACAATCTATTACCCGGTCTTTACGCCTTGCAAGAAAGTGTTAGCCCAAATGGATATTACAGAGATGATGAAGTTCACTTTTTCCGAGTCAAATTTAATGGAAGCATTGTTGCTATTGGTAGTGAGGGTATAGATATTCCATTTTTAGATGAAAATGAAAGTGGAAAAAATGGATTAGTATTGAATGAAGAAGAAAATGGTGATTTGCATCTCACACTAATTTTTTATAATCAGGCCGTTCCGCCCTTGCAGTTAGAAGTTGATAAGATAGATGATGACTTTACCTCCCCTTTAGCTGGAGTAAGTTTTGAATTGACTCGCTTAGGTAGGAATTCTACTGATTCGGATTCCGTAAAAAGAATCAATAATTTTGATAGAATACTAAAAACATTTAATAATGACTTTACAGGAGAAACAATAGCCTTAAAATCTAATTCAGATGGCAAGCTAACTGTTATTGACAATGAAAATAATGGTCAAGAAAGTACATCTCCAATTAGTTTAGAGTATGATACTCAATATAAATTGGTTAAAAAAAGTTCGATTGGATTATTTCCAAATTTTGGAGAAACCTCCCAATGGATAATCACAACACCAAATATGGATGAACTTAAAGAACATGAAGAAGATAATAACATTGAAATTGATGGTGGAGATTTACTTGAAACCCCAGATGAATCAATACTAGAAAGTATCAATCAAACGCCAAGTACACTCGGTGTCGTTTCGCTTATTAAAACAAAGAATCCAGAATTCAAAGCATTAGAGAGTACTGATTCTCAGGTCGAAAAAGTAAAAAGTGACTCATCTTTCCAAGAAAAAATCTCAGAATATTTAATTTCTTTTGAGATTCATTCTAATATTACTCATAGTTTTACAATAAAAAAAGTTGATGGAGAAAGTAATAGACCAATGGACACCCAATTTGCTTTAAGGTGGGTTGAGAAGTTTGAACCGACTCAAGATTTTGACAGCCTTGAGCGTTTAAATCTTGACACTTTGGACTTGTCAGGAAATGATATTTCAACGAGTAGTAAGACTTCTATTGATGCCAAAGCAGGAGCCACTCTTTCTACTGAAAAGGGTTCTAGAACCTTAGACCATATGGCTAGAGGTAATCTTTATATCATAAGTGAAGAGGAGGTGCCTGCAGGTTATCAAAAGACTAACACTGTTATTGTGGCATACATGGATAAGGCACAAGGATATGCAGATAAAGCTACCATTCATATTAGATTAGCCAAACGTTCGGCAACTCATCCAGAAATCCTAGAGTTTGGAAGTTTAGAAGACTTTAAAGAATATAAAGGTGATTTGGAAGATGAAATAGGGATAGTATTTGCAAATTACAAAATAGCTGAAGGAGGAAGTGAAGAAAAAGAGAAAGAAAAAGAAGAAAATAATGAGATGCAGAATAAGCAAGAAACAAATAAACCGAACATAGAACTCCCTGCTCTTGGAGCAATCGGTGTAGGAGGAGTTGGGTTACTACTTATCATCTCAGCTTACTTATTGAAAAAGTATCGTGGAAAGTAGAAAATATATTTGTAAATAATGATGATTAAAAAATACTGACAGCTAGTCGGTATTTTTAATATTTGTTATAATAAGATTATTAGTCAAAACCATGACACCGAATAAGTAGTAAAAAGAGGAGGATATTCTTTACTAAAACAGCTCTTATTGAAAAAATTGATAAGAAAGAGGAAAACTCTAGCAAAAAAATGGTAATTATGGTATAATATACGCAAAATTTTGAAATAATTGATTCGAGGAAAAATATAAAAATATGAGTAGAATGATGCCGGCACGAGTGCGAAGTGAGGGAATCGCCCTCTATGCGAAAGGCTTCTTAAATGACCCAATTGAAACTGATTTTAAACTAACAGCAGAAATTGATGGTGAAGAGGTAAGTTATGACCTAGATGGCGCGCAAGATAGTTGCACTTGTGCAGTCTTTCAACAAAACCACCGCTATTGCAAACACATTGCAGCGATAGAAGAGTATCTAAAAAATCAAGATAAAGGAAGTCAGGAAACAAAAGATAAAGAAATCAAAGGAGCTGAACGAGCGCTTTTTGGTGAAAATGTTGCTTTTTTAGATGCTGTAAATGGTGAGACACAATTAAATTTCAATACAGACCAATATTCTATCGAAGTTCAAATTGAGGATAATAGTCAGCTTTATGATTATTTTTCAATGGATTATTTTTTGTATTTTGATTTAAAATTAAGAAGTAAAAATTTGGGCCGCTCATACGTTATTAAAGATATTCCTTATTTTCTACGTGCTTTAAAAAATTATAGTCAGTATTCTTTGGGTTCTCTACACTATATTGACCTCTTTTTTGATAATTTTGATGAAGCAAGTCAAGAATTTTTAACTTTTCTTTTAAAAATTGATAGTAAATCCGATGAAGCACTTACCAAATCCTTATATATTAAAAATGGGCGTTATCTTAATATTCCATTTTTATTCCTTGAAGAAGCAATGGACTTAGTTTCAGCTTTAGAGAATTATCAACTTCAGATTACAGGTAGAACGGTCAATTATTTTACATTTATAGCCCTTGATAATGATTCGGAGATTTTTAAATTTAAGGTTGAAAGTCAGCAAGATTATATCGAGTTGAAACTCTACAGTGAGGATTATCATAATTTTTATGATTATTCACTTCTTTATGCCAATAATGTATTTTATAAACTTAATCAAGAACAACGGCGTCTGCTCCTTGTTTTAGATAAGCAATTTGCTAAAAAATCACAAATTAAATTTTCATATGCTGATAAGGATAAATTAGCTCAGGCTCTTCAACAATTATCAACTTTGGGAGAGATTGAAGCGCCAGACCATTTTGTTGTCAGACCTTTTGATGCTAAATTTACTTTTGATTTGTTGGAAGATCAGACCATTAGTTTGGCAATGACTTTTGATTATGGAAGTTTCTCAATAGATAGTTTCCACGATTTAGAAACCCTAGAATTTTCAAGAGATTTGCGTAAAGAGCAAAAGATTTTTGCACTGATGGAACGTTTGCAGTTTGCTAAGGCTTTTAATTCGTCATTAAATATTCCAGAAAATTTATCAGAGAATTTCTTTTTGAAAATCTTACCTGCTTTTCAAAAACTTGGTCAGATTGAACTATCGCCAACTTTAAGAAATATGAGAATGGATGAAGTTCCTGAAATTCATATTGATAGTCAGGGAGGACTCTTAGATATTTCCTTTGATATTCCTCAGGTTGAAGATGGTGAATTTGCAAATGTTATTGCAAAATTACAAGAAAATGCTGAATTTTATATCAGTGAAAGTGGGAAATTTTATCATTTTAATGAAAAATTTGACCGCTTGAAAGCTGCATTAAACGAACTTGACGACCAATTTGTTATTCAAGGAAGCAGTTTACATGTTAATATTAATCGAAGTTTCCAAATTTCTAAAATATTTGAAAATATTGGTGGAACTTCCTTCTCTGAAAAATTTAAATCACTCTATCAACACTTGACGCATCCTGAAGAGTTTCCTTACGAGAAACCAGAACATATTAAGGCTTCCTTGCGTTCTTATCAGGAAACGGGTGTTCGCTGGATGAGTATGCTCTCTCATTATAATTTGGGAGGAATTCTTGCTGATGACATGGGATTAGGTAAAACGGTCCAAGCGATTGCTTTTATTCTTTCTAATCTGAAAAAAGATGAGAGTGTTCTAATTACCGCACCAGCTAGTCTTACTTATAACTGGGCAAGTGAATTTGAAAAATTTACTGATGAGATTGATTTTGCTGTTATTGACGGGACAAAAGCCGAGCGAAGTAAAGAAATTCAAGAAAAACATCAAATATATATCACAAGTTATGGTAGCTTCTTGAAAGATTTTGAAGACTATCAGGATAAAAAATTGAATTACTTACTTTTGGATGAAGCTCAAGTTGTCAAAAATTATAGTAGTAAAACCAATAAATCACTATCTGCTCTGAATGTTGAACATACCTTTGCCCTTTCAGGAACACCACTAGAAAATCGAATTGAAGAAATTTGGGCCATTTTCCAAGTGGTGATGCCAGGCTTTTTACCAAAACGTGAAAAATTCAATAAGATGGAACCATCTGTTATCTCAAGATTGATTCAACCTTTCATTATGCGTCGTAAAAAAGAAGATGTGCTTGAAGAACTTCCAGAAAAAATGGAAATTACGGTCTATAACCAATTAGCTGATGATCAAAAAGTAATCTATTTAGCACAACTCGAATTGATGCAAAAACAAGTTTTAGAAATGGATAGTGCGGCTTTATCACGTTCAAGAATTGAAATTCTGGCAGGAATTACACGACTTAGACAAATTTGTAATACACCAGCATTATTTATGGATGACTATAAAGGAAGTTCTGGGAAACTTGAACGTTTACGAGAATTATTGGCGCAAATTAAAGATTCAGGCCATCGTCCTTTGATTTTCTCTCAATTTACAAAAGTTTTTCCACATATTGAAAAATTGATGGAAGAACAAGAAATGACCGCTTATAAACTGACTGGTTCTACTCCAATTAAAGATCGACTTTCAATGGTTCAAGCCTTCAATGCTGGTAGTCGTGATGCTTTCTTAGTTTCACTAAAAGCTGGTGGGGTTGGGCTTAATTTAACCAGTGCTGATGTCGTCATTTTGGTTGATTTGTGGTGGAACCCAGCTGTTGAAGAACAGGCTATTGCGCGTGCCCATCGGATGGGACAAAAAAATACGGTAGAAGTCATTCGCTTGATTACCAAAGGTACAATTGAAGAAAAAATTATGGAAATCCAAGAGCGTAAAAAGGATTTAATTGCTAATGTTTTAGAAGGCGATACAGTGGATAAAGTCCTTAGTGAAGCAGAAATTCGTGAAATTCTTGGAGTATAGCTTTAAAAAACTTAGAAATTAAGCTATAATGGATATTGAAACGGTTATCTTAGAATCTAAATCTTGTTTTGATATTTTATCTAGTAGAAGAAAAATTCTATAAAAGCTAGGAAAGACAAGAGTTTTCAATGTTCTTTGATAAACTTTCATCATCTTCATAAAGAATTAAAGTGTAATTAATAGATTAAACAAACTATAAAAAAGTAGGGCAAAACATGGTAGAAAGAAGAGTGGTATTTCCAGTTATTGGTGATGACGAAGCACTTCAAAAAGATACTCGGGTAATTTTTACTAACCAGCAGTTGCTGACAAGAAATCCCAGCCTTCAGGATGAAGCTTCAATTGAAAATAATAAGCCAAAAACTGATGCCAAGAGACCTGAGAGTTTCAAACCTTATAAAGCTAAAACAAGCTTTAGCACACAGCATCGTCCGCTAAACTCTAATCATGACGGCGTAAGTTCCTATGATAAAATGCCTAAGAAAACTAGCGTTGACGAGTCAAAAGAACGGGCAAAGCGGGCAGCAGCAACACTTCCAAAGCCTCCTAAACAATATGTTTCACCATTGGAGCGGGACAAGGAGGATATCACAGTTCGTCGTTCAACATCAGCAATTTTGAATAAGCGACCTTCAGCTAATGATAACCCAATTCGGGATATGAAAAATCAAGGAATGAACGTTTCTGATGCAGTCGCTAAAGGCGGAATGAAGAAGGCAGTTCCACATGGAGCCGCTGCTAATGACACACAAAAAGGAAGTTATTTTGAAAATAAGCGGAAAAATATCTTTGACCGTGGAATCGTTTAATTTTCAAATTTAAATGAAAAACTGACAGAGAAGTTAAATTTTATTATGGTAAAATTTACTTTGGAGATATCACTTGTCAGTTATTTTGTGTGTCTTTGAGCTCATAAAAATTTAAGTAAATAAAAAAATAATTGTAAGAAAAGAAGGGAAATTTCTGTCAGTGATTGATAAAGAAATAGAATTACTGACAGAAAATTTTATCATGGAAAAAACATATCATTTTACCGGTATTAAAGGTTCAGGCATGAGTGCACTTGCGCTAATGTTACATCAAATGGGAAAGAAAGTTCAAGGTTCGGACTCAACAGATTACTTTTTCACACAACGTGGTCTTGAACAAGCTAACGTACCACTTTTGCCTTTTGACGAAAAAAATATTAAGCCCGAATTTGAATTGATTGCTGGAAATGCTTTTCGCGATGATAACAATGTTGAAATTGCATTTGCCCATAAAAATGGATTTCCATTCAAACGTTATCATGAATTTTTGGGACATTTCATGGAAGATTTTACTAGCATCGGGGTTGCAGGTGCACATGGTAAAACTTCAACAACTGGAATGTTAGCTCACGTGATGTCTAATATCGTGGACACTTCTTACTTGATTGGTGACGGAACTGGTCGTGGGATTGAGGGAAGTGAATATTTTGTCTTTGAATCTGATGAATATGAACGTCATTTCATGCCTTATCATCCTGAATATACAATTATGACAAATATTGACTTTGACCATCCTGACTACTTTGAAGGAATTGAAGATGTCACCTCAGCTTTCCAAGATTATGCAAATAATATTAAAAAAGGTATTTTTGCTTACGGGGAAGATGTTAACTTACGTAAATTGACTGCCAAAGCACCTATTTACTATTATGGTTTTGAGGCTAATGACGATTATCGTGCCGAAAATTTGGTCAGAAGTACACGTGGCTCATCTTTTGATGCTTATTTCCGCGGTGAAAAAATTGGTCATTTTGTCGTTCCAGCTTATGGTAAACACAATGTATTGAATGCCTTGTCAGTTGTAGCCGTTTGTCATAATCTTGGGTTGGATATGACGGAAGTTGCAGACCACTTATTGACTTTCCGTGGAGTGAAACGTCGTTTCACTGAGAAAAAAGTAGGTGAGACAGTCATTATTGATGATTTTGCTCATCATCCAACTGAAATCGAAGCAACATTGGATGCTGCTCGTCAAAAATATCCTGATCGTGAAATCGTTGCTGTTTTCCAACCTCATACTTTTACTAGAACAATTGCTTTTGCTGACGAATTTGCAGAGGTGCTTGACCATGCGGATACCGTTTACCTTGCTCAAATTTACGGTTCAGCACGTGAAGTAGACCACCATGAAATTACAGCACAAGATTTAGCTGACAAAGTTCGTAAACCAGCCAAAGTAATTGATCTTGACAATGTTTCGCCATTGTTGGATCATGACCGTGGGGTTTACGTCTTTATGGGAGCAGGAAATATTCAAAAATATGAACTAGCTTTTGAAAAGTTACTTAGCCAAGTCTCAACTAACTTACAATAAAATAAAAAAGTACTGACAGCTTTTTGGTCAGTACTTTTTTTGTTTTATTCAATTTTTGTTAGTAAAAAAAATTCAAGTCACGGGAGTGCGACTTGAATCAAAGGGGTTTATGAAGAAATTATTTAGGGAGTAATATGAGTATAAATGTAAACGCTTAAACGAACCTTAATTTGTTTAAAAATTATCCTAATAAAATATACTTTATTTCCGCAGTAAGAATATTTGCCGCTTTTTCGGACGCACAAATAACGAGCAGAGTATCTGCTCCGGCAATTGTACCTAAAATATCTGTCCGACTATCACGTTCGTCATCTAAAGCATTCGCCAACACATCGGCCTCACCCAATTTTGTCCGAATAACCACTAAAGCTCCGACAGATTTTGCTGAAATAACAAAATTATAAAAATACAACTGCAAATCAGAATTAATTTTGGAATTGCCAGAAGTCAAAAATGAGTAAAAACTCTCTCCTTTATCCCGTTTTTTTATAATATTTAATTTTCTGATATCTCTTGATAAAGTAGCTTGTGTTACCTCTACACCGCGTTCTAATAATAGAGATTGAAGCTCTTCTTGAGTCGATATTTTATTATTTGTCACAATTTCTTTAATAATTTCTAATCTTTTATCTCTTTTCATAGCATAATTATACCATATAATGGACTATATATTGACAAAATTAGTGTTTTTTCTGTATAATTAATGAATGGATGAAAAACAATTAGTAAGCCAAGCACTGTCTGCTGCAATCGATGGTGTTCTTGGAGTAGAACAAATCGCGGCTATTATCGAAAAACCTAAATCGTCAGATTTAGGAGATTTAGCATTCCCAGCTTTTCAATTGGCCAAAACTCTCCGAAAATCTCCACAAATCATTGCTGGAGAAATTGCTGAGAAGATAGATACAAAAGGCTTTGAGAAAGTTATCGCAGTAGGACCATATGTTAACTTTTTCCTTGATAAAAATGCAACTGCCTCAGAAGTAATTCGAGAAGTCTTGACTGAAGGTGAACATTACGGTGATGCAAATATTGGTCAAGGAGGAAATGTTCCGATTGACATGTCTGCGCCAAATATTGCTAAACCTTTTTCAATTGGGCATTTACGTTCAACTGTTATCGGGGATTCAATCGCCAAAATTTATGAAAAATTGGGTTATCAGCCAATCAAAATCAATCACTTGGGCGACTGGGGTAAACAATTTGGTCTTTTGATTACAGCTTACAAGAAATATGGAGATGAAGCTACAATTACAGCTAATCCGATTGATGAACTCTTGAAACTTTATGTCAAAATCAATGCTGAAGCTAAAGAAGATCCAGAAGTCGATGAAGAAGGACGTCAATGGTTCCTTAAAATGGAACAAGGCGATGAGGAAGCACTTCGCATTTGGAAATGGTTCTCAGATGTTTCTTTGATTGAATTTAACCGTATTTACGGAAAACTTGGTGTAAGTTTTGACCACTTCATGGGTGAAAGTTTCTATAGTGATAAAATGGACGCCATTGTTGAAGATTTAGAAAGTAAAAATCTTTTACACGAATCAAAAGGTGCTTTGATTGTTGACCTTGAAAAATATAACCTCAATCCAGCTTTGATTAAGAAAACAGATGGTGCAACACTCTATATTACACGTGACCTTGCAACAGCAGCTTACCGTAAAAAAACTTTCAATTTCGTGAAATCTCTTTATGTTGTTGGTGGCGAACAAACCAATCACTTTAAACAATTAAAAGCAGTTTTGAAAGAAGCTGGTTATGATTGGTCTGACGATATGGTGCACGTTCCATTTGGTATGGTAACTCAAGGTGGGAAAAAATTCTCAACTCGTAAAGGGCATGTCGTGAAATTGGAAATGGCACTTGACGAAGCAGTTGATCGTGCTGAAAAACAAATTGAAGCCAAAAATCCTAATTTGGAAAATAAAGAAGAAGTTGCCAAACAAGTTGGGGTTGGTGCTGTTAAATTTTATGACTTAAAAACTGATAGAAATAACGGTTATGACTTTGACTTGGACGAAATGGTTTCATTTGAAGGGGAAACAGGCCCTTATGTTCAATATGCACATGCTCGTATTCAATCAATTTTACGTAAAGCAAACCGTAAGGTAGATATTAATAATATTTCTCTCGCAGTTTCTGACGCTGAAGCTTGGGAAATTGTTAAAGCATTAAAAGAATTCCCAAATGTTGTTAAACGTGCTGCAGATAATTATGAACCATCTGTTATTGCTAAATATGCAATTTCGCTTGCGCAAGCTTTTAACAAATATTATGCTCATGTTCGCATTTTAGAAGATGATGCTCAATTGGATGGCCGTTTGGCTTTGATTAGCGCTACTTCAATCGTCTTGAAAGAAGCATTGCGTCTTCTTGGGGTTGCTGCACCTGAAAATATGTAAAAAATAAATTTTTCACTTAATCTCTTATCAAAAAGATTTAATTCTTTAGGATAAGAGATTTTTTTGTTGCCTTTTTAAAATACTTTTGTAAAATAAGCTTTTTTAATAAAAGCCTAAGAATCGCATGATAACAAAAGAAATGAATAAACGTGAAATTGTCAGAATATAAAAAAACATGTATAAATGAATAAACCTTTGTAAAGTGTAGCATAAGTGCTTGACAAAAAATATGCATAGATGTATAATTTCCTTGTAAACGATTCCAATAATACCGAATCGAAATCAGAAAGGATACTCCAAAATGAACAATGGAATTAATGTTAACTCAGAAATTGGGAAATTAAAATCAGTCCTCCTCCACCGCCCAGGTGCGGAAGTTGAAAATATTACCCCAGACACAATGAAACAACTTTTATTTGATGATATTCCATATCTCAAAATTGCTCAAAAAGAGCATGATTTCTTTGCTCAAACTTTGCGTGATAATGGTGCAGAAACTGTTTATATCGAAAATCTTGCAACAGAAGTTTTTGAAAAATCATCTGAAACAAAAGAAGAATTCTTAAGTCACTTATTACACGAAGCGGGTTACCGTCCAGGACGCACATATGATGGTTTGACTGAATATTTGACTTCAATGTCAACAAAAGATATGGTCGAAAAAATCTATGCTGGCGTTCGTAAAAATGAATTGGATATCAAACGTACAGCACTTAGCGATATGGCAGGATCTGATGCAGAAAATTATTTCTACCTCAATCCATTACCAAATGCCTACTTCACACGTGACCCACAAGCTTCAATGGGTGTCGGAATGACCATTAATAAAATGACCTTCCCAGCTCGTCAACCTGAAAGCTTGATTACAGAGTATGTTATGGCTAATCACCCACGTTTCAAAGATACTCCAATCTGGCGTGATCGTAACCATACCACTCGTATCGAAGGTGGTGATGAATTAATTCTTAACAAAACAACAGTAGCTATCGGGGTTTCAGAACGTACTTCATCTAAAACAATTCAAAATCTTGCTAAAGAGTTGTTTGCAAACCCACTTTCAACATTTGACACTGTACTTGCGGTTGAAATTCCTCATAACCATGCAATGATGCATTTGGATACAGTATTTACAATGATTAACCATGATCAATTTACTGTCTTCCCAGGAATTATGGATGGTGCTGGTAATATCAATGTCTTCATTCTTCGCCCTGGTAAAGATGACGAAGTTGAAATTGAACATTTAACTGACCTTAAAGCAGCACTCAAGAAAGTCTTGAATCTTTCAGAACTTGACTTAATTGAATGTGGTGCAGGTGATCCAATTGCAGCTCCTCGCGAACAATGGAATGATGGTTCAAATACACTTGCTATCGCACCCGGCGAAATCGTTACTTACGACCGTAACTATGTAACTGTTGAGTTATTGAAAGAGCATGGAATCAAAGTTCATGAAATTCTTTCAAGCGAACTTGGTCGTGGTCGTGGTGGTGCCCGTTGTATGTCACAACCACTTTGGCGTGAAGATTTGTAATCTTAAAGATTTAAAAATATCTTCGTAAGTTCATTGATAGCTTAGGAAGAGATACTTTAAACTTATAATTTCATAGATTCGCTTGATAATTAAATTATTTAGGAAAGAGTGAATCACTAGCTTATTAATGTAATTTAAAAAATTCATTAAATATAATAAAAATAGAAAAAGGAAGAAAAAATAATGACATCACCACTTATTACAAAAGCAGAAGTAAACTCAGTATTCCAAGGTCGCAGCTTACTTGCTGAAAAAGATTTCACACCAGCTGAAATTAACTACCTTGTTGATTTTGGTCTTCATTTGAAAGCATTGAAACAACAAAATATTCCTCACCACTACCTTGAAGGTAAAAATATTGCCTTGCTCTTTGCAAAAACTTCAACTCGTACACGTGCTGCCTTTACGACTGCTGCAATTGACCTTGGGGCTCATCCAGAATACCTTGGAGCTAACGATATTCAATTGGGAATTAAAGAATCAACAGAAGATACAGCTCGCGTGCTTGGTTCAATGTTTGATGCTATCGAACGTCGTGGATTTTCTCAAAAAGAAGTTGAAGATTTGGCAAAATACTCTGGTGTTCCAGTTTGGAATGGTTTGACAGATGATTGGCATCCAACACAAATGATTGCAGACTTTATGACTGTTAAAGAAAACTTTGGACATCTTAAAGGTTTGACATTAGTCTACGTAGGCGATGGTCGTAACAACATGGCAAACTCACTTATCGTAACTGGTTCTATGCTTGGTGTGAATGTTCATATTGTTGCTCCAGATTCACTTCATCCTACTAAAGAAGTTATGGATATTGCAAATAAATTTGCTGAAAAATCAGGTGCTAAACCTCTTGCAACTTCAAATATTGAAGAAGGTGTTAAAGGCGCAAACATTATTTACTCAGACGTTTGGGTATCAATGGGAGAATCTAACTGGGAAGAACGTGTTAAACTTTTGACTCCATACCGTATCACAATGGATATGCTTAAAATGACTGGAAATGCTGACAATGGTCAATTGATCTTTATGCACTGCTTACCAGCATTCCATGATACTGAAACTGAATATGGTAAAGAAATCAAAGAAAAATATGGTTTGACAGAAATGGAAGTGACTGACGAAGTATTCCGTTCTAAATATGCTCGCCAATTTGAAGAAGCAGAAAATCGTATGCACTCTATCAAAGCAATCATGGCTGCAACTTTGGGTAATTTATTTATCCCAGCAGTTCCTGAAGATTTTAAATAATTAAAATAGATAATTTGTCAGTTTACTGACAGAGCTGTCAGTAAACTGATAGATTTTGATTTAAGTCGTTGAAAGCAGTCTAAGATAAAATTAGACTGCTTTGACGGTTGAAATCACTGAAAGGATTGATATGGACGCAGAAAATAAAAAAGGAATTGGCCTTGCTGCTTTAGTTGCAATTATTGTTTCTGGAGCAATTGGTGGTGGGGTATTCAATCTCTCTAACGATTTAGCAACAAATGCATCACCTGGTGGTGTTATCATTTCATGGATCGTTATTGGTTTTGGTATTTTAATGTTGGTTTTATCACTAAATCATTTGGTGGTAAATAAACCTGAACTTTCAGGTGTATCAGATTATGCACGTGCTGGTTTTGGTAATATGGTTGGTTTCATCTCAGGTTGGGGTTATTGGTTATCTGCCTGGGCAGGTAACATTGCCTTTGCTGTTTTGATGATGACTTCCGTTGACTATTTCTTCCCCGGCGTATTTCAAGCTAAGAATGGTTCTTTGACCATTCTGTCAGTAATTGTTGTTTCAATTGTTTCGTGGGGATTGACCTTACTCGTTATGCGAGGTGTTGAAGGTGCTGCTGCTATTAATGCAATTGTCCTCGTTGCAAAATTGATTCCCTTGTTTGTTTTTGTAATTGCTGGAATAGTAACATTTAAAGCTGGAGTATTCAGCGCTCACTTCTGGCAAAATTTCGTTGCGAATACAAATGCTGATGGTGTCATCAAGAGTTTAACTTGGTCAAATATGACTGGCGGAGATTTATTCAGTCAAGTCAAAGGTTCACTTATGGTTATGATTTGGGTCTTTGTCGGTATTGAAGGTGCTGCTATGATGGGTGACCGTGCAAAACGTAAATCAGATGCCGGTAAAGCCTCAATTCTTGGTTTGATTGCCTTGTTAGTAATTTATATCTTGCTCTCATTATTACCATTTGGTTTTATGAGTCAACAAGAGTTAGCAAACACAGGACAACCTGGTTTAGTTCATATTTTGAACGCCATGGTTGGTGGTTGGGGTGGCTCACTAATGGCTATTGGTCTGGTGATTTCACTTCTTGGTGCTTGGTTATCATGGACAATGCTTCCAGTTGAGGCAACACAACAATTGTCAGAACAAAAATTACTTCCTAGTTGGTTTGGTAAACTTAATGACAAAGGTGCACCTAAAAACTCACTTTTGTTGACACAATTAATAGTTCAAATCTTCTTGATTGTTACTTATTTTGTAGCTGATGCTTACAATGTTTTTGTTTACCTTTGTACTGCTGTTATCATGATTTGTTACGCCTTAGTTGGTTTATACCTCTTTAAATTAGGGATTCAAGAAAAGAAAACAAGTAACATTATTATTGGTTTCATCGCAGCTGCTTTCCAAATTTTAGCATTGTACTATTCAGGTTGGCAATTTGTTTGGCTTTCATTAATTCTCTATGCTGTTGGTTTCATTCTTTATGCTTTGGGCAAAAAAGAATATGGCACTAAAATGTCCACAGCAGAATTAATTGCAACTTTTGTTTTAACAGTTTTAGGAATCCTTGCTGTTTTTGGAGTATATGGAAACTGGCTTGGCTTGCAAGATGCACTTGGAATTGATGGTAATACATTACTTGTTGCTGTTGTTCCACTGATTGTAGTGACATTTATTGTTTACTTTGTCGTTCGTAGCGATATTAACAAAAAAGAAATAAAAAATTAAGCGAAGGGGTACAGAAATGGTAAAACGTATTGTTGTAGCCCTTGGTGGGAATGCTATTCTGTCGAAAGACCCATCAGCGAAGGCTCAAAAAGAAGCACTTGAAGTTACAGCTGAACAATTGATGCCATTAATTAAAGATAATGACCGGCAAATGGTTGTGACTCATGGAAATGGACCACAGGTTGGAAACTTACTTTTACAACAACTAGGTTCAGATAGTGAAAAAAATCCAGCTATGCCATTGGATACAGTTGGAGCAATGACCCAGGGTGAGATTGGTTTTTGGACCGTTCAAGCATTTACAAGAGCAATGGCAAATAATGGCTTGGAGCGTTATCCAGTTATTTCAGCAGTGACTCAAACATTGGTTGATGAAAATGATCCAGCTTTTAAAAATGCTAGTAAACCAATTGGTCCTTTTTACACAGAAGAACAATTGCCAGAAATTAAGAAGCAATTTCCTGATTGGGAATTAATGGAAGACGCTGGTCGCGGATATCGCCGAGTAGTTCCAAGTCCTAAACCACTTGAAATTATTGAAGCCAAAGCTTTTGGACCAATCTTAGAATCTGGTAGTCTATTGATTGCTTCTGGCGGTGGTGGAATTCCTGTCATTAAAGATGGTAATGGTTATAAAGGTGTTGAAGCCGTAATTGATAAAGATTTCTCTGCAGCTAAACTGGCTGAGATGGTTGGAGCAGACGAGCTTTTGATTTTAACAAGCGGTGGTGACGTATATTTGAACTATGGGAAAGAAAACCAAGTTCATTTGGAAACAGTCAAAGTTTCTGAAATGCGCAAATATGTTGACGAAGAACGCTTTGCAAAAGGTTCAATGGGACCAAAAGTCGAAGCAGCTGTTAGTTTTGTTGAACGAACAGGTAAGACTGCTACAATTACTAGCCTTGACAATGTTGAAAATTTTGTCAAATCTGGTAGTGGAACAAGAATTGTTCCTTAAATAAGAAAAAAAATAGAGGAGAAATAATTTCATGGTAAGACGTATGGTCGTAGCCCTAGGTGGTAACGCTATTTTAACAGATGACCCAACAGCAAAAGCGCAAGAAAAAGCACTTGAAACAACAGCAGAACAATTAATTCCTCTTATTAGAAATAATGATGTGGAAATGGTTGTCACTCATGGTAACGGACCACAAGTCGGAAATCTTTTATTGCAACAATTAGCAGCGGATAGTTCTAAAAATCCAGCTATGCCAATTGATACAGCTGTTGCAATGACTCAAGGACAAATTGGTTTCTGGATGGGGCAAGCTTTTACGAGAGCTTTGATAAAAAATAATATGGAACGTGTTCCAGTCATCTCTGTAGTGACTCGTACAGTTGTTGATAAAGATGACCAAGCCTTTGAAAAACCTACTAAACCAATTGGTCCATTCTACGATGAAAAAGGATTGGCAGAAATGAAAGCTCAATACCCCGACTGGGTATTTGTTGAAGATTCTGGCCGCGGCTATCGAAGAGTAGTTCCAAGTCCTAAACCAACACGTATCGTTGAAGCCGAAGCGATTAAGCCACTAATCTCATCAAGTGTTTTGGTGACTGTATCTGGTGGTGGTGGAATTCCTGTCATTGAAACTAAGGATGGTTATGAAGGGGTTGAAGCTGTTATTGATAAAGACTTTTCAGCAGCGAAAGTAGCTGAACTTGTTGAAGCAGATAACCTTTTGATTTTGACTGCGGTAGATAATGTTTTTGTTAATTTCAATAAACCTAATCAGAAAAAACTAGAAACAGTAACAATGGCAGAAATGAAAGCTTATATTGAAGAAGGTCAATTTGCTGCAGGTTCAATGCTTCCGAAAGTCGAAGCAGCAATGGAATTTGTTGCTCGTACAGGTCGTCCTGCAACAATTACTTCTTTGGAAAATCTTGAAGACTTCCTCAATAATGATTCAGGAACAAAGATTATTCCTTAAAGATAAAAATGCTACATTTTTGATGTAGCATTTTTTTATAAATGTAGTCTAAAAATCGATAAACTTTCCGATATTTTATCAATAATTATTGTACAATTAACATGTAAACGATTTATATTGATAAAGTTACTGACAAGATGTAAGTATCGGCGATAAATATTAAGGTAAAATGATTACTAAATCTGTCAGTAAAAAAATAAAGAGAGGAAGACAAATTTAAATGATTTTTTTTAAAAAAATATTTAAATTTGCAAATAAAACTTATGGAACTTGTACAATTTGGTTGTGAAGACTGGCTCAATGTTTGGGAAAAATCTGCAACGATTGATATTGCTCAGTCAACCATTGATTCGTTATCTTTGGAAGAAGTTTTGGCCTTTGAAGAAGATAATGGCGAAGCTTTTATGTCACAGATGATGAAAGAAAAATTCAGTTATGGTTGGATTGAGGGTTCACCAGCCTTTAAATCAGAAGTGGCAAAACTTTATAAAAGAGTGCCAGAGGATAATATTTTATCTACAAATGGAGCTACCGGAGCAAATTTCCTTACAATTTTAGGATTAATTGGTCAAGGCGATCATGTGATTGCTCAATATCCTTCTTATCAACAACTGTATGATTGGCCTAAAACATTAGGTGCCCAAGTTGATTATTGGCATATTAAAGAAGAAAATAATTGGTTGCCACAAATTGAAGAATTACGTCGTTTAGTTAAAAGTAATACAAAACTCATTTGTTTAAACAATGCGGCCCAACCCACTGGAGCAATCATGAGTCCTAAATTTTTGTCAGAAGTGGTTGAAATTGCACGCAGTGTTGATGCTTATATTCTTTGTGATGAAGTTTATCTTCCACTAGATGAAGAAACGCCTTATTCACCTATTGCTGATTTATACGAAAAAGGAATATCAACTAACTCTATTTCTAAAACTTACTCTGTACCAGGAATTCGTGTGGGTTGGGTAGCCACTCAAGACCGTGACCTTTGTAATGAATTTAGAAAAATTCGGGATTATACCTTGATTTGTACCGGAGTATTTGATGACGCCGTAGCGGCTTTAGTATTGAAACATAAAGATAAAGTACTTGAACGAGCTCGTAAAATTGTCAAAGGTAATTTATCAATTTTGAAAGAATGGGTGGAAAATGAACCTTTAGTCTCAATGGTTTATCCCAATGCAGTCTCTGTAAGTTTTGTTAAATTTGAAGAACTTGATCCGACAAAAACTGAAGATTTTGCAATCCAACTTCTTCGTGAAAAAGGTGTCCTAATTATTCCTGGAAATCGTTTTGATTTACCAGGCTATGCTAGGATTGGGTATTGTACAGATGAAACAACCTTACGTCAAGGCCTTAAACTCTTATCTGAATTTTTGAGAGAATATCAGGTTTGATATATTCTTTATAAAATACATTTCTGTTTTACTAAAGTGTATAAAAAGTGTATAATAAAGAACTGATAGTATAATTATAATTGAAGAATATAAAATAGTCTCTATATTCAAGAGACTCTTTTATATTTATAAATGATATTATACAAATTTAATTATAGGAAATTTATGATTAAATAGTAGAAAGTGAGTAAATGGAAAACAAGAAAACAAAAGGGATTAGCCTTTTTGCACTATTAGCAATTATTATTTCTGGAGCAATTGGAGGTGGAGTCTTCAATCTTGCTAATGACCTCGCCAATGGTTCAACACCCGGTGGAGTCATGATTTCATGGCTCTTTATTGGTTTTGGGATTTTCATGCTTGTCTTGAGTTTTAATCGACTGATTACAATTAGACCCAAACTTTCGGGAGTCTCTGATTATGCTCGAGAAGGGTTTGGAGACTTTATCGGTTTTCTATCAGGATGGGGTTACTGGATTTCAGCTTGGACTGGAACAATTGGTTTTGCAGTTTTAATGATGACATCTGCTGACTATTTCTTCCCTGGCAAATTTGCTAATTCCAATGGTTCGTTGACTGTTTTATCAGTAATTATTGTTTCAATAATCTCATGGATATTAATGTTTCTAGTTGACCGAGGAGTAGAAACTGCCGCCCTTGTAAATGCGGTTGTTATGATTGCAAAGCTCATTCCTTTAGTTGTATTTTCAATCACAGGGATTATCCTATTTAAAGCTGATGTATTCACTCAACATTTTTGGCAAACTTTCACAAGCAATCTAGCTGCGGATGGGTCAGTCAAAAGCCTAGTTTGGCATGCGATGACTGCTGGTGGACTCCTTGATCAAATTAAAGGCTCGCTGATGGTCATGGTCTGGGTATTTGTCGGGATTGAAGGCGCAGCGATGATGGGAAATCGGGCAAAGAAAAAATCGGATACAGCTAAAGCGACAATTATTGGTCTAGCAGTTTTGCTTGTCATTTATGTCCTTTTATCATTACTTCCTTATGGTTATATGGACCAGGCAAGTTTGGCAAATGTTAAAGCACCAGGCTTAGTTTATATTCTTAACGAGATGGTCGGTGGCTGGGGCGGAAGTCTGATGGCAATTGGACTAATGATTTCCTTATTAGGAGCTTGGCTTTCGTGGACAATGTTACCAGTTGAGGCGACACAACAATTGGCAGAGCAAAAACTATTGCCAAGTTGGTTTGGTAAGCTGAATAAATATCATGCGCCAAGTAATTCTTTGCTTATTACTCAGCTGATGATTCAAATCTTTATTATCATTACATATTTTGTAGCCAATGCTTATAATGTCTTTATTTATATGGCAACAGCTGTAATTATGATTTGTTATGCTTTGGTTGGAGCTTATCTTCTTAAAATTGGGATTAAAGAAGGTTCAATTAAAAATATATTAATAGGATTTTTCACCTTTGCTTTTCAAGCTCTGGCCCTTTATCTTTCAGGTTGGCAATATGTTTGGTTGGCGATGATTCTTTATACGATTGGTTTCATTTTATTTATTAAAGCGAAAAAAGAAAGTCGACAAGCAATATCAGTCAAGGAATGGGCAGGAATGTTCATTGTGGCCTTACTAGGAGTTTTAGCAATTCTGGTCTTGATTTGTGGCGCAAAATCAGGAACAGCTTTAGATCTTCGGGGATTACTAGGCTACTAAACAAAATATAAAAATAAGTTGTCTTATATAAATTAATTTTATCGGTATTTTTCTAAAAGTGAATAAAGGAGAGAATTGATGAGAACTTTTTCAGAAGTTAAGGAATTATTAGCTGAGCTTGAAATTCCTTATAATATAGTAGAACATCCAGCAAGTCATTCAACTGAGGAGTCGGATAACTACATTAAAGATTATGAAGGTTGTCGTTCCAAAACTTTAATCTTAGCCAATAAAAAGTCTACCCAGTTCTATATGATAATTATGGATGATGCTAAACAGGTTGATATGAATCGCTTGGGAGAAATTATTGGAGTGAAGAGACTTCACTTTGTCTCGGAAGAACGACTAGAAGATATGCTTGGATTAAACTCCGGAATTGTTTCTCTTTTTGGACTTGTTGGTAAACATTATAATAATATGCATATTTATTTTGACCAACAAATGCTAGATGACTATCAAATTCAAACTTTTCATCCTAATGATAATACCAAAACTATTTTCTTTGCGATGGATGCTTGTTTTACAATTTTGAAGTCGCAGGGTTATGAATACCAAATTATTGATTTATAAATTAAAACTCTTACTTGTTAAGAGTTTTTTTGTAATCAATCTATTGAGTCTGAAAACTAATTCTTGTATAATAGCAATATGTTAACTTTCCCACTCATCAATGACACTTCGCGAAAAATCATTCATATTGATATGGATGCCTTTTTTGCTTCTGTTGAAGTGCGTGATAATCCGAGTTTGAAAGGTAAGCCGGTTGTTATTGCCAGAAATCCATTACAGACAGGTGGACGTGGCGTGGTTTCAACTTGTTCTTATGAAGCGCGTGCTTTTGGAATACATTCGGCAATGAGTGCTAAAGAAGCTTATGATCTTTGCCCACAAGCTATTTTTATTTCAGGAAACTATGAAAAATACACAAAAGTAAGTAAACAAGTTCGTGAAATCTTTAAACGTTATACCGATGATATTGAAGCAGCTTCAATTGATGAGGCCTATTTAGATGTAACAGAAAATAAAATCGGTGCTCAATCAGCAATTAAAATTGCTAAGTTGATTCAGCATGATATATTTGTTGAGTTAGGTTTAACCTGTTCTGCAGGAGTTTCTTATAATAAATTTTTAGCGAAAATTGCATCTGATTATGAAAAGCCCCATGGCTTAACCTTAATTATGCCAGAAGAAGCATTAGAATTTTTAGCAAAATTACCGGTGGAAAAATTTCATGGTGTTGGAAAAGCGACAGTTCCTAAATTGCACGCACTAGGTTTCTTTAATGGGGGAGATTTACAAAAAGCAGACCCAGTTGATTTAGCTGAAAGATTCGGAGTTTATGGTTGGGAGCTTTATCAAAAGGCCAATGGAATACATAACTCGAAAGTCAAAAATTACCGTGAGCGAAAGTCAGTTGGAAAAGAACGAACTTATGGTAAACTATTATATCTTCCGGATGATATTAAAGCAGAGTTGAGTAAAATTTCTGGCAAAGTTTCCGACTCATTAAAGAGTCATCAATTAAAAGGAAGTATTGTCATTTTAAAATTGAGATATTCTGATTTTACAACATTGACAAAAAGAAAATCTTTAGCAGAAAAGTTAGAAAGTCCAGAAGAAATTGCAGAAGTAGCACAAGAGATATTTGAAGAGCTTGAATATGATGAAAGTTTAGGAGTAAGGCTTTTAGGGGTTACGGTGACAGAATTTGGTGCCCAAAAAGCAACATTAGATATGCAATAGTTAGAAACGGGATGAAGGCAATTTCAACTCGTTTTTTTGTGATTAGATAATAAATGATACCAAGTGAACAAGCGATTTGAAGGAGCAGCATTTCGTTTAAGAAAGTTAGAGAAAATGAAGCGGTAAAAAACCATAAAAAATCACCGCTGCCAACTCTTAAATTGAATTTTTCAGCTAAGACGGCTAAAATAAGCCAAAAATAGAAAAGGGGAGAAAGAGGAAATATTAAAATAAAACTGAGTGCAAAAATAAACCAGATAACAAAAGGAAAACTGTGCTGACGATAATCAAAAGCAGATAAAATTAGTGAAAGAATAATCAGTAAAAATTGACTAGGTTTAAGATAATTTACCCAAGCTAAAACAAAAATTAAAGCTGATGAGAACTCCAAAAAAACATATAAATATGGAATTTTACTTTTACAATAACGGCAATGTGAGCCAGAGCTTATTTGAGAAAAAATAGGAATTAGATCACGATAGGCTAAAAGTTGCTGACAAGAATCACAGTGTGAGCGTCCAAAAATAATTGATTTTCTTAGTGGAATACGGTCAACTATTAAGCCAAAAAAGGAGCCAAAAATACTTCCAATTACAAATATAAATAAAATGTCCATACTAATCTATACGAAATAAATGAAGAATTGTAACTTTAAATATAGCGAAAAAAGAAAATAAGTAAATCATTTGAGAAAAAAATCTCATTGGTTTATAATATATTTATAGAAAAGTTAATATTAAGTTTCTTTATGACATTTAATATTTAAAAAATGGAGGTTAGTTATGTCAAATGAACACACACAAGAAGTTTTAAATCAAACAGTTGCTGATTTATCAAAAGCATCAGCACTTGTTCATCAAATCCACTGGTATTTGCGTGGTCCGGGTTTTCTTTACCTACACCCAAAAATGGATGAATTGAAAGATCAATTGGATGAACATTTGGACGAATTTGCAGAACGTCTAATCACTATTGGTGGTTCTCCAGTTTCAACTTTAGCAGAATTTGATAAAAATTCTAAAATTGAAATGACTCCCGCCATTTGGGGAAAATCTAATTCAGAACGTGTGAAAGAATTGATTGTTGCTTACAAATATTTGACTCAACTCTTCAAAGATGGCATTAAAATTGCTGGTGATGATGGTGATGATGTGACAGTTGACTTATATACGACTGCTCTTGGAGATATTGAAAAAACACTTTGGATGATTGAAGCTGAAGTAGGTTAATTACTTTATAAATAAAAAACTCTCTGTCAGTTAATGATAGAGAGTTTTTTATTTGAAATTTACTAATAAGACGATTAGTAATTAGATACCAGATTTAGTTTTACCATTCCAAGAATTCAAACCACTTTTAAGGATATAAACTTCAGGAATGCCAGCTTTTTTTAGTTTTTTAGCAACTTTTGCTCCGCCAACAGGACGACCATTTTCATAAATGAGTACAGGTTTATGTTTACTTAAGGCATTTAAACTTTGGTCAATTTGTCCAGCAGGAAGATTACGTGCACCAAGAATATGTTTAATACGAAAATCTTTTGCTTCACGAATATCAATTAATTGAGAAGTAGGCATTAAACGAGCAAACTCAGCTTCTTCAACAAGTTTAGCATTACGACGAAGATTCCAACGAGGATAGACAAACATTCCGATAATTACTAAAACAAGAATGATATCAATGATAATAATAACCAAAATTATTCTCCTTTAAATTTAAGAGCAAGACTTGCGGCACCGATAATTCCAGCGTCATTTCCAAGGACAGCAAGTTTGATTTTACTTGAGTTACGAACAGTTGAAAAGGCATATTTAGTGAAATATTTTTCAACTTTTTCACGTAAGAATTCTCCAGCAGCAGAAACACCACCACCGATGACGATTGAAGCAGGGTTCAAAGTAGAACCAAGGTTTGCACAAGCAAAACCAAGATAATAAGCAAATTTATCAACAACGGATAAGCTGAAGTGATCTCCTTCTTGAGCTGCAAAGAAGATGTCTTTAGAAGTCACTTCATCACCATTGTCAATAGCTGCTTTAATAGTAGAATCACCTTCGTATTCTTCAGCGAATTTACGAGCTAAACGAACGATACCTGTTGCAGAAGTTACTGTTTCCAAGCAACCGCGATTTCCACAAGTACATTCAAAACCATCAGGGTCAACACAAATGTGGCCAATTTCGCCACCAGCTCCGGCAACACCATGAACGAGCTCACCTGAAGCGATAATTCCGCCACCAACACCAGTTCCAAGAGTAATGAAAACAACATCAGGATTGTTTTCACCTGCCCCTACCCAACGTTCACCAAGAGCAGCAACATTAGCATCGTTATCCAAAATGAAAGGAAGACCAACACCTTCAGAGATTGGTTTACCTACTTCTTGAGTATCTGCCCAGTTTAAGTTAAAAGCAGCTTTTACGGTACTTTCAGAAATATTTACTGAACCTGGTGTTCCCATTCCAATTCCAAGAAATTCAGATTTGTCCAAGTTATAAAGGCTTAAACGGTGGTTGATTGATTCAATAATATCAGGAACGATATGTTTTCCATCTTCTAAAATATTTGTCGGGATAGACCATTTATCTTGAACCTCACCACCGAGTGTCAAAATTCCAAATTTAATTGAAGTTCCACCAAGGTCGATACCGATAATTTTACTTGCAGTCATGTTTTTTTCTCCAATCTGACAATAAAAAAAAGAATCATTTTTTATTGGTCGTAGATTTTTTCTTTTCAATTCTCTCTTCACGTGCTAAAATCAAGCGAGCAGTCAAATAGTCATGGTCGCTTTTTTGAAATATTCCTGATTCAAGCATTTTTCCTAATTCAATTTGCATAAAAGCAATCGCATCCAAACGATCTGGAAAAAGATTTATATATCCATATTTTTTCAGCATTTCTTGCACGTCATAGAGAGTTTTCATTACTACATTTTACCGTATTTGATAAAGGCTTTCAAGTCCAAGCTATATGTAAAAGAGAGAGAATAGTGCAGAATTTGCTTAGAAAATGGTATAATACAATATAATTTGAAAACGTAACTAAAAAGATATTTAATGGTAATGATGCTTTTGGAATAAGATTATAGTTAAAATTTACTTGTTGAGGGTAAAAAATGAATAGAATTTTGATTGATGCGGACTTTTATGCAGTAAATCGCTTGGAGCGATTTGTTCTTGAAAATGAAAAAGAACTTGGGATAAAAGACGAGATCGATGCAACAATGGTATTCTATAATCATCAGCATGTCTATAAATTTCTTCAAATTTACCTTAATGAAGTTAAGACTTGTTTTATAAAAATTGCACAAAAAGAAGAGTTCGAAATACTGAAAAAAATACAGAAGTTAGAAAGTAAGGCATTTTTTCTTATCTATACTGATAATCCTGACTTAAAAAAAGAATTATTGAACTTTACTACCTCTCCGTTATGGACTCAAATGACTGTGGCCAGTGACTCTGATACTGAAGTTAGAGAAATGATTAAGAAAGTGTTGCTCTACTGTTTTACAAATGAGCTAAATATTGTCGAAATCAGTGGTTATCCAATTTCGATAGATTCTCTTTTATATATTGAAGCGGACAAAACACATCGAAATTATCTTAGAGCCATCACAAAAGATAATGAATGTTTAGTTCGTGGTACGATTTCTGATGTAAAAAAGAAAATTCCCAATTTACTTGCACTTGGGCGCGGTTTACTCGTTGATACAAATAAAATTCGTCGAATTGAAGAAGACGGATTGACGCTATGTTTCAAACAAAGCTTGAAAAAAGTCAAAGCACCGGCCGTTTGCAAAAAAGAGTTAAAAGAACTCAAAAAACATTCAAAACGAATAAAATAATCACTCTTTTTTAGGGTGATTTTTGTTTTTACCTGATAAAAACTCAATTTCATCACAGAAAATGCGATTTCGTCACAAAAATGATGAAATTATGCAAAAAAAGATTGTAAGCAAAAATGAAAAGGTTTACAATCGAAATATAGAAATTTAACATCAACTTAAAAATGTTAAACAAACGAATTCGACCAGAGGCTTGTACACCCTCAAAGTGAGGAAAGGAGGTACTAAAAATTTTGTTGCAGTAGAATTTTAAAAAAGTTCTACAAAAGATTAGAAATCTTTAGAAAGGAAGTAGAAAAATGAAAACTAAAAAATTACTTGTTTCAACACTTATCCTTGCGACTCTCGGCGGAACATTCCTTCAAGTCAGTCCTGTATTCGCTGTTAATCGTTCAACTTATTCTCAAGGCTCAACAAATGACAAAAAGTATGGTATGGGAGCTTATGCCAATCAACAAGCTTATGCCTGGTTAAATACTCGCTGGGGAGAAAGAGTGATTTTCTTCCATGGTAATAATACAGTTCAAACCAAACATTGGTGAGTGAAATGAAAAAAATAAAGTATATTTTTTTGACTGTGACCATTGCACTAGTCACAGTCTTTTATATTATCAACATACAAGGAAAAGATCAGCAAATCATTTCAGAAAGATTGCCAAAGGCTGTTCTTATTGCAAATAATGAGAATCAAAACCCAGAAACCATTCCTAGCCCTCAAGAAGTCGTCAAAGAAATAGACGATTATGCAAGAAAACATAATGTCTTTATCGTTATGGATATTGTCACACCTGCCGGCTCTGAAGACTTCAAGCCAACTTATATAACTTTTGGGACAGGGAAACTTGCAAGTAATATGATTTTATTTCCAAAAGCGAATCGGGCAAACAATGACTTATTGGGTATGGGTGCAACTTACAATATTCTAAAAGGGCATGGAAGTGCTGAGGAATTAAGTCAATATTTAAATCAAAAATTTCATGTAACGGCATCTTATTTTCCCACTATGTCACTTATTGGGGAGTACTATAATATCTATGGTAATCCACAGGCTGTAACCTTATTGATAAGTATCTTTCTGGCTTTTGTCGGTTTAGCTATTTTTGTAAGAATTTCAGAGTTACGAAAATCAGGAATAGAACTTTTGTCTGGGAAGACATTGTTGAATACTGTATTTTCAGATAGTATTCGTGATATAAAGTTTATCTCAATTTTGACGATGATTGCTATGATAGGGACTTCTAGTTACTTGCTCATAAATGGTCTAAGCAACTTGTCACTTCACATTTTTGCTTTATTTTCTATCTTCTTTTCTTCTCTGATATTTGTGCTATTGTCATGCTTAGTAAGTGCAATAATCATGATTATCCTCTCTCGGAGTCAGCTTAATTCACTTATCAAAGGGAAACTACCGACAATAGCGTTGATGGTTCTTGTGGTTTTGATGCAATTTGCTGTGAGTCTTGTCCTTGTCACAAGTCTATCAGGAATTCACTATAATCAAATTGAATTAAAAAAACAGGAAGCCGACTTAGATAAATGGAAGCAGCAAAAAGAGTATTATACTTTTCCCTATGCCTCCATTAATTTGCAAGTGAGTAATCAAGAAGCAAAAGCATGGTGGAACTTTTATAATATTGAAGTAACGAAAGATGATGCGATATTCGTTAGACATGACCTATTTGCTGGACCAGAAGAAAGTAGCCAAGATCAACTTTTCGTTACACCAAGTTATCTGAAAGCACAACATATCAAGACTAAAGAAGACTTTTCTAATCTTAAACTTGGAGAATACGCTCTTTTGATACCGAAAAATCAAATGAAAAACCGTCAAAAACTTATCACTAAATATAATAAATCATTGACGGAAACCACACAAAACGGTAAAAAAGAGACTAAGATGAAGGCAAAATACGTTGAAGAAGTACTAAATGGTGAAAAACGTTTTATTTACAATGTGGCTTATGAGAAAATGACAACGCAACAAGAAATATCTGACCCAATTATTATTGTATAACACCGCAATCATCAGGAAAAGAAACGGGAATATCATGGGCAGGGGATAATGATTACTTTTTTGTGAAAGGTAAAGAACAAACGATTAATAGGCTGAAAGAGTTGGGACTATACGATAAGGTTCATTATTTAGTTAATGCCTATGGACAGTATGAAGCACAGACAAATCTTGTAAAAGAGAGTTTAAGTATGGCAATCATATCAGCCATTATAACGATTATTGTCATTAGCTTTTTCTATATTTTACTCCATGTCCTTTACTTTACTCATTTCAGAAGAACAATCGTAATAAAATTTATTTCTGGAATGCCCAACTTGAGAATTCATCGTCGGTTCATTTTTGTAGAGTTAGGATTACTTGTGATTTTATTACCAACATTGACAATAATCAGCAATGAGTTTTTATATTCTCTTTTTGTTGTAAGTGCTTTGTGGTTTATTTCGCTCATTATCCTACTTGTTCAAATGAAGAATTTTGAAAATGGACAAATAAATAGTTTGAAAGGAGAATAGATGTTTGAATTAACTAATATTACTAAAGAATTTTTACATAAAAAGGTTTTTGATAACTTTAAATTAACCTTTGAAGCTGGGAAAGTTTATGCCATTATCGGTCAATCAGGTTCTGGTAAAACAACCTTACTGAATATGATTGCTAAACTTGAATCCTACGAGGGAAGTATTCTTTATGAGGGAAAAGAATTATCAAAAATCAAGAAACATTCCTATTTTCTAAATGATTTGTCTTATCTTTTTCAAAATTTTGGATTGATTGAAAATGAAACGATTGATAAAAATTTGGATTTGGGATTGATTAATCAAAAGTTATCCAAGAAAAATAAACAAGAAAAAAAGCTTGAAACTTTGGCACAAGTTAATGTAGCCTATTTAAAACTCAATCAAAAAATTTATGAATTGTCAGGTGGTGAGGCACAGCGTGTAGCACTTGCTAAAGCGATTTTGAAAGATTCACCGGTTATTTTGGCGGATGAACCAACAGCAGCACTAGATTCTGAGAATAGTGAAGAAGTGATGAAACTGCTTTTGAGTATGAAAAATGAAAATCGGATTATTATTATCGCTACGCATAATCCTGTTATTTGGGAAATGGCGGATGAGGTTGTTGAATTGTCCAGATAGAGAGTGATAGATATGAAAAAATATATAGTATTTACATTTATTTTAGGGTTGCTCAGCTTCTTTCTTCCATTTCTTCTTGATTTTTAATATTTTGATTTATGTAGATGTTTATAAAATGCGAGTGTAGATATAGTAATGAATATGGAGGGCAGAAAAATGTTGATAAGAAAAATAAAAATCTGGCAAGTATCTCTTGCATTTGTCATTTGGATAGGAACCATGTTTCTTCCTGCAACGGTAAATCAGGCTAAATTGAATACGAATTTTGACTATAAAAAAAGTCGAGAAAATTTCTTTTATTTTCTTTTTCATCAAGTCCCTTTTTATAGTTTCATTTTGGGATTGGTGTTGCTTATATCACTTTTTCTCATTTATAGGAAAATAAATTTTAGTGTCTATTTTTCTTTTGCTAGTCTTATTTTTTACATTAGTTTCTTAGTTATAGCTTTTCCGTCTATGATTATTTTTAATCATAGTTTATCTGGGAATACTTTTGGGGCTGAACTTTCTATCTTTCTAACCTTTTATGGAGCTGGATATATTATTGCTGTTCTATTTGGTTTAGTTGCTTTTCTTTTACTCTTTCTCTACAGTTTAAGAATAAAAGAATGTTAACAACATAATCATTTTTACTGATTTTATTAATTATAAAAAAATAAAGAACTCCTTAGAAATTTTTCTTTGGGGTTTTCATTTTGGAAGTAAAAAAATCTTTGTTAGGCTTGTAAACGTGTGCATTTACAGCTTTTAGAAAAGTGTGCTATAATGGGTTAGATATATACGAAAGTAAGGTATGATAAAATTGACTAAATTACGCGAAGATATTAGAAACGTCGCTATTATTGCCCACGTTGACCATGGTAAAACTACATTGGTTGACGAACTCTTAAAACAATCTCAAACGTTGGATGCTCGTAAAGAATTAGCTGAACGTGCGATGGACTCAAATGCACTTGAGCAAGAACGTGGGATTACTATCCTTGCCAAAAATACAGCAGTTGAATATAACGGAACTCGTATCAACATCTTGGACACACCAGGTCACGCGGACTTCGGTGGAGAAGTTGAACGTATTATGAAAATGGTTGATGGGGTTGTCCTCGTTGTCGATGCTTATGAAGGAACAATGCCTCAAACACGTTTTGTTTTGAAAAAAGCTTTGGAACAAAACTTGACTCCAATCGTTGTTGTTAATAAGATTGACAAACCATCTGCTCGTCCAGCTGAAGTTGTTGATGAAGTTCTTGAACTTTTCATCGAACTTGGTGCTGATGACGAACAATTGGATTTCCCAGTTGTTTATGCTTCAGCAATCAATGGTTCTTCATCAATGTCTGATAATCCAGCTGATCAAGAACACACAATGGCAAATATTTTTGATACAATCATCGACCATATCCCTGGCCCAGTTGATAACTCTGATGAACCTTTGCAATTCCAAGTTTCACTTTTGGACTACAATGACTATGTTGGACGTATTGGTATTGGACGTGTTTTCCGTGGAACAATCAAAGTTGGGGACAGCGTTACTTTGTCTAAACTTGATGGTTCAACTAAAAACTTCCGCGTTACTAAACTTTTTGGTTTCTTCGGTCTTGACCGTCAAGAAATCCAAGAAGCAAAAGCTGGTGATTTGATTGCTTTGTCTGGTATGGAAGATATCTTCGTTGGGGAAACTGTTACACCTTCAGACCACGTTGAACCATTGCCAATCTTGCACATTGATGAACCTACTTTGCAAATGACTTTCCTTGCTAACAACTCACCTTTCGCTGGTCGCGAAGGAAAATGGGTAACATCACGTAAAGTTGAAGAACGTTTGGTTTCTGAATTGCAAACTGACGTTTCACTTCGTGTTGAAAACACTGAATCTCCTGATAAATGGGTTGTTTCTGGTCGTGGTGAATTGCACTTGTCAATTCTTATTGAAACAATGCGTCGTGAAGGATATGAACTTCAAGTCTCACGTCCTGAAGTTATCATCAAAGAAATTGATGGTGTTGCTTGCGAACCATTTGAACGTGTTCAAATCGACACTCCTGAAGAATACCAAGGTTCAATTATCCAAGCGCTCTCTGAACGTAAAGGTGATATGCTTGATATGCAAATCACTGGTAACGGTCAAGCACGTTTGATTTTCCTTGTTCCTGCACGTGGTTTGATTGGATTCACAACAGAATTCATGTCAATGACTCGTGGATACGGAATCATGAACCATACTTTCGACCAATATCTTCCAGCTGTTAAGGGAGAAATCGGTGGACGTCACCGTGGTTCTTTGATTTCTATGGATTCAGGTCAAGTTACTTCTTACGCAATGGGTTACGTTCAAGAACGTGGACAACTTTTTGTTGATGCAGGTACTGAAGTTTATGGTGGGATGATTGTTGGTGAACACAGTCGTGATAATGATTTGACTGTAAATATCACTAAAATGAAACAACAAACAAACGTTCGTTCTTCAAATAAAGACTCTACATCTGTTTTGAACACACCAAAAATTCTTTCACTTGAAGAATCTTTGGAATTCCTTGGAGATGATGATTACTTGGAAGTAACTCCAGAATCAATCCGCTTGCGTAAACAAATTTTGGATAAAGCAATGCGTGAAAAATCAACTAAGAAGAAAAAATAAGTTTAATCAAATAGAGAAACTTGATTTTCAATTATTGAAAGTTTGATGATGAATAAATTAATTTTTCGTTAGTTCTTGTCATAACTTGGAAAGGAGAAAAATGTTCTATATTATCTTGTTGATTTTAGTTGCCTTTGCGTATATTTTCATGATGCCCAAAGACGTTCGGCGGAGTATGGACATTTTCTTCTTTGCTGGTGTTGGAGTTCTAGTTCTTGCTTTTGCTGTGGCCCAGGCGGTAAGCCATCGGTCATTACTTTTAGAAATTATCGGTATTGTGGCGATGCTTGTCGTAACGGTCAGAGCTTGGATGGAATTGGAAAAGTTGGACAGTCGAAAAAGAAAAAAATAAATGATTGATTGATTAATAATCAAGCAATGAATAAAACTGTCAAAGTTTGGCAGTTTTATTTTGATTTTGTAGAAATGGAGAAAAAACATGGATATGGAAAAAGTGGCTCAAGGTTTTGAGCTAGTTGTTGCAAATATTATGTTATTATCTGAGAAATTGGGTACAGATTTTTATGATGCTTTTGTAGAACAAAATGCTGCTTTTTTAGATGATACTGACCAAGGAATTGTTGAATTGTCAGTAAATAATGACAAACTTCGTCAGTTAAATTTATCAAATAAGGAGTGGCAAAAACTTTTTCAATTTGTTTTGTTGAAAGGGTCACAAGTCGCACCACTTCAGCCCAATCATGCAATGACTCCAGATGCAATTGGTTTAATTTTTAATTTCATTATTGAACATCTTAATAAAAATTCTGAACTTCGTTTAATTGAATTTGGGTCTGGCATGGGTAATCTTGCTGAAACGCTTTTGGTTAATCTTAATAAAAAGGTTGATTATGTAGGCTTTGAAGTTGATGATTTACTTTTAGATTTGTCTGCTTCAATGGCTGAAATTATGGGGAGTCAGGCTGAGTTCATGCAAATTGATGCAGTACAAAAGCGTTTGATGGAACCTGCAGACGTTGTTGTCAGTGATTTACCAATTGGTTTTTATCCGGATGATGAAGTTGCAAAGAATTTTGAAGTTGCGACTACTGACGGACATACTTTTGCTCATCATCTTTTGATTGAGCAATCATTTAATTATTTAAAAGAGGGTTCTTTTGCCATTTTCCTAGCTCCAGAAGATTTACTGACAAGTCCTCAAGGACCACTATTAAAGGAATGGATTAGTAAACATGGAAGTGTGATGGCTGTCATCACTTTACCAAAATCACTTTTTAATGCTGATGCTAAGGCGATTTATGTTTTGAAAAAGGGGCCGGCTGCACATGCAACTTTTGCTCACCCTTTGTCTTCACTGACAGACAGAGAAAGTTTAGAAGTCTTTATGGAAGAATTTACAAAAATTGTAAAATTATAAGATTGAAATTACTGACAGGTTCTGTCAGTAATTTTTTTGGTTAAAGTGTATGAAAATAATTGAATTTGAAAAGGTTTTTATTTTAAAAACTACATCTTGAATTAAGCTCGTGAATCATGACCGAAAAACACAAAAGGAATTGTAATTGTGTTATAATTTAACCGTATTTCAAATTCAAGGAAGGTTTATTAAACATGACCAAAACATTAGCAGTTAACGCTGGTTCATCATCTATGAAATGGCAAATGTATGAAATGCCAGAAGAAAAAGTTCTTGCCAAGGGATTAATCGAACGAATTGGTTTGAAAGATTCGATTGTGACCGTCAAATTTGGTGAGCAAAAAGAAGAACGCGTTTTTGACATTCCAAATCATACAGAAGCAGTAGAAGTTTTACTTGAAGATTTAAAAAGATTGAAAATAGTAGAGGAATTTACTGAAATTACAGGTGTAGGACATCGTGTGGTTGCTGGAGGTGAAATTTTCCAAAAATCAACAGTTGTTACACCAGAAGTTTTGCAACAAGTTAAAGATTTGTCAGCTCTTGCTCCTTTGCATAATCCAGCAAATGCTGCAGGAATTGAAGCTTTTTTGAACTTACTACCTGATGCAACTTCTGTAGTAGTTTTTGATACAGCTTTCCATACAACGATGCCTGAAAAAGCATTCCGTTATCCATTGCCTAAAAAATATTATACAGATTATGCTGTCCGTAAATATGGGGCTCATGGAACTTCACACATGTATGTTTCACAAGAAGCTGCAAAATTACTTGGAAAACCAATTGAAGAAACTAAAATTATCACTGCTCATATCGGGAATGGCGCATCACTGACAGCAGTGAAAGGTGGGAAATCAATTGATACTTCAATGGGATTCACACCACTTGCTGGAGTAATGATGGGAACACGTACAGGTGAAATGGACCCTTCTGTTTTTCCATACCTTATTGAAAATGACTCTGAGTTAAAAGATGCTCAAGGTGTTGTTGATATGATGAACAAAGAATCTGGTCTCTATGGTGTATCTGGTATTTCATCAGATATGCGTGATATCATTGCTGCTAAAGATACAGATACTGATGCAAAACTTGCATTCGAGATGTATGTTGACCGAATTCAAAAATTTATTGGTCAATATTTGGCCGTTTTGAATGGGGCTGATGCTCTTGTCTTCACCGCTGGTATTGGTGAAAATTCGGTTCCTGTTCGTGAAGCAATTCTTTCTGGATTGACTTGGTTTGGAATTGAAGTTGACCCTGAGAAAAATGTCTTTGGCGTCGAGGGAGAAATTTCAACACCTCATTCACGCGTAAAAGTTTTTGTGATTCCAACTGACGAAGAGCTTGTAATTGCTCGTGATGTTGAAGCACTTAAAAAATAATTAATTAAAAGATTTTGTTCTAAAACAAAATCTTTTTTATTTTTAAAATGACATAAAATGATAAGTTCTGGGAATCCTTGAGGGAGGAGAAATGAAATCAGACATAAAATATGATATAATTTTAAGAATAAAACGCATACATTAAGGAGAGTAAGTATGGAAAAAACGCTCGCTGTCAATGCAGGCTCCTCGTCATTAAAATGGCAACTTTACGAAATGCCGGAAGAAACCGTGATTGCTAAAGGAATTTTTGAACGTATTGGTTTGTCTGGCTCAATCTCAACAACTAAATTTAACAATGAAGAACACGTTAGAAAACAAGAAATTGTTGACCATCGTCAAGCTGTTTTGTTATTAATGGATGAATTAATTCACTTTAAATTAATTCATGAATTCCGCGAAATCACAGGAATTGGCCATCGTGTTGTTGCAGGTGGGGAATTTTTCAAAACTTCTACGGTTATTAGTCCTGAGGTTTTGGCTGAGATTAAAAATCTTTCAACTTTGGCTCCTTTGCATAATCCTGCTAATGTTTTAGGGATTGAAGCTTTTCAACGTTTATTACCAGATGCACTTGCAGTTGCTGTTTTCGACACTGCTTTTCACAGTACTTTGCCAGAAAAGGCTTATCGTTATCCTATTCCAACAAAATATTATGAAGATTATTCAATCAGAAAATATGGAGCACATGGAACGTCACACATGTATGTCGCCCAAGAAGCAGCAAAAGTTTTAGAAAAACCATTGGAAGATTTGAAGCTAATTACGGCTCATATCGGAAATGGAGCTTCAATTACAGCAATTGAAGCTGGAAAATCTGTTGATACTTCAATGGGATTTACACCACTTGCTGGTGTAATGATGGGAACACGTGCAGGTGAAATGGACGCCTCAGTCATTCCTTATATGTTAGAGAGCGACCCAAGCCTTAGAAATGCTCAAGATGTGATTGACATTCTCAATAAAGAATCTGGAGTCCTTGGGGTGTCAGAACTCTCAAGTGATATGCGTGATCTTTCAGAAGCTGTGGCTAAAGGAAATCCTAAAGCGATTCTTGCTTATGAAATGTATGTTGACCGTCTCAAGAAATTTATTGCCCAATATTTTGGAGTATTAAATGGGGCTGATGCTCTTATTTTCACGGCTGGTGTTGGTGAAAATGATACAGCTGTTCGGACTGATGTAGTTAATGGACTTTCTTGGTTTGGCATGGAAATTGATGAAAGTAAAAATGTTCGTGGAGCATTTGGTATCATTTCTAAACCAGAGTCTAAAGTGAAAGTACTTGTTGTGCCAACAAACGAAGAATTGGTTATTGCTCGTGATGTTGAAGCTGCTAAATAATTAGATAAAATTTACTGACAAATTTCTGTCAGTAAATTTTTTTACTTATGAAAAAGCTGTCAGTAAAGTTTTGACAAATGGTTTGTCTTCTATAAAAGAAAGCGCTATAATTAGGGTGAATGGAGGGAAGGTTATGGAGGATTTACCAAAAGTTACAAAAGCTGAAATGTTGCCAGGAGTGCGTTTACGTTTAGAATTTGATAATGGACAAGTTCGATATTATCCTGTTCATGAGCAAATTGATTTGCTGATGAATCCTTTTGATGTGAGTAAGTTAAAAAAGACATATGGCGCAAATTTGTTTCTTGGGGGAATGGTTTCATGGATTGGAAATGAGATCAAGATTGAACCTAATGGAGATTTGATACTTAATAAATCGGTGATTCCTGCTGAAATGCTTTGGAAACACAGTCTTAAACATGTTGACAGTCTGGACCCGGAAAAATTGAAAGAGTTAGAAGAAATCAAGCACCCAATTTGGCAAGGTTTTAAAAGTCTTAATTTAATCTTTTGGATTGCGGGGATTCTTTTTGTGATTTATTTACTTATTCAGTTGTTGGGACATCTGGGTTTATTGACATCATGATAGTTTCTAAAAAGGCTTTGATTAGTCTTTTTTTCGTGAGCATTTTATGGTAAAATAGAGAAAATATAATAGAATAGGTGCAATATGGCTGAAATTAAATATAAACGCGTACTGTTAAAACTTTCGGGAGAGGCCCTCTCAGGCGAAAAAGGTTTCGGATTTGACCCTGAAACAGCAAAAGCTGTCGCTGAAGAACTCAAAGAAGTCCATGATTTGGGCGCAGAACTTGCGATTGTTTGCGGTGGTGGTAATGTTTGGCGTGGAATTACTGGTGAGAAAGCCGGAATGGAACGTGCTCAGGCAGATTACATGGGAATGCTTGCAACAATTCAAAATGGATTGTTCATTCAAAGTGCTCTTGAAAATATTGGGGTTGACACACGAGTGATGACAGCCATTGAGATGAAAGCTGTTGCTGAACCTTATATTCGTCGTCGTGCTGAACGCCATTTAGAAAAGGGACGTGTTGTCATTTTTGCTGGGGGAACTGGTTCGCCTTACTTCTCAACTGATACAACTTCTGCATTACGTGCTGCGGAAATTAATGCTGATGTCATTTTAATGGCTAAAAATGGTGTTGATGGTGTTTATAATGCTGACCCTAAATTAGTTGCTGATGCTATTAAATTTGAACATTTGACACATATGGATGTTATTACCAAAGGCTTGCAAGTAATGGACAGTACGGCTTCAACAATGTCAATGGATAATCATATTCCACTTGTTGTTTTCAACATGAATGAAGCTGGAAATATTACACGTGTCGTTCGTGGTGAAGAAATCGGAACAACGGTTGAATAAGATTTACTTACAAAAAAGTTGTCAGTAAATTTATTCAGTAAAAAATTACTGATGGAAATACTAGCATATTCGTAAACGCTGAAGCGTCAACGACTATCCTATGATGGAAATATTAGCATAACTGTAATCATTAAAATACTAACACTTATCTCTGACAAAATTTCTGTCAGTAAAATAAATAGAAGAATTAAAAGTAGAAAAAGGAAATAAAATGGCAAACGAAATTGTTACAACAGCTCAAGACCGGATGAAACAATCATTAGGAAGTTTACAACGTGATTTAGGACATATCCGAGCTGGTCGTGCCAACGCAAGTCTTCTTGACCGTGTTCAAGTTGTTTACTACGGCGCACCAACACCACTCAATCAATTAGCGTCCATCACAATTCCAGAAGCGCGCGTATTGATGGTTACTCCTTTTGATAAATCAATCTTGAAAGATATTGAAAAAGCATTGTATGAATCAGATCTTGGGATTACACCAGCAAATGATGGTTCTGTGATTCGTTTAGTTATCCCAATGTTGACAGAAGAACGCCGTCGCGAACTTGTCAAAGAAATGGGTAAATATATTGAATCAGCAAAAGTAGCAATCCGTAATATCCGTCGTGATGCAATGGACACTGCTAAGAAATCAGAAAAAGCAAAAGAAATCACTGAAGATGATCTTAAAGATCTTGAAAACAACATTCAAAAAGTGACTGATGACGCGGTTAAAGAAGCAGATCGTCTTGCATCAATTAAAGAAAAAGAATTGTTGGATATCTAAGTAGAACAATCTAACAAATAAAGTAATCTGTAAAAGCATTAACGGCTCCATTGAGCCGTTTTTACATCAAAAATCTGTCAGGATGGATAAATTTGAGAGAACTAATCAAACTTAGAGAGCAACCGTCTTATCTCAAAGAAGCAATTCGATTTTTTCAGGAAAAATGGGGAAATACGGACAGTAACCCTGTATATGATGACTGTTTGAAGCATAGTTTAGAGAGTAACAAAAATATTCCTCAGTGGTATCTGATTGTTGATGAAGGAAAAATTATTGCGGGGTGTGGACTGATTAGCAATGATTTTATTAGTCGAATGGACTTATACCCTTGGCTTTGTGCACTTTATGTTGAAGAAAAATTTCGAAATCAAGGTCTTGCTGGTCTGTTGATTGAAGCAGTAAAAGAAGATTGCAGAACTTTTGATATTGATAAACTTTATCTTGCAACGGATTTTGCTGATTTCTATGAGCACTTTGATTTTCATTATCTAGCTGACGGCTATCATCCTTGGGGTGAAAAATCACGGATTTACGAAGGAAATATCAATTAAACAGAGACAAATAGTCTCTCAATCACATTTTATAAAGAGGTACAAATGAGTATTATTGGACAAACAATCTCCGCGATAATCGTGGAAGAAAGTGAACGTTTCTATTTTCTCCAAAAGGGAGAAGATTTATTACGTTTAGATAAAACAGAAGGTGAACATACAGTTGGCGATGTGGTAACTGGTTTTGTTTATGTGGATAAAGATGACCATCGTCGTTTGACGACTTTGGAACAAAAAGCAACAAATGAGCATTATGGTTGGGGAACGGTAACAGCTGTACGTAAGGACCTTGGTGCCTTTGTTGACACAGGTTTACCAGGAAAAGATGTGGTCGTCTCTCTTGATGATTTGCCACTCGAAAAAGACCAATGGCCAAAAGTTGGTGACCAACTTTATGTGAAATTAATTATTGACAGAAAAGAGCGAATTTGGGGTCATTTAGCATGGCATGAAGATTTCTGGAATCTTGCAGGTCCTGGTTATGACAACATGCAAAACCAAGATTTACGAGCAATTGTTTATCGAAATAAAGAATCAGGAACATTTGTTTATTTGCCTGACAACAATATGCTAGGATTTATTCATCCAAATGAACTTTTCTCAGTTCCACGTGTCGGTCAAGAACTTCAAGTTCGTGTTATTGGTTTTAGAAAAGAAGACCGTAGTCTAAATCTGTCAGCAAAACCACGTGCTTATGAAATGCTTGATGCTGATAGCCAAATGATTTTAGCTTATCTTCAATCAATGGGCGGGAAAATGGCATTTAATGACAAATCAAATCCAGATGAAATAAAAGCAACTTTTGGAATCTCAAAAGGACAATTCAAAAAAGCGCTTGGTGGTTTGATGAAAGCTAAAAAAATCAAACAAAGTCCAGAGGGAACAGAATTAATCGGAGAATAATTTACTGACAGCTTCTTTAGAAATACTAAGCTTAATTTAAAAGCATTTGTCAGTAAATTCTGTCAGTCTGATGACTTATAAAAATTTCTGTCAGTAAAAAAGTAGCTTAATTGGCTACTTTTTTTTGAGCTATGCTATAATATTTCACAAGACAAACAAAGTGAAGGAGAAATAATGGCAACAGAAAGAGCAATATTTGCAGGTGGATGTTTTTGGTGTATGGTTCAACCTTTTGAAGAACGAGAAGGGATTTTATCTGTGATAAGTGGCTATACAGGTGGAAATGTTGAAAATCCAACTTATGAACAAGTAAAAAAACACCTGACTGGTCATACAGAAGCAGTAGAAATTATTTTTGATAATAGTAAAATTACCTATCAAAGTCTTGTTGAACTTTATTGGACACTCACGGACCCAACAGATGCTTTTGGTCAGTTTGAAGACCGTGGGGATAACTATCGTCCAGTCATTTTTGTTGAAAACGAAGAACAAGAAAAAATTGCCAAAGAAAGCAAAGCGCAATTGCAAGCCAGCGGAAATTTTGATTCACCTATTGTGACAAGTATTGAAGCCGTTCAAAAATTCTGGCCAGCAGAAGATTACCATCAAGGATTTTACAAAAAAAATCCAGAAGATTATGCTCAATCAAGTAAAATTCGTCATGATTTTTTGGAAAAACAATGGAAAAAATAATTAATTTTCCGACTTAATGATAATAGAAAGAGAAAATGACTTTTTATAATTACCTTATGCGCCATCGTGCACCAGTAGAAAAAGATGATGCAACTCGTCTTGCAAATTTAGTTTTTCAAGACCCGCTTTTTCCAAAACAGTCTAAAGATTTCGATGAAATTTCGACTTATTTAGAAACCCAAGCCCCATTTTACTTTAATCTTACCCTGTTTGATAATATTTGGGAAAGTTATTTAGAAGCTTAGCGATTATCATAATTTTTTCTTAACAAAAAATAATAAAATGATATAATGGACCCAAAGGAGAGATTTATGCAAATTACAGTAGAAAAACTTAAATTCTCATATCAGTCTAGACAAATTTTGTCTATTAATGAAGGGGCGTTTGAATCGGGCCATATTTATGGAATTGTTGGCAATAATGGTGTTGGTAAAACAACCTTTTTCAAGACGTTGACCAATATTATTACAAACTATGAGGGGCGTATTCAACTTGATGGTCAAGAAATCAAAGAAAATCCAGGATTGCTTACAAAAGTTGGTATCATGCTAGATGATATGGAGCTTTATAAAAGTTACACAGGTTTATTTAATCTCCACTACTTTGGTGGTTTACGAGGAGAGTTTGATGAGGATAAAGCGCTCGATTTAGCTGAAAAATTAGATTTAACTCCTGAAATGTTATCAAAAAAAGTCGCCACTTATTCACTTGGAATGAAGAAAAAGTTAATTCTACTCATCTCGGTTATGAATGATGCGGAAATTTTGATTTTCGATGAGCCTTTTCGAGGAATTGATGCAAAATCTGTTGAGTGGTTTAGAGATTATTTGCTTACACTCAAAGAAAGAGGACGTTTGATTCTCATTTCAAGCCATGTTCAAGAAGATATTGAAACAATCTGCGATAAAGTTTATCTTCTGTCTAATGGAGATTTCACAGCTACTTTTGATTTGAAAAATCAACAAGAAGTCTTGACTTATACGGTTTCTGTGACTGATGTTCAAGTCTTAGAAAACTTTTTGACGAGGACTGGTGTTCAAGTGGAAATTAAAGAAAATACAATAAAATTTGACAGCAGTCCCGAAGATTTCCAAATTGCATTTCGTCATGCTGTTGAAGAAGGTGTATACTTTGATAGCATTAAAAAAGAATCAAAATTTGCTGAATTTATCAAAAAAGGGAGTAACTGATGAACGCAAAAAACATTTTCAAAATGGAATTTTACCGAAATTTTCGAGATAAAAGCTGGCTGATTGTCATTGGAGTTATGGCTGTTTTAGCATTAATTGATTCAATTCTAATCATCAATCTCATTGGAAAAACAGTCTCTGGATACGGTCAGAATAGTGCCGGGGCAGCAGTCCTAGCGGCTTTAACTATTTTCGTCACTTTGGCTTTAGGGCTTGGAATTTGGGCCTTTCAAATCATTTATCCTTTCCATCTACTATCAGTTGATTATAGTAATAAAGCCTTAGGACTAATGATTGCTTCTGGGGTAAATCGAATGACTTACTATTTTATTAAATTAATTTCAACAATTCTTTCGACTTTACTAGCCTTATTTACAATTTTGATTATTCCTTTTTTCCTAATTTTAGGTGTCTATGCCCGGCAATTAAGTGAATTTTTGAGTATGGTCTCTCGCTCTCTTTCACTTAGTAGTGTTTGGATGGTTTTGCTTAATTCATTTGCTGGTGCCTTGGCTTCTATTGTTATCTTATTTTTCGTTGTGATTATGACAAGAGGCAAATTCTGGGGAATTTTTGTTTATTTAGGAATTACAATGGGAATTGGGATTGTCGTCACCATCTTTACCAGTTCAACAAACGTAGTGTCAACTCATGGTCAAAATATGATGTCAAATACTAGTTTAATTGGGATTATTTTTTCAATAGTTGAAATAGTTGCTTTTGGATTACTCGGACTGTCTCTCATCAGAAAACAAGATTTATAAAGCAAAGAGCGCTTGACAGAGCGCTTTTTTTTTGATAGAATACTCAGGTATGTGAATTTTCACATGCACGGCGTGGAAGCTGTAAAATACAGCATCATACCACATCACGAAAACAAAATATAAGGAGAATTTATCGTGGCTAAACAAGTAGAAAAACTCGTTAAATTACAAATCCCTGCCGGTAAAGCAACACCAGCTCCACCAGTTGGACCAGCTTTGGGTCAAGCAGGTGTTAACATCATGGGATTCACAAAAGAATTCAACGCTCGTACAGCTGACCAAGCTGGTATGATCATCCCAGTTGTTATCTCAGTTTATGATGACAAATCATTTACATTCATCACAAAAACTCCTCCAGCAGCAGTTCTTTTGAAAAAAGCAGCAGGCGTTCAAAAAGGTTCTGGTGAACCTAACAAAACAAAAGTTGCTTCAGTTACAAAAGCACAAATCAAAGAAATTGCAGAACTTAAAATGCCTGACCTTAACGCGTCATCAGTTGAAACTGCAATGTCAATGATTGAAGGTACTGCAAAATCTATGGGATTCACTGTTACTGACTAAAAATTTAGACGAATTACTTCGTTGACAGAACCCTCACCTACTTAGGTAGGCTTCGGAACCTGTCGCCTCGTACTTCGACTGAATTTTCGAGATTTACATTTTGTAAATTCAGAAAAAGTCACACATGCAATCCACACATTTAGTGGAAGGCTGTTACTCTTGTTGTTATAAAAGTACTATTAGTTCATCTGAGCGGCGCGGAGCGAGAAAATAGCTTCCTTTGAGCGCAATAGAGCGGACTTTTAAATGCAACAAGGAAGACAGACAACCGATATTACCACAAGGAGAAAATAGAAATGGCTAAAAAAAGTAAAGCATTGCGCGCAGCGATTGAAAAAATCGACGCAACTAAATTATACAGCGTAGAAGAAGCTGTAGCACTTGCAAAAGAAACTTCATTTGCAAAATTTGATGCAACTGTAGAAGTTGCTTACAACCTTAACATCGACGTTAAAAAATCTGACCAACAAATCCGTGGAGCAATGGTATTGCCAAACGGTACTGGTAAAACTGCTCGTGTTCTCGTTTTCGCTAAAGGTGCGAAAGCTGAAGAAGCTACAGCAGCTGGTGCAGACTTCGTTGGTTCTGATGAACTCGTTGCTAAAATCAACGGTGGATGGTTGGACTTCGACGTTGTTATCGCAACACCTGATATGATGGCTGTTGTTGGACGTCTTGGACGTGTCCTCGGACCACGTAACTTGATGCCAAACCCTAAAACTGGTACAGTTACTATGGATGTAACTAAAGCAGTTGAAGAATCAAAAGCTGGTAAAGTTAACTACCGTGCTGACAAAGCTGGTAACGTTCATGTTCCAATCGGTAAAGTTTCATTCGATACAGAAAAACTTGTTGAAAACTTTAAAGCTTTGAACTCTGTAATTGCAGCTGCTAAACCTGCTGCATCTAAGGGAGCTTACATCACAAACCTTTCTGTTACAACTACAATGGGTCCTGGTGTTAAAGTTGATTCTGCATCATTCTAATAACAATAAAAAAAGAGAAAAATATTTTTCTCTTTTTTTATTTATTGTAGAATATAAAAAAACATGCTAGAATGAGGTATGTTATTATTTCTATGGGCTTATACAACAATTATCTTTGCAATTGCCTATCTTTTTCAAGTTCTAAACCTGACGCTGATTGGATTAGAGGTCGTTACCATTCTCATTCTTTTTATCAGTTTTTGGGAAAGTACCAAAGGAAGACATTGGCGAATTATTGGAATGAATATTATTAATATTATATTCATAAGTATTCTATATTTTTCACAACATACCTTTACTTACATTCAACATCATGATGTCGAAAAAATGCTGGTCATAGTTGTTAGTTTTGTCTTGTCCCAATTATTGGGGATTTTCTGGGGGAGACAGTTTTATAAACATCAAGAAAAATCAAAAAAATAAAAGGGTTGAAATTATTCAACTCTTTTATTTATTTGATTAACAAGTTCATTAATTTTTTCAACTCTAGGTTGGATGGAAATTTGAAATTCATCTACTTTTTTTTGAATATCTTTTCCAACTTTTTCTGCTTTGATACCTTCTTCTTGAACACGTTCCACATTTACTTTCATCGTGTTGACTTCTTCTGACAACTCGCCAATGATATTTTTTAAGTCTTTAAATAATTCAATCATAGTAATGTCCTTTTATTGGCCATTGATTTCTTTAGCAATTTCAGCTAAATCATAATCATGAGCAGTGAATTTTCCAACGAAACCATCATTTTCATCAAAACGAGGAATAAGGTGAATATGAGTATGGAAAACAGTTTGACCAGCGATTTCTTCATTATTTTGTAAAATGTTCATCCCTTTAGCATGAAGATTATTAACAATTTTGTTGGCAATAAAAGGGACTTTGCTGAAAAGTTCAGCTGATTGTTCGCCTGTCATTGAAAGAATGTTGCGATAATGTTTTTTGGGAACCACTAATGTATGCCCTTTAGTTGTTTGAGTGATATCAAGGAAGGCAAGAACATCATCATCTTCATAAATTTTGGTGCTAGGAATTTCACCAGCGATAATTTTGCAAAAAATACAATCTTCCATTTGATAGGTCCTCCAGTAGTAATAATGACTCTTTACTCAAAGTCAAAACTTATAATATACTTAGATTATATTATAAATAAGCTAAAAATCCCAGTAATAATGCTGAAACTTACTAAATCGTAAGGGAATTGCCGAAAAAGGGAAATTCAAATATGTTATAATAAATAAAACTTTTATTTATTATAACTTAAATTTAAGCATTTTTTATTTTATAAATTTGATATAATGTAATGAAAATTATTCTTCTGTTTAGAGAAAGTATGGGGAGTTTAGGAGTATGGTGAGAAAAAAAGCTAAGAAGAAAAAGAATGCTAATCGGCCACTTGGTTTGATTTTTAAATATTTGCGAGAGTTTTCTAAGTTTTGGTTTGAATATCTTTCGATTTTTGTTGTGGCAACTATAGTCATCACACTTGTTATTATTCCACTTTTAGAATCCATTTCTGAGCTTATTATGCGAGTTAGTGGAATTCCTTATGTTTCTTATAATAATCTTGGAAACTTGCTTCAGCAGCATTTCTTAGGAGTTTTGGGGCTCGTAGTTGTCTTATTTGTGCTCATCTTTTTGGTTTATCTGCAATTCATCGTTCAGTTTCAAGGAATTCGTTTGATTCAGGCGAGAACTTTTAGTTTAAAAAGTTTATTTAGGCAAGTTATTTCGGATCTTAAAAATGTCAGAATTCAACAATTAGTCTTTTTCGTATTTTATTTTCTATTAATTATTCCTTTTGGACGTTATGTCTTTAGTACGCCACTTTTGTCGAAAATTAAAATTCCTGTTTTTACATTTGAATTTTTCTTTAAAAGTTGGCAAAATATGCTAATTTTGTTCCTATTTTATGCTATAACATTTTGGATTAGTACCCGTTTAATTTTGACTCTTCCACTGATGATTTTAAAAGGTCAATCATTGAAAGTAGCAATAAAAGAAAGTTTAAAACGAACAAAAGGAGTTAGAAATTTTTTCAGACTATCTGTTTATTTTGGACTTATCGGTTTATTTAGTATAATAATGCAGGGGCTTCTTTTTATTGGCGGCTACTTTGCCCAAGATTATTTGGATAAAACTTCTTTTGCCCTTGTGGGAGCAGTGTCAATACTGGATTTGATTTGGTTGGGAAGCTCTATTATATCTACCTTGAGTTTGGTCATGCTTTTTAGTTACTTGATGAGAGAAGCTGACTTGGAAGCCTTTGAAATTTCAGAAGTAGTAAAAAAATCTCCGAAAGTTAGAAGAAAATATAAAATAATTTTTTCTACTTTAGCTGTTTTAATTTTTGCTTTAGTGAGCTGGACTTATGTTGAAGGATTTATGGATACTGTCCCTTTAACCATTTCACATCGGGGAGTTGATGAAGAAAATGGGGTGCAAAATACAATTCCAGCCATGGAAGCTACGGCTAAATCAAAACCAGATTATGTTGAAATGGATATTCAGGAAACAAAAGACCATCAATTTGTTGTTTTCCATGATCCAACTTTAAAAGATTTAGCTGGAATTGATATTCCGCCACAAAAACTTACCTTAGCAGAATTGACGAATACAGTTGTTTCGGAAAATGGGAAAAAGGCTTTAATCCCAAGTTTTGATGATTATTTAGCGGCTGCTGAAAAAGTTAACCAAAAATTACTGGTTGAGATTAAAGTTTCTCCATTTGATTCTCCAAAGATGGTTGAAAATTTTAGTAAAAAATATGGTGCACGTCTTTTAAAAGATAAGGCTATGATTCATTCTTTAGATTATAATGCTCTTTTAATTGAACAAAAAATTAATCCTAAGATTAAAGTGAGTTTCATCCTTCCGTTCAACTTACTTTTCCCACAAACTAAGATGTCGGCCTATACCATGGAGGCCACAACACTCAATAGTAGTTTTGTGGATAAAGCTCAGGCAAGAAAGCAGATGGTTTTTGCTTGGACGGTCAATGACGAAACGGATATGAGAGAACAGATGTTCAATGGAGTAGATGGAATTATTACAGATAATCTTGATGACTTAAAAGAAGTTATCGCCGAGGATGATGATAATCCGAGCTATGCGCAACGTATTTTAAGAATGACTTCAATAATAAATATAGAATAAGATTGAAAAGAGGAATGTATGTTAAAAGTAACAAATCTAACAGGTGGCTATTTGGGGCATCCTGTCTTAAAAGACCTTAATTTTGAAATTAAAGAAGGTGAGTTAGTTGGACTCATTGGTTTAAATGGTGCAGGAAAATCGACGACAATTCAAGAAATTATTGGACTTTTGACTCCTTATTCTGGACAAATTGAATTAGACGGCTTAACTTTACAACAAGATTTAGAAGGCTATCGTAGAAAAATTGGTTTCATTCCAGAAACACCAAGTTTGTATGAAGAATTGACTTTGCGTGAACATATTGAGGTGACAGCTTTAGCTTACGGGATTTCTGTTGACTTGGCTTTTGAACGTGCTGAAAAATTATTAGAAACTTTCCGCTTGAGTGATAAATTAGATTGGTTCCCTGTGAATTTTTCAAAAGGGATGAAACAAAAAGTGATGATTATCTGCGCATTCTTAGTGGAACCTTCGCTCTATATTGTTGATGAACCTTTTATGGGACTTGACCCGCTTGCGATTCAGGATTTGATTGACTTGATGATTGACATGAAAAAATCTGGAAGTTCGATTTTAATGAGTACACATATCTTGTCCACAGCTGAAAAATTCTGTGATAAATTTATTGTTTTGCATGAAGGTCAAGTTGTTGCTTTTGGAAAAGTAGAAGAATTACGGACTCAATTTAATCAGCCTAAGGCAAGTTTAGATGAAATTTATCTTGCCTTAACAAAAGGAAATATTCCAAACTCTAAAGAAGTTGTAGAGGCAGGAAAGTCAAATGAATGAAATTTTAAAAAAACGACGTAACCTTTGGTATAAGCAAAATATAAAATATCTTCGTTATGTTTTTAATGACCATTTTGTTTTGTTCCTGATGATTTTATTAGGAGCTTTGGTAGTTCAGTACATTAACTTTCTACAAATTCATCAGCTGAATTTATGGGGCAAAATTATTTTAGTTATTTTGACCAGTTTGGCTAGTCAAATTGTGGGAAGTTTGGCAACATTTATTGAGAGTCCAGATAAAGTTTTTTTACTGACAAAAGAAATGGAAGTTCGGGCATATTTAGTAAAATGTTTAATCCGCTCTTTGATTATTCCAGCAGTTGTGTCAGCACTTTTGGTTTTGATTGCTGCTCCATTATTAAGATTTAATCCTATTTTCTTAGTCCTTTGGTTCGTCTTACTTGTCGCAATCAAAGCGGCTTGGTTGGCTTACAAAATTTGGTCTTCTCAAAAAAGTGGACTTTTGGATTGGGCTTTCTTGATTGATTTAGAAGAGGGACGAAAAACAGGAACTTTAAGATTATTTTCACTGTTTACTAATGTTAAGGGACTTAAATCACACAGTCATCGTCGGAAATATCTTGATTTTCTACTGACGAAAACAAAAAGAACTTATGAGTATCTATTTACAAGAAGTTTTTTACGCTCAGGAGATTATCTTGGTTTAACGATTCGTTTACTTATTTTGTCAATTTTAGCGATGATTTTTATTAATAATGGAATTGTTGCCATTATTATGGTGGTTGTATTTAACTATTTGCTTATTTTTCAACTTTTATCATTACAAACGGCTTTTGATTATCAACTTTTAACAAGAATTTATCCACTGAAAAAAGCGGCTAAAACAGCTGGTTTACGGGTGCTTATTTTTAGAGTGATGATGTTTGTGACAATTGTTGAATTGATTCTGTCATTAATTTTTGTTCGACCATTTTTCTTGAGTTTGATTATATTACTTACGAACTTTTTACTGACAAAATTTTATGTTAGATTCCGACTTAAAAATAAATAAAAAAGTTACTGATAGAATGTCTGTCAGTAACTTTTTATTTATAATTTGATAATTTTTGTGCCATGAACATAATTTGTTCCGGTTAATTGAGCGAGGTTTTCAAAGTTTTCAGCATTGACACCCCCACCAATAATAATGTTAATTTTTCCCTTAGCATAGTCAATGAGACTTTTAAGTTTGTCAGTATTTAAGGGTTGGTCAAGTGGCCCACCGTGCGTCAAAATTTTATCTACGCCAAATTCGACAAGTTGGTCAATTGCTTTTTCTTGATCAGTGACTTCATCAAAAGCCATGTGGAAAGTGATTGGGAGCCCTTGTGCGGCAATGCTCACTGTTTCAAGTGCGTCAGTATCTATTTCATTGTCAGGAGTAAGGGCACCAAATACAATGTTTTGGGCACCAGCTTCAACAGCTTTAAGGGTGTCAGTTTCAATAATTTTAAGTTCATGAGAATTATAAACAAAATTACCACCGCGAGGACGAATCATGACAGCAAGAGTTGTCTTACTTTCGGCAACATATTTGGCAGCTTCTTCAATGACACCATAAGAAGGAGTGGTTCCTCCAACGGCGAGGTTGTCACAAAGTTCAATTCTCTCAACGCCGGCTTGAAGCGCTTGAGGAATTTTGGTAAAATTTTCAAGGCAAAGTTCTCGGATAATCATAATTTCTTCCTTTCATCTACTAAAATTATTATAACATGATTATCTTGTTTAACTTAAAAAAATTACAAGAATTATTTTGAATAAAAAGAATGAAAGTGATTATGCTAGAATAGAACTATGTTAAAAAAAATTGAAAAAGCTTATTTACTTTTAGAAGAAAATGTGGAAATGTTGAGATGTCCAATTTGTCATGGTAAATTTCAATTGGCATCCTATGCCTTAAAATGTGAAAATAATCATACTTATAATTTAAACAAGAAAGGTTATGTTAATTTTTTACAAACAAAAGCTGACACAGAGCATTATACGCGTAAAATGTTTGAACCACGTAGACGCCTAATTCAAGCAGGGATGTATCAAAATTTACTGACAGAAATTCAAAAATCATTTGTCAGTGGAAATTTACTTGATGTTGGAACAGGTGAAGGTTCATTTTTAGAATTCCTAGAGGGTGCGGGGGCGAAGTTTGCTTTTGATATTGCTAAAGATGGAATTGAAATGGCAACCGAATTAGATACGAAAAGTTTTCTGTCCTTAGCTGATTTAACTAATCTCCCTTTTGCTGACGAAAGTCTGTCAGTAATTTTGAATATTTTTACGCCTTCAAATTATGCAGAATTTCATCGAGTTCTGACAGAAAATGGCCGGGTCATTAAAATTATTCCTGACAGAAATTATTTACGTGAGTTGCGAGAAGTTTATCAACTTCCAGTTGATTATGATAATCAAGCAGTTATTGAGCGTTTTAAAGAAGAATTTCCTAAGAATACTCAACAAACAATTGATTATACTTTTGAAATTCCAGAAAATTTGCGTCAAGATTTCTTATTGATGAGTCCATTAGAATGGTCAGTTTCTGAGGAAAGAAAAAAATTTGCAAAGGAAAATCCGCCAAAAACAGCGAGAATTCATGTGCAAATTTTAATTGGAATAAAATAAAAAAACTGTCTATTAGACAGTTTTTATTTCATCATAAATTTAATCGCTTTAGCAATTCCTTTTTTCACGGAAATATAAAGAGCAAGCGAGAGAACAATAGAAACTGGAATAGCAATCCAGCTTGCCAATAAACTCACCAAAATGTAAGTAGTAAAAACAAGAAAAATTGAGAAAACAGCAATATTCGTGAAGAAGCTTAATTCTTCAATTCTTTTGTTGACTTGTCTTTGCTCAAAATTTTTACTTTCGTTATAATCGACATATTCTTGCTTCTCATAAAAATCTTTTAAATTCTTTAATTCCATAATTTTCTAGCACTTTCCTATATTATGTAATCAATTATAGTATAAAAAGCAAAGGTTTACGTTACTCGAAATTTAAATGCATTACTATTTAGTTTCATTTGGGTTAAAATAAAATTAACCTATACTTTTTTATGAATAAATATCATTTTGAGTAGTAAATTTTAGTAAGAGGATGAATTAGAAAAAACGTGTAAGAGAACAATATGATATAATTATCACTATGATTACTATTACTTCTACGGCAGAAAGCCTAGAGCAAGCTAAAGCATTGCTCGAAGCTGGAGTCGACCGTTTATACATTGGTGAAAAAAATTATGGTTTACGCGTACCAACTGCCTTAACCAACGAAGAGATTCAAAAAATTACAGAACTTGCACATGATGCAGGAAAGACAGTGACTGTCGCGGTCAATGCTCTGATGCATACAGAGATGATGGCAAAAATAAAAGATTTTTTAGATTTCTTAGTTGAAATTAAAGCTGACCGAATTGCAGTAGGCGATGCGGGTGTGATTTTTGTTTTGCAACGTGATAAATATGAGTTACCATTTACTTATGATGCCTCAACCATGGTTGCTTCTGCCCGCCAAGTTAATTTTTGGGCCAAACAAGGGGCAATTGAAGCTGTTCTTGCACGTGAATTGCCAAAAGAAGAACTTGCTGATATGACCGATGAACTAGCTGTACCAGGCGAAATTTTAGTTTATGGTGCAACAGTGATTCATCATAGCAAACGTCCATTGGTGCAAAACTATTATAATTTCATCAAGACTGAAGAAAAAGGCAAAGACAGAGAAAGAAATCTTTTTGTCTCTGAACCTAAGAAAGTTGATACACATTATTCAATCTTTGAAGATAATCACGGGACGCATATTTTTGCTAATGATGATTTAGATATGATGACAGAACTTTCAGATTTAGTAGCAATGGGTTATGACCATTGGAAATTGGATGGAATTTTTACTCGTGGTGAAGATTTTGTAGCGATAAGCAAACTTTTTGTAGAAGCTAAAAAGCTGATTGAAGCAGGCGAATTTACAGAACTTAAGGCTTTCCAACTAGATGAAGAAATACGAAAAATACATCCAGCAGGACGGACACTATCACACGGTTTCTATGATTTGGACAAAGATGCCATTAAATAAAAAAAGAAAAGAAGTTGTTCATTTACTGACAGCTTTTTTTTGATGAAAAACTATTGTCAAAGGTTCGTAAATCATTTATAATTAATTTTAAATAAAATTCATAAAAATTTAAATTAACTCTTTAGGAGAGAAAATAATGATTAAATTTCAAAAATATTTTTTTCCGTTGCTGATACTGATTGTCTGGCTCATTATTTTGTTCTTTGACCCAGGAACAAGAGAAAAAATAATTTTGACGCTCATATTGATTATTGGGGTACTTATTCTTTTCGTTATAAATGATATGAGAAAATCAGGAAAATAAAGTTGAAATAGAGGATTTACTGACAGAAATGTAAAAAGCTTTATCAATAATTCTGTCAGTAAAAATGAGAGATAAGCAACATAATGTCAAAGAACTTTGTCACATTTGAAGGTTTAAATTTGGCAAGAAATCCTGTAAAATAAAGAAACAAAGAAGTTTTGGCTCGCAAATTTACTGACAATAAATTTGACTAAGATTTTTCTTTTTGGAGCCTTTTCAAAATACTTACAATCTTGAAAATTGGAGAATTGAAACATGTCAATTACAAAAACACGTCCAGAGGTGCTTGCACCAGCAGGAACACTCGAAAAACTAAAAGTCGCTATTGATTATGGCGCAGACGCAGTATATATTGGTGGACAAGCCTATGGCTTACGTTCACGCGCAGGTAATTTTACTTTTGAAGAAATGGCTGAAGGGGTCGCTTATGCAAGTGCCCACAACGCTAAAGTTTATGTAGCAGCCAATATGGTGACACATGAAGGAAATGAAAAAGGGGCGGGCGAATGGTTCCGTACATTACGTGATTTAGGAATTTCAGCGGTTATCGTTTCTGACCCTGCTTTGATTGCCATCTGCGCTGCTGAAGCACCAGGTTTGGCCATTCACTTGTCAACACAAGCGTCTGCTACTAACTATGAAACCTTAGAATTCTGGAAAAATTTAGGACTTGAACGCGTTGTTTTAGCGCGTGAAGTTTCTGTAGAAGAGTTAAGAGAAATTCGTCAACATACTGATGTTGAAATTGAAGCTTTTGTTCACGGAGCCATGTGTATTTCATACTCAGGACGTTGTGTCTTGTCAAATTATATGAGTATGCGTGATGCTAACCGTGGGGGATGTTCACAATCTTGCCGTTGGAAATATGATTTATATGATATGCCATTTGCTGGCGAGAGAAAATCGATTACCGGTGAAGTCACTGAAGAATTTTCAATGTCAGCCGTTGATATGTCAATGATTGAACATATTCCTGATATGATTGAAAATGGAGTTAATTCGCTTAAAATCGAAGGAAGAATGAAATCAATTCACTATGTTTCAACAGTTTCTAACGTTTATAAAGCAGCTATTGATGCCTATTTGGAATCACCAGAACGTTTTGAAGAAATAAAACCAGCCTTAGTTGATGAATTATGGAAAGTAGCTCAACGTGAATTAGATACTGGCTTTTATTATGGAACGCCTGATGAAAATAAACAACTCTTTGGGGCTCGTCGTAAAATTCCTGAGTACAAATTCGTCGGAGAAGTTGTTGCCTTTGATGCTGAAACAATGGTAGCTACAATTCGTCAAAGAAATGTTATTACAGAAGGTGACCAAATTGAATTTTATGGCCCAGGATTCCGCCACGTGGAAACAATGGTCAAAAATCTTCGTTTGGCAGAAACAGATGAACATATTGACCGTGCACCAAACCCAATGACCCTTTTACATATTGATGTTCCTTTTGCGGTTAAAGCAGGGGATATGATTCGTAAAAATGGCTCAGGTTTGATTAATCTTTATGATAAAAAAACAGGTCTTGCTAAAACAGTACGAGCTTAATAAAAATAAAAAGAGAATTTTTGCTGAAATTCTCTTTTATATCATTTTAGGACTGATAATTTCAGAATTGTCAAACTTCTATTTTTTATAAAATTAAGGCAAAGTGCTATAATCAAAGAAAGAAGATAAAGAAAACAAGGCTTGACTTTATTCTCTTTAAGTAGTCTTTAAAATTCATTTTATACAAAGGAGTCCCAATGATAAAAGCAATTGCCTTAGAAAATGTTTGGTTAAATTTTTCAGATGAAACAAAAGCGGCTTTCAAGAAAAATAAAGCTTACCAGTTTCAATTTAAAAAAGAAGAAGAGCTGACAGAATCAGATTTTATGGAAACAGAAGTATTAGTTGGTCTGCCAAAGCCTGATTTATTAGCAAAATATAAAAATTTAAAATGGCTCCAACTTTTATCAGCTGGAACCAATGGTTATACTCAAGGAGCAAATTTTCCTCAAGAGGTAGTTTTGACAAATGCAACAGGAACTTATGGACTTACGATTTCTGAGCATTTACTAACAATGGCTTTCGTTCTTCTAAGAAAATTTGACCTTTATCAAAAACAACAAGAAAAAGAAATCTGGGAAAATATTGGTCAGATTCAATCTATTTATGGCTCAACAGTATTGGTTCATGGTTTAGGTGATATTGGAAGTCACTTTGCACAAAAGATTCAAGCTTTGGGAGGTCATGTCATTGCAGTCAAACGAACTGTTTATGGTGATGAAGAATTTGCTGATGAAGTCTATGCCGAAACTGACCTAGACAAAGTTTTACCGAGAGCTGATATTATTGCTTCAAGTGTCCCTGGGACCCATGAAACTTATAAATTATTTAATCAAGAAAAATTTGATTTAATGAAAGAAAATGCTATTTTCCTAAATGTTGGTCGGGGAACAAATGTCGATTTAGAAGCCTTGTGTGATGCTCTTGAGTCTAAAAAAATTGCTGGGGCAGGAATTGACGTGACCGACCCAGAACCATTGCCTAAAGGTCACCGGGCTTGGCATACAGAAAGACTATTAATCACTCCTCATGCTTCTGGCGGTTATACTCTTCCTGAAACATGGCGTCGCTTTATGAAAATATTGAAAAAAAATCTCGATGCCTATGCAAATGGTAAGGAATTGACAAATATTGTTGATATGAAAACAGGATATAAACGAAATGCTCACAAATAATATTTCAAAATCAAAATTAAGTGGAAAAAATATCGGTATTTATTTTGGAACTTTTGCTCCTCTACATACGGGGCATCAGCAACAAATCTATAAATGTGCGAGTTTGAATGACGGGGTCTTGCTTGTCGTTTCTGGTTATGATAATGACCGTGGTGCTCAAATTGGCTTACCTCTTGAGAAACGATTTCGTTATTTGCGTGAAGCTTTTAATGATGAAGAAAATATTAAAGTTTCGATGCTTAATGAAAATGATTTACCAGAAATGCCTAATGGTTGGGACGAATGGGCAAATCGTTTATTTGAATTGATTCATCATAATACATTGGAGAGAGATTTATCAGTCACTTTTTATGTCGGCGAATTAGAATACGCAGCAGAATTGAAGAAACGATTTCCAGCTGACGGGAATCAATATGCTGTTGAAATTGCTGACAGACATGATATTTCACTATCAGCCACACAAATTAGAGAAAATCCGCAAGAACACTGGACTCACATTAATCGCGTCTTTAGAAGACATTTTTCGAAAATTGTAACCGTCATGGGTTCAGCTTCAACAGGTAAATCAACCCTTGTTCGCCGTTTGGCACGTTCCATTAATGCCCCGTTTTCAGAAGAATACGCTAGAGAATATGAAGAAGCTTTTAATATTGATGATGATGAGTTGAAAATGGATGACTATGCTCGAATGATTACAGGTCAATATGATGCAAATTCTCGCGAAGTCAATTCGCCTGCTAACCAAGGAATTGTCTTTTTAGATACTGATGCCATTGTGACCAGAGTGTACGCTAAATTATACTTACCTAGAGAAGATTTCGAACAGCTTGAACCTCTATTCAAGAAAACAATTGCCGATGAACGAATGGATTTAATTTTAGTCATTCCACCAATTACAGAATATATTGATGACGGCTTTCGTCATATGGAATGGGAAGAATCACGTCATGAATTCCATGAAGAATTGATGCGTCAATTAGCTGAGTTTGGTTTAATGGATAAAGTTGTTATTTTAGATGACGAAGGAGACCATAGAGACCAAGAAGGTTATTTAACACGTTATCATCATGCAATTGATGCTGTTCACGAATATACTGGTGTAAAAATTGACCGATTGAGTTATTAATTTTACTGACAGCTTTATCTAGAAAATAAAAAGTTACTGACAGATTTGTCAGTAACTTTTTTGTTCTTTATAAGAGCTTTTCAATCTTAATTAATTCTTCGTCAGTAAATTTCAAATGTTCTAAAGCTGCCACATTTTCAATGATTTGTTGCGGACGGCTTGCGCCAATTAAAGCAGAAGTGATGCCTTGAACCCTGTCATCTCTTTCTCGTAAAACCCAGGCCAAGGCCATTTGAGCTAAAGATTGTCCACGACTTTGAGCCAAATCATTAAGCGCTTGGACTTGTTCCAATCTTTCTTTCGTAAGACTGTCATCATGCAAAGTTGCATAATGAGGGTCACGCATTCGCGAATCTTCAGGAATACCATGTAAATATTTTCCGGTTAAGAGTCCTTGGTACAAAGGTTTAAAGGCGATTGTTCCTATCCCCGCCTCCGTCAAAGTTTCTTGCAAATCATCTTCAATCCATCGATCTAGCATTGAATAACGAGGCTGATGAATCAAGAGTTTAAAGCCTAACTTTTCAGCCGCTAAGACCGCAGCTTCGGTTTCTTTGGCGGAATAATTGGACAAACCTACATAAAGTGATTTTCCGCTATCCAGAGCGCTCTTTAAAGCCCCCATTGTTTCTTCAATCGGTGTATTTGGGTCAGGACGATGTGAATAAAAAATATCAACATAGTCAAGTCCCAAACGTTCCAAAGATTGATCAAGACTAGCCAGCAAACTTTTTTTACTGCCCCAGTTTCCATAGGGTCCAGGCCACATTAGATAACCAGCTTTAGTTGAGATAATTAACTCATCACGCATTTTTTGGAAATCTTCTTTCAAAATACGACCAAAATTACGTTCTGCCGAACCGGGTTCTGGCCCATAATTATTGGCCAAATCAAAATGAGTAATTCCTAAATCAAATGCCGTATGAATCATGTCCCTCGCATTTTCAAAATCATCTACCGAACCAAAATTATGCCAGAGTCCTAATGAAAGGGCAGGCAATAATAAACCAGAATTTCCAGCTGGGCGATAAATCATGTGGTCATAACGAGTGGGATTGGGAATATAAGTCATTACTTTCTCCTTAAAAATAGAAATAAAAACGATTTCAGGGAATTATAGCAAATGTAAGCGTCAAATGTTATAATTTTAGGATAGAAAACATTTTTTGATAACAACAAGCGAATCAATGGAGTAAAAATATGTCCAATTTAACCAATGCTGAATCCTATACTTGGCAAATTATTCAAGAAAACTATGAGAAAATTCCACAATTATCAATTTCAGAATTGGCAGAATTGGCTCATGTTTCTCTCTCAACTGTCAATCGAACAGTAAGAAAAAAAGGTTTTGAAGGTTATGGTGAATTTAGATATTCAATTCGTGAGAAAAAACTTCCTGAAATCAATGGTTTTTCCAAAGAAGTCTTGGGGGCTATTGCTAAAAATCAAGAAGAACTTTTGAAAACAATAGAAAATATTTCTGCTGAAGAAATTGAAAAAGCAGTGGAGTTGATTCAAGAATCAGAGGAAATCTTAATTTTTTCACGAGGCTTATCAACAAACGTTGCTGACGAACTGATGAAAAAGTTGCAACTTTTCCGTAAGCCCGTCAGTTTGCATGATGATTCAAAATACATGGCTTACTATGCCCGTTTTGTTAATGAAAAAAGCCTAATCATCGTTTTATCACTTTCAGGAGAAACAGTAGAAATTTTAAATGCTCTAAATATTGCCAAAGGACAAAATCCCAAAATATTATCCTTAACTGTTAATGCTAATACCAGTCTGACCAATCTTTCGGATATAAGTTTGATTGGTTACAAGAGTAGTCTTGAGGTGAATTATTTTGATTTAGATGTTCATAGTAGACTCTCATTATCCATTTTATCAAGAGTTCTAATTGATGCTTACTCCATTTATACTTTAAAACAATAAAGCTTCGATATCAAGTCATATCGAGCTTTTTTTTATAAAAAGAGCAAAATAGAAAGGGTTTCCAAAAGATAAGCTGAAATTGGAAACCCTTTCTTAAATCAAAGTGTTATACTCTAAATGTGAGCGATTTCAAAATGAAATTGAAGACTGTTTCGCTTTTAAAAACTTATCCAAAATAAAAGTTTTCCCAACCAAGGATTACTCGTTTCAAAAGGCAAAACAGTAGCTTTGTAGATTTACTTATGAATTAAGTAGATTTAGTATAAAGGAGGATTCCCATGAAAGAGGGAAAAATGAAACAACGTTTATCGTACGCTTTTGGTGCATTAGGACATGATGTTTACTATTATTCAATTAGTACATTCTTCATCGCCTTTGTAACGGCACAAATGTTTGCTGGAACACCACATGAGGATGCGATGATTGCTTTAGTCACTAGTTTAGTCGTTATTATTCGTTTAATCGAAATTATTTTTGACCCAATCATTGGTTCAATTATTGATAATACCCACACAAGATGGGGAAAATTTAAACCTTGGTTGGTTGTTGGTGGGATTATGTCATCTTTGATGATTATGCTCATGTTTTCAGACTTCTTCGGACTAGCAAAAAGTGATAATCGTACATTATTTGCCATTGTCTTCATCATTGCCTTTATTATTCTTGATGCCTTTTATTCATTCAAAGACATTGCCTTCTGGTCAATGATTCCAGCGCTATCAGAAAAAAATTCTGAACGTGAAACACTTGGAACTTTCGCCCGTTTTGGCTCAGCAATTGGTGCGCAAGGGGCAACTATTTTAGCGATTCCAATTACAATTTTCTTTACTAAAGGTGGACATGCTCAAGGAGCAAGAGGATTCTTTGCTTTTGGTGTTATTGCCGCTTTGGTCCAAGGAATTTCGGCTTTGGTAACCGCTTGGGGAACTAAAGAACAAAAATCAGTTATTCGTCAAGAAGGAACCAAAACAAATACATTGGATGTATTTAAAGCGCTCCTAAAAAATGACCAATTAATGTGGTTGTCACTTTCATATATTTTATTTGCCATTGCTTATGTGGCAACAACAGCAACTTTGATTTTGAACTTTACTTTTGTTATTGGAAATGCTAGTCTTTATTCAATTACAGGAATTGTCGGATTCATTGGTTCAATCATTCTCGTTCCAATGTTTCCGATTTTAGCTAAAAAATTTGGACGACGCAAAGTTTTGACTGGAGCAATCATTTCAATGCTTCTTGGTTATCTCTTGTTCGTTTTAGGAAGTTCAGTAGCAATGACTGTTGCTGGATTAATCTTCTTAACTGCCCCCTATCAACTTGTTTTCTTGTCAGTATTAATGACAATTACTGACTCGGTAGAATATGGTCAATGGAAAAATGGAGTACGTAATGAAGCCGTAACGCTTGCCATGCGTCCATTGCTTGACAAAATTGCCGGTGCTTTCTCAAATGGTATCTATGGATTTGTGGCAATTTCAGCAGGAATGACAGGTTCAAAATATATCGCTGGTCACACTTACGGTGTGGCAACATTTAAACTCTACTCATTTGTAGTTCCAGCCATTTTGATGATTATCGCTTTAGCAGTTTATTTATTCAAAGTTAAATTGACTGAAAAACGTCACGAAGAAATTGTTGCAGAACTCGAAGAACGTTTAAAATAGGTAAATAATTTACTGACAGCTTTTGTAAGATAGAAAATAAAAAGATGAAATTTGTTTAAACTGTCATCAGTAAATCTGTCAGTAGAATTTTTAAAATTTGATTAAAGGTCATTATAGTTAGGAAATATCATGGAAATTAAAATAAGAGATTTTGGCTTAGGAAGTGACTTAATTAGTCTAACCAATAAAGCAGGTGTCACAATTTCTTTTACAAATCTGGGCGCTCGGATTGTTGACTGGCAAAAAGATGGAAAGCATCTGATTCTAGGCTTTGATTCAGCTAAAGAATATTTAGAAAAAGATGCCTATCCTGGTGCAACAGTTGGACCTACAGCAGGAAGAATTAAGGATGGTTTGGTCAAAATTTCTGGGAAAGATTATATCTTAAATCAAAATGAAGGCCCTCAAACCTTACATGGTGGGGAAGAAAGTATTCATACTAAACTTTGGACATATGAAGTTACCGATTTAGGAGCTGAAGTTCAAGTCAAATTTTCCTTAGTTTCTAATGACGGAACAAATGGTTATCCTGGTAAAATAGAAATGTCAGTAACTCATTCTTTTGATGATGACAATAAGTGGAAAATTCATTATGAGGCCATTTCTGATAAAGACACTGTGTTTAATCCAACTGGGCATGTCTATTTTAATTTGAATGGTGATGCTAGTGAATCTGTTGAAAATCATGGACTTCGACTGGCCGCTTCAAGATTTGTTCCTTTAAAAGACCAAACAGAAATTGTTCGTGGTGATATCGTTGATATAAAAAATACAGACTTGGATTTCCGTCAGGAAAAACAATTATCAAATGCCTTCAATTCTAATATGGAACAAGTTCAATTAGTTAAAGGAATTGACCATCCTTTCTTGTTAGACCAGTTAGGACTTGATAAAGAACAAGCTCGTTTAACGCTTGATGATACTTCAATTTCAGTCTTTACCGACCAACCAAGTATTGTGATATTTACAGCAAATTTTGGTGATTTAGGAACTCTTTATCATGAGAAAAAGCAAGTGCACCATGGTGGAATTACTTTTGAATGTCAAGTATCACCTGGATCTGAGCAAATTCCAGAGCTTGGAGATATCAGCCTAAAAGCGGGAGAAAAATATCAAGCAACCACAATTTACAGCTTGCATACAAAATAAAGAAATAAATTTAGAGGAGAGAAGAAATGTCTATAGTTGTAGAAAATAGTACTGTATTATCAGCATTAACAGAAAAATTTGCAGAAGTTTTTGGAGATACAAAAGAAGTTGAATACTTTTTTAGCCCAGGACGAATTAATTTGATTGGTGAACATACCGATTACAATGGGGGATATGTTTTCCCGGCATCAATCACAATTGGAACAACAGGACTAGCTCGTCTGAGAGAAGATAAAAAAGTCAAACTTTACTCAGAAAATTTTCCTAAATTAGGCGTCATTGAATTTGATTTAGATGAAGTTGAAAAGAAAGATGGTGAGCTTTGGTCTAATTATGTTAAGGGAATGATTGTCATGCTTAAAGGAGCAGGATATGAAATTGACAAAGGTTTTGAATTGTTGATAAAAGGAGAAATTCCTACAGCATCTGGCCTTTCATCATCAGCATCACTTGAGCTTTTAGTCGGCGTTGTTTTGGATGATTTATTTAACTTAAATGTTCCACGTCTTGAATTGGTTCAATTAGGACAAAAAACAGAAAATGATTATATTGGTGTTAATTCTGGAATTTTAGACCAATTCGCTATTGGTTTTGGTGAAGTCAAAAAAGCAATCCTATTGGACTGTAACACTCTAAAATATGAGATGGTTCCTGTTGAACTTCGTGATTATGATATTGTTATCATGAATACTAACAAACCGCGGGCTTTGACAGAATCAAAATACAACGAACGTTTTGCTGAAACACGTGAAGCGCTCAAAAGAATGCAAACGAGATTGGACATTCAATCACTTGGAGAATTATCAAATGAAGAATTTGATGCCAATACTGATTTGATTGGGGATGAAACATTAATTAAACGTGCACGTCATGCCGTTTATGAAAATAATCGAACTAAAATTGCTCAAAAAGCATTTGTTGCAGGTAATTTGACAAAATTTGGAGAACTTCTTAATGCTTCACATGCTTCTTTGAAAGATGATTATGAAGTCACAGGACTTGAACTTGATACCTTAGCAGAAACTGCTCAAAAACAAGCCGGTGTCTTGGGGGCCAGAATGACTGGAGCCGGATTTGGCGGTTGTGCAATCGCTCTTGTTGCTCATGACAATGTTTCAGCCTTTGAAAAAGCCGTCGGCCAAGTTTACGAAGAAGTTGTCGGTTATCCAGCAAGCTTTTACGTCGCTCAAATTGGTTCTGGTTCAACAAAGTTGGATGTTGAATAAATCAAATAATATTTAAAAAATTTTATGAGTGATTTAAGTGAGTTAACATTAAATTAGTGATAGCAAATTCAAGCACTCAAAAGTAAGTGCTTGAATTTTGTATTCATTTCCAAAACTCACTAATCAAGACAAAGCAAGAACTTTACTTACAGAAGTAAATTAGAAAGTATTTTATGCCAATTTATCAATCAATTCAAGATTTTATTAGTCTTGCTTTACAAAATGGAACGATTGAGCCACTTGATGAGCTCTATCACAGAAATCAACTTCTTCATTTTCTTGGTCTAAATGATTGGGCAGAAGTCGATAAAGAAGCTCACGAGAAAGATTCCTTGATTTTAATGGACCAACTTTTAGCGATTGCAAATGAAAATAATGTGATTGAAAAAGGACAAGATGAATTTTATGAAGCCGCTCTGATGAATTTTATTACACCACGCCCAAGTAAAATCAATCATGATTTCTGGGAAAAATATAAGACTTCTCCAGATGCAGCAACTCAATATTTTTATGAACTGGCACAGCAAGTGAACCAAGTAAAAACTCGAGATATTGCACGTAATATTGCCTTTAGTCATTTGACAAAATATGGAAAACTTGAAATAACGATTAATCTCTCAAAACCAGAAAAAGACCCCAAAGCCATTGCGGCAGCTAAATTAGTAAAGGCTTCCTCTTATCCAGCCTGTCAACTTTGTTTGGAAAACGAAGGATTTTATGGCATAGGAAATAAACCTGCTCGTTCTAATCATCGAATCATTCAAGTTTCAATTAACGGCGAAGACTGGGGCTTCCAATATTCTCCTTATGCCTATTTTAATGAACACTCGATTTTACTAAATGCTAAACATCAACCAATGGAAATTAATAAACGTGCTTTTGATAATTTATTGGGATTTCTAGATCAATTTCCTGATTATATGATTGGTTCTAATGCAGATTTACCAATTGTTGGAGGGTCAATTTTGACTCATGACCATTATCAAGCTGGACGCTATGAATTTCCGATGGCAAAAGCTGAACTTCGAGAAGAAATTAAACTTCAACAATTTCCAGAAGTTTCTTGCGGAATTGTGAATTGGCCAATGTCTGTTCTAAGATTATCAAGTAAAAACCAAGTAGAACTTTCAAAAGCTGCAGATGAACTTTTAAAAAAATGGCAAGTTTATAGTGATGAAAGTCTTCAAATCAAAGCTAAAAGTGCTGACGGAAAGCTTCATCATACAATTACTCCGATTGCTCGAATTCGAGAGGGGAAATATGAATTAGATTTAGTTTTACGAGATAATAATACAAGTGAAATTTATCCAGATGGAATTTTTCATCCACATCCAGCCCTACACCATATTAAAAAAGAAAATATTGGATTGATTGAAGTGATGGGACTTGCAATTTTACCAGCCAGGTTAAAGACAGAACTTTTGGAAGTTGAAAAATATCTCTTGAATCAAGAAAATGAGATGTCAGAAATTCACAGGCCATGGGCTGAAGAATTGAAAGAAACAGAATATTTTTCAAAAGAATCAGTTCATGAAACAGTTCAGGAAGCAGTTGGAGAAGTATTTGAACAGGTGTTAAAAGATGCCGGAGTATTCAAAGATAATCAAGAGGGACAAAAAGGTTTTTATGAATTTATAAATTTCGTAAATAATTAATTTTCATAAATCAAGAGAGTTTAAAAAAGGAGTTGATAAAATGCCTAAATTAGAAAGCTACAAACGAGTTCACACAGAAGAACTCTACTTTCCTAACGATCAAAAATTATGGAAAGAGCAACAAGAAGCTTTAGTTTTACTGGAAAAGTTTAATCAAACTTCAGTGACTCAGCCAGAGCAACAAATGGAACTTCTAAAAAAAATGTTTTCAGAAATTGGGGAAAATTGTTTTATTCAACCCCCTTTTTATGCTAATTTTGGCGGAAAAAATGTTCATTTTGGGACAGGGATTTACGCTAATTTTAATCTAACATTGGTTGACGATACAGATATTTTTGTAGGAAATCATGTCATGTTTGGACCAAATGTTACGATTGACACGGCGACACATCCTGTCTCGCCTGACTTACGTAAACGAGGGGCTCAATATAATAAAAAAGTTTATATTGAAGAAAATGTTTGGCTAGGTGCTGGTGTAATTGTGTTACCTGGTGTTAGAATTGGGAAAAATAGTGTGATTGGCGCAGGGAGTCTTGTAACTAAAGATATTCCAGATAATGTGGTTGCTTTTGGAACTCCTTGTATGGTTAAAAGAAAAATCAATGATTCTGACTTTAAAACTTATGATCATGGAAAAAAGATTGATTTAGATGAGTTCATCTGAAAGGAATGGCTATGATGACAATGATTGATGTACTAGAGCGTAAAGATTGGGAAAATCCAGTAGTTTCAAATTGGAATAGGTTGCCAATGCATACACCTATGGACTTTTTAGAAAAGCAATCACTGAATGGTCTTTGGAATTTTGATCATTTTTCTAGAATTTCAGATGTACCTAAAAATTGGTTAGAACTGACGGAGAGTAAAACGGAAATTATCGTTCCAAGTAATTGGCAAATAGAATTTAAGGATAAAAGCGATGTTCCAATTTATACAAATGTGACTTATCCTATTCCAATTCAGCCTCCTTATGTACCAGAGGCTAACCCAGTTGGAGCTTATAGTCGCTATTTTGATATCACAAAAGAATGGCTTGAGAGCGGTCATGTTCACCTTACATTTGAAGGGGTTGGATCAGCTTTTCATTTTTGGTTGAATGGGGAATACGGAGGTTATTCAGAAGATAGCCGCTTGCCTGCTGAATTCGATATCAGCAACCTGGCCAAAGAAGGTCAAAATTGTTTAAAAGTTCTAGTTTTTCGTTGGTCAAAAGGCACCTATTTTGAAGATCAAGATATGTGGCGAATGTCAGGTATTTTTCGTTCGGTGAACTTACAATGGCTTCCAGATAACTACTTGTTAGACTTTTCTATAAAAACAGATTTGGATGAGGATTTAGATTTTGCAAATGTAAAACTTCAAGCTTATGCTAAAAACATGGATGATGCTTGTTTAGAATTTAAGCTTTATGATGACGAACAATTAATTGGAGAGTGTCATGGTTTTGATGCAGAAATTGGAGTAGTCAATCCAAAATTATGGTCAGATGAAATTCCCTATCTTTATCGTTTAGAATTAACTTTAATGGACCGGAGTGGGGCGGTATTTCATAAAGAAACAAAAAAAATTGGTATTCGAAAAATTGCTATTGAAAAAGGACAGCTAAAAATAAACGGGAAAGCACTTCTTGTTCGTGGAGTGAATAAGCACGAATTTACCCCTGAGCATGGTTATGTCGTTTCTGAAGAAGTGATGATTAAAGACATCAAATTGATGAAAGAACATAATTTTAATGCGGTCCGCTGCTCTCATTATCCTAATGATTCACGCTGGTATGAATTGTGTGATGAATATGGATTGTATGTTATGGATGAAGCAAATATCGAAACGCATGGAATGACTCCGATGAATCGTTTGACAAATGATCCGACTTATTTACCATTAATGAGTGAACGTGTTACACGAATGGTTATACGTGACCGTAATCATCCATCAATTATTATTTGGTCTCTTGGTAATGAGTCAGGTTATGGAAGTAACCATCAAGCTTTATATGATTGGTGTAAATCATTTGATTCTAGCCGCCCTGTTCATTATGAGGGGGGAGATGACGCAAGTAGAGGAGCAACAGATGCCACTGATATCATTTGTCCGATGTATGCTAGAGTAGATAGTCCAAGTATTAATGCGCCTTATTCATTAAAAACCTGGATGGGGGTAGCTGGAGAGAATAGACCACTAATTCTTTGTGAATATGCTCATGATATGGGGAATTCATTAGGAGGATTCGGGAAGTACTGGCAAGCTTTTCGAGAAATTGACCGATTGCAAGGTGGATTCATCTGGGACTGGGTGGATCAAGGTTTATTAAAAGATGGAAATTATGCTTATGGAGGTGACTTTGGGGATAAGCCAAATGATCGTCAGTTTAGCCTTAATGGTCTTGTTTTTCCAAATCGTCAAGCAAAACCAGCTCTTCGTGAAGCAAAATATTGGCAACAATATTATCAGTTTGAATTGGAGAAAACTCCACTAGGTCAAGTTTTTGCCTTTACAGTTACAAATGAGTATCTATTTCGAAGTACTGACAATGAAAAATTATGTTACCAACTGACCAATGGCTTAGAAGTATTATGGGAAAATGAGCTTATATTGAATATGCCTGCTGGAGGGTCTATGAGAATAGACCTGTCTGAGTTGCCTATTGATGGAACAGATAATTTATTTTTGAACATTCAAGTTAAAACAATTGAGAAATATAATCTTCTTGAGTCTGATTTTGAAGTTGCTCATCAACAATTTGTTCTACAAGAAAAAATTAATTTTACTGACAAAATAGATAGTAATGAAGAAATTACACTTTTGGAGGATGAAGAGCTACTGACCGTACGATCAGCAAAACAGAAATTTATTTTTAATAAAAGCAATGGTAATCTCTCGCGCTGGCTTGATGAGAAAGGCAATGAAAAGTTACTGCATGAGCTCTCAGAACAATTTACAAGGGCTCCATTAGATAATGATATTGGTGTTAGTGAAGTTGAACATATTGATCCTAATGCTTGGTTAGAACGTTGGAAGGCTGTTGGCTTTTATGAGTTAAAAACGCTTTTGAAAAATATGATAATACAAGCAACAGAGAATGAAGTAATTATTTCTGTCCAAACAGACTATGAAGCAAAAGGAAAAATTGCATTTTCAACCATTCGAGAATATCATATTTTTAGAAACGGTGAACTTCTTTTAAAAGTTGATTTTAAAAGAAATATAGAGTTTCCAGAACCAGCTCGAATTGGCTTGTGTCTTCAACTAGCTGAAAAAGCAGAAAATGTTACATATTTTGGACTTGGCCCAGATGAAAATTATCCTGACCGAAGAGGGGCAAGTTTATTTGGCCAGTGGAATTTAAGGATTACTGATATGACAACCCCTTATATTTTTCCTAGTGAAAATGGGTTGAGGATGGAAACCAGAGAGTTAAATTATGGTCGTTTAAAAGTTCGGGCAATGGGTCAATCTTTTGCTTTTAATCTAAGTCCGTATAGTCAAAACCAGCTTGCTAAAAAGGGACATTGGCATCTACTTGAAGAAGAAGCAGGAACATGGTTAAATATTGACGGATTCCATATGGGTGTAGGTGGAGATGATTCATGGAGTCCAAGTGTCGCTCAGGAATATTTATTGACAAAGGGAAATTATCATTATGAAGTTAGTTTTAAATTAACGTGATGATACAAATTTTCAAGAATTTGATATAATATAGAGAAAATGGAGGTTCTTATGACGGTTTTAGTTCTTGGTGGAGCAGGATACGTGGGAAGTCACGCGGTAGATATGCTTCTTAAACGAGGTTACGATGTGGCAGTGGTGGATAATTTAGTGACAGGTCACCGTGAATCTGTTCCAGCAAATGTACGCTTTTACGAGGGTGATGTGCGTGATCATGCTTTCTTAGCTAGTGTTTTTGAAAAAGAAAATATTGAAGGAATCATGCATTTTTGTGCTTACTCTTTAGTGGGTGAGTCAATGCAAAAACCTTTAATGTATTTTAATAATAATGTTGGTGGTGCTCAAGTAATTCTAGAAACGATGGAAGAATTCGGAGTAAAACATATTGTTTTCTCAAGTACAGCAGCTACATTTGGAATTCCAGAAAAAAGTCCAATTTCAGAAAAAACACCTCAAAAACCAATTAATCCTTATGGTGAAAGCAAATTAATCATGGAAAAAATGATGAAATGGCAATCGCAAGCAACTGATATGACTTATGTCGCTTTACGTTATTTCAATGTTGCAGGGGCTAAGGATGATGGTTCAATTGGTGAAGCTCATAAAAATGAAACACATTTGATTCCAATTATTTTGCAAACAGCACTTGGCCAAAGGGAATTCATTACTATTTATGGTGATGACTATCACACGCCTGATGGAACTTGTATTCGTGATTATATTGATATGGAAGATTTGATTGAAGCACACATCAAAGCACTAGAGTATCTTAAAGCGGGCGGTCAGTCTGACCAATTTAATCTCGGTTCAAGTAAAGGTTATTCAAATCTTGAAGTACTTGAAACCGCACGAAAAGTAACAGGTAAAGAAATTTCAAGCCAAATGGGTGAACGCCGTGCAGGAGACCCAGATGAACTAGTTGCTGATTCAACAAAAGCTGGTGAAATTTTGGGTTGGAAAGCACAAAATGATTTAGAGCACATTATTACGAACGCTTGGAAATGGCACCAAAGTCATCCAAAAGGTTATTGATAAATTTTAAAAAGCTCAGTTATCTGTGCTTTTTATAATTTTGTCGTGAAAATGTAAAGCAATTCAAAGTAATTATTAATAAAAAAATTTGATATAATGAAGTGGATGAAAAAAAGACAGGCAAGAAAAAATAATAATAAATTTAAAATCGTTTTCTTTACTTTAGTAGGTATAATCTTCCTGTTAGGAATAGGCATATTCATATTACATATTAATGGAACAACTACTTATGATAAAAGTGAGAGTACAAAAACAAGTTTAGTAACAACTAGTAAAAAATCGTCTTCAGGAAAGCCGGTGATTTATCCAACGATATATATCACAGGTTCGTCAGGAGGACTAACTCCCCCTGATGTTATGGTTAAGAAACTTTTGCCTATAAAAAGTCTTCCGGCAGATAAATCTTTGCAAATCATCTCGAATATTACAAAAAATTATGATTTAACAGTTAAAGGAGAAATATCAAAAGATAATCAATACCCTTTAATTGAGTTTGCAACAGGCAAAGGAACTGGTTCAGGTGAGCCCTACTCCATAGGTTTACAAAAAATGATGAATTATTTAAGTGATCACTATAATATTCCTTGGGTTAATATGGTAGGCTATTCTTCCGGTGGGACTGGAGCTATCTACTATATGATTGACACTGTTGACAACCCAAATTTTCCACCGGTGAATAAATTTGTTTCTTTAGATGGTGAATATAATGAAGGAACAAAATTACAATATGGTGAGACCCTAACTAATGTTTTAGAAAATGGTCCTTGGGTTAAAACAGGAATGTACAAATATATTGAAGATAACTATGAAAAAGTGTCTTCAAAAACCGAAATGATGTTTCTTGAAGGAGATTTTGATACTCAAAATCAAACGGATAGTGCTATTCCCTGGGCAGATAGTTTTTCAATCTATCATCTTTTTAAAAAGAACGGAAATGAAATAAGTGCAACTTTATATCCGACAAAAACCAGTCACGCCCATGCAACCGAAAATGAAATAGCTATTAAATATATCAAAAATTTTATTTATGATACACCATAAAAAAAACTCGGAATTAAGATTCCGAGTTTTTTTGAAGAATTTCATAGTAATGATGTTTTTTTTGTAAAATAAAATCTAAGTGACATTCTAAATCAGTAATTTGTTGGCGTAAAATTCGCTCTTGTTCAACTAAAAGTGAAATACGTTGAATAATTGTTGAATCGCCTTGTTCTCTTAAGCGAGAATAATCTTGGATTTTTGCAAGAGGCATTCCTGTTGCTTTAGCTCTTTTGATAAAGTAAATCCATTCAAGGTCAGTTTCTGTAAACTCTCGATAATTACTAGAGTTTCGAGCAGGTTTTAACAAATCAAGTTCTTCATAATAACGAAGAGTATCGATTGGAAGTTCGGTCAGTAAAGCTATTTCTGAAATTTTATAAGTTTTAGTCATTTTTTTCTCTTTTTTGCTTGCCCTCAAGTTAACTTGAGGGTTTATAATGATTTTATCATAGAAAGCTGGTAAATAAAATGAATAAAAAAGAAATTGGTTTAAAAAATTTAGCGAAAATTGATGGAGTAGCTGCTGAAGTTGTTTTTTGATTCACTCAAAGACCTTGCACCAGACTTGAATAATCTGATGCTAAAATTTGCTTTTGGAACGATTTATGAGCGAGGAGTTCTCAATTTTAAAGACCGTGAAATGATTACTATCACCAGTTTGTTGACTCAAGGAGGCTGTGAAAATCAATTGCGCGTGCATATTCAAGCTTCGTTAAATGTTGGACTAACGCAAGAAGAAATTATTGAAACTTTTATTCACTGTGCTCCTTATGTCGGTTTTCCAAGAGTTTTAAATGCTATCTTTGTTGCTAAGGAAATTTTTACTGACAGAAAGTAAAAAAGTTACTGATGAATTTTTGTCATAGGATAGCTGTTACTGCTTTAGCAGTTTACAGATATGCTAGTAGTTTCATCAGTAACTTTTTATTGCTCTTGTTCAATGGTTCCAGCATTAACATGGAAAATACTCAGATTTTCAGGTAAATTTTTAAGATGATCAAGAGTAGTTGTAGTTATAAAAGTTTGTGTTTTACCCAAACTTGTTTCAATCAAATCAAGTTGACGATGATTGTCTAATTCACTCATGACATCATCTAAAAGTAAAATCGGATACTCACCAGTCTCTTCAAAAATTAAATCAATTTCTGCTAATTTAATTGAGAGAGCAACGGTTCGTTGTTGTCCTTGACTACCAAAATCAGCAACATTAATCTCATTGATAAAAAATTGTAAATCGTCACGATGAGGTCCAACCGATGTTTGATGCCTAAAAATATCATGGTCTTGTCTGCTCAATAATTCTTTTGAAAAGTCAGTTTTCACATTTTGATTATAAATGATTTTTAAATTTTCTTTACCATGAGTAAGTTGCTCATGGATTTTTTTTGCATGAACTTCAAGTTTATCAATAAAATTTTGCCGCTCAAGCATGATTTTATTACCATGTTCAGCTAATTGTCCGTCAAGAACACTTAAAAAATTTTTATCAATTTTGTCTTTATCAAATTTTAAGTAAGCATTCCGTTCTTTTAACGCACGATTATATCGCATGGAATCATAAAGGTAAACCGCATGGATTTGTCCCAGTTCAATATCCATAAATTTTCTGCGGGTAGCTGGAGAACCTTTGACTAATTCCAAATTTTCAGGTGCAAACATCAAGATTTTTAGTTGACCAATGTAGTCGGCTAAGCGATTTTCTTTGAGATGATTGGCTTTAGCAATTCTCCCTTTGGGACTTAATTGAACTTCAAGTGGAACAGTTACATGAGCTTTTTCAACGACTCCTGAGACCTTCATTTCTTGTTGCGACCAAGAAATGAGCTCTTTGTCGTGACTTGTTCTGTGACTACGAGTGAGTGCTAAAAAATGAATCGCCTCAAGAATATTTGTTTTCCCTTGAGCATTTTGTCCTAAAAAAATATTGAGATTAGGATGAAAATCAAGTTTTAATTCCTCATAATTACGAAAATTTTTGAGTTCAATTGCTTTGAGTTTCATTATTTTCTACCAGGAAAACGTGGCGGAGCTTTTTTAGCTGGTTTTGTCGTCTTGTTTTCCGCGTTCATTTTTTTCACAATAGCTTTAACACGCGCTTCTTCAGCTTTTTCTGCTTCATGTTCTCTAATCGCATCAGCGTCAGCTTGCTCAAAAGTAACTTTTAAATCAAAAGTTGGAAATTCTAATAAATCTCCGTCACGGAGTTTTTTGCCACGACGATTTTCAGCTTCGCCATTATAGAAAATATTTCCTTCGTTTTCAGCAAGGAAAATTTTTGCTTGACCTCCTGTTGAAATTAATCCAAGTTCTTTCAAAACTTGTCCGAGTGTGATATATTCTTCAAATAAAATGTATTTTTTCATAGTCTTATTTTAACATAAATCTGAAATTTAGTTCATTGGAAATTTAGAAATTTATTGAATAAAATAAGGAAGCTTTAAGATAAAAATTATTCGTCATTTTCGTTAGGAAATCTCACAAAATTCCTTCAGTTTTTGGTATAATAAAGGTTGCCTTAATAACTAGAAAAAGCTTGATAAAATAGGAAAGTGATAGTCAATTGACAGAAATTAAAATGGCAGATGGAGTGATGCTTCATCTCATTAAAGAAAGCAAATTTAAAACAGTAAGACTAATGGTTCGTTTTCGTGAAGAAATGTCAGCTGACACCCTTGGGAAACGTGTCCTTATTTCTAATATGCTCGAAAGCACTAATGTGGTTTATCAAACCGGAAAAGATTTTAGTCGCAAATTATCTGAAATGTATGGCGCTTCGTTTACGACAGGAGTGGCTAAAAAAGGGAAACAACATTTACTTTCTCTTAATATGAGTATCGTAAATCCTAAACTTGTTGATTTTGATACTTTGGGAGCAGCAGTCGATTTCTTGAAAATTGCAATTTTTCAACCCGATGCTGCTAATGGTCAATTCAATCCCGAAATTTTCAAAAGAGAGCAAAGAAATTTATTGCATTATTTGGCCTCAATGAATGATGACCGTTCTTATTATGCCAGCCGTCAGTTGGCTAATTTATTCTTTGAAGATGAGAATCAAGCATTACCAAGTGTTGGAACGAGCGAATTGATTGCCAAAGAAAATCCAAAAGCCGTTTTTGAATATTATCAAAAAATGCTGACAGACAATGCCATTGATATCTTTGTCTTAGGTGATGTAGATGAAAAACGAATGATTGAACGATTCGCAGACTTCAATTTTACTGACAGAGCTGTCAGTAAAGAAATTTTTTATCAACAATCACTGACAGAAAGCTCAGTAGTGTCAGATGAAAAAGAGGTGGCTCAATCTATTTTGCAATTCGCTTATCAAATGCCAATTGCTTATGGAGACAAAAACTACCTTGCTTTGCAAGTGATGAATGGACTTTTGGGAGGTTTTGCTCATTCAAAACTCTTTACCAATGTTCGGGAAAAAGCAAGTTTAGCCTATTCAATTTCTTCAACTTTTGATTCTTTCACAGGTTTTCTAAAAATTGCAGCTGGAATTGACGTTGAAAATTATGAAGAAGCCAAAAGTTTAATCTTTGAACAATTAGAAGCCATAAAATCAGGAGATTTTACAGAATTAGAAGTTGAGCAAACCAAAACAATGTTACGAAATGCTTATTTTGTGGGGCAGGATTCGCCGTCAAACACAATTGAGTTAGAGTATGTAAAAGCACTTATTCCAGATAAATTTTTACCGATGTCTGAATTTTTAAAGGCCCTCGAATCTGTTTCAAAAGCCGATTTGATTAGCGTTGCAAAATCATTAAATCTGCAGGCAGAATACTTTATGAAAGGATTTACTGTGAATCAGGAAAAAATGGAGGTCAGCCTTGAAAAGTAAGTTTTATGAAAAAATAGGTGAGAGATTATTTACAGATATTTTGCCTAATGGCTTGACAGTTTATTATCTTCCAAAAGCAGATTACAATCGAACTTACGGCTTGTTCACTACAAATTTTGGTTCACTTGATACAAGTTTTGTCCCATTGGGAGAAAGTGAATTTCAGACTTTTCCAGAAGGAATCGCCCATTTCTTAGAGCATAAACTTTTTGAAAAAGAAGAGGGTGATGTCATGTATAAGTTTGGAGCTTTGGGAGCTCAAACTAATGCTTTTACAAGTTTTTCAAGGACTTCGTACCTTTTTTCTACTCGTGAAAATTCTTATGAATGTACAGAACTTTTACTTGATTTTGTCCAAAAACCTTATTTTACAAAAGAAAATGTTGAAAAGGAACAAGGAATTATTCAACAAGAAATCCAAATGTATCAAGATGACAGCGATTGGCGTCTTTTTGCAGGGCTTTTGGAAAAAATGTACCCTGATTCTCCTTTAGCAGCTGATATTGCTGGGACACCAGCAACAATTAATGCCATTACGGCAGATGATTTGTATAAAAATTATGAAGTTTTTTATCATCCTAAAAATATGAATTTGTTCCTAACAGGTCCTTTTGATATTGAGATGATGTCAGACTTTGTAAGAAGTAATCAAGCTAAAAAAGACTTTGCTGATCTATCAGAAATTCAAAGAAAAGAAATTAAAGCGAGCGAACCAATTTCGGGAGAGAGTTTGGAACTTGAAGTCGCCATGCCAAAATTTGCTTTTGGTCTGCGCGGTGAAGACCAACTTTCAAGTGACTCAAAGACCCTATTTAAATATAAATTAGCCAATCAACTTTTTCTCGATTTGCTTTTTGGTAGAACCAGTCAGCGCTATGAAGAGCTTTATAATTCAGGCCTAATCGACGATTCCTTTGGTTTCTCCTTTGATTTGGACAAGAGATTTCATTTTGCAGTGTTGACTGCTGACACAGAAAATCCGCAAATTTTAGGTCAAACTTTGCAAGAAGCCATAAAAAGTTATAAAATAGATAGAGATTTTAGTGAGGAACATCTCGACTTACTCAAAAGAGAAATGTTGGGAGATTATTTTAGTTCATTAAATTCGCTTGAATATATTGCGAATCAATTTTCATCAGAAATTTATGGTGACTTAACTTTCTTTGATTTCCCTGAAATTTTGAAAGAATTAAGTCTGTCAGAAATTGAAAAATTTGCTGACCAATTTATTTCTGAGATGAAAAAAGTAGAATTTACAATTTTACCTAAATAAATCCCTCTGTCAGTAAGACAGAAAAGCTAAAAATCTACTGACAGAAATTTAAGCATATTAAAATCTTTCTGTCAGTAAAATAAAAGTCGCTCAAAGTTTCAGTGAAACTTTGTCAGCGCAATTTCTAAGGTGAGATAGTAAAAATCTCCAAAATAAACAAAGAACAGTGATAATTAACAATCGATGTGCAGTACAAAAATGAAGGGAGGATATGTTGACAATCAAAACAATCGGACAAGTCTTAAAAGAAAAGCGGACATCGCTTGGACTTGATCTTTCTGAAGCAGAACAATTAACTCAAGTACAAAAATTATATATCGTAGCACTGGAGACAGATGACTATAAAGCCCTACCGGGTGACTTTTACATTAAAGCTTACCTCAAACAATATGCAGAAAAATTGGGGTTGAATGCAGATAGAATTATTCAAGCCTATGATGAAGGCAAAGGAATCACAGTTGAGGATAAAGAGGATATCCTAGAAAATTATCATTTTGTGAAACCGAGTGAGCGAGTAGAACCTGAGGAAGAAGTGCCAAAAACATGGCGTCATTATGTACCAATTATTTCTTTATCAGCAGTGGCATTATTAATTGTAGTAGGTGTTTTTGCAGCGGTAATTATGAATAAACCAGAAACACCAGATTTAATAACCAATGATTATTCTTATTCAAAGAGTGAAGTTAGCACTTCTAAGTCTTCTACAAGCTCTACAAAACCATCAGAAAGTAGTACACAAGCAAGTAGTAGTAAACCTGAACCAACAATTGCTATCTCAGGCTCAAGTTCGGCAATGATTGCCACAATTTCTAATATTTCTGACCCTATAAAAGTTGATTTTTCAGTTGCAGCAGGACGAACAATTTGGGTTGGCATGACGAATTCCAATGTTCCAGCAACTGGTCAAACATTATCTGATGGAGCAAATAGTCTGTCTGCTTTAGTGACAACAGGCGCAGAAAATTCAGTAATTACACTTGGAAGTGTTCAAGGGCTTACCATTACGGTTAATGGAAAAGCTCTTGATTTATCATCACTAACCACAACTGGACCAAATAAAATTACTTTACAAATTAATCGAACGACAAGCAATTCAGCTGCTCAATAAATAAAAGTTGAGGCTTATTTTAAGCTGCAAAAGGAGAACTATGAAAGAGAAATTACCCAATCAATTGACAATGGCAAGGATTTTTATGATTCCAATCTTTGTGATTTTATTTTATTTACCAGAAGGTGCACATTTTAATGGTTTTGTTTCACAAGACCATAGTTCAGTGATGTGGGTTATCGCAGCAATTGTATTTGCCGTAGCCTCATTTACTGACTGGCTTGATGGATATCTCGCCCGTAAATGGCACGTTGTCAGCAATTTTGGTAAATTTGCGGACCCTTTGGCCGATAAAATGCTCAATATGGTTGCCTTTGTTGTTCTTGTAGGACTTCATGTTGTTCCAATGTGGGCTGTTGCCATTATCATTTGTCGTGAGCTTGCGGTTACAGGATTGCGCCTCTTATTGGTTGAACAAGGTGGAGTTGTTATGGCGGCTGCAATGCCTGGTAAAATCAAAACTGCCACACAAATGTTGAGTGTTATTTTCCTTTTCATTGGAAATCCCTTGTATATAGGAACAATCCTCTTTTATGTTTGTGTCTTCTTTACCATTTATAGTGGCTATGACTATTTTGCTAAAAATATGCAAGTTTTTAGAAATGCTGATTAATCATTTCCAAATAGAAAATAAAAAAATTCAAGTAGAAATACTTGGATTTTTTTATTTGGAGTGCCAGATATGGCACGAATAAAAGAAGTCGAAAAATCAACTGTTATAATGATTTTAGAAAGAATATAATGCTAATTTGAAACACTTGTAGTTCACAATAGAAAGGAGATTTTTGCACAAATGAACAGAAAATATTATTACAAAAAAAGTCTTGCACCCTGAGCCTAAAAAGGAGAAAAGCAAATGAAAAAATTTAAAATTGGAAGCCTCATCGCACTACTACTGGGACTGGTTCTGTTTACAGGACTAATCGTTAATGCTGATGAATTCACGGATGTTGGAGGTCTTTATGATAAAGCTGTCAACGAAAACATTATTGACCCCAATCTTTATCCAAAAGCAAATTGGGAAAAAGACGAAATTTCTACCATGCGTCCCTCTTATGAAGAATACAAAAATTATGATTCATCAATTACTTATGAATCATGGTTAGAACTCAATAACTATGGAGTTATGGCTGACACAAAAGAGCCAGTCTTACAACTTAAAACCCCCGCTGAGTCAAATATTAGACTGAGAACGGCACAAGATAATATTGACAAATTCTGTCGTGATACCCAAGTCGGTGATATTTTAGTCGTTGGTGGAGACTTTCCTATGGGAGTAATTGGACATGCAGCTATCTTAAATGCGGACGGTTATGTTTTAGAAATGCCAGGTGGGGCTAATTGGTTTTGGGGAATAGCAGATAATAATCGTCAACTCCCTAAAAGACAATGGATTACTGAACATATTAAAGAATGGACATCTGTTTACAGAATAAGAAATACTGGTTTAGCAAGACAAGTTGCTCAATATGCAGATACTCATTATTATTCTACCACTGGAAGTATAACTAAAAACATTCATATTGATTATAGAATTACCACTGATATTAAAGGAGTAAATCCGAACTATTGTTCAAAATTAGTTTGGCAAGCTTATTATTATGGCACTGGTGATTTACCGGTTATGTATGGGATAGGAAGTGGAGTTGTCGTACCGACAGGGTTACCCGCTTTATTTACCCAAGCATACGCTCCTTATCAGGTAGGAAGATACTAAACTATGACAATCAAAAAAACAATTCCTATTTTACTGACCATTTGGCTTTGGCTCTCTGCTCCCTTCTTTAGTCAGATTAGTTTTATGAATAAGTCTTTTGAACTTATCGGTAAGATGTTAAGTAAGATAAGTCCGGTTGATTGGTTGGTGCCTGTTTTGCTCTTACTAGGAATTCCCACTTTTTCCTTTATCTTCTATCTTTACTTTTATATAAAAGAAAAAAATAACGATTTAAATCTAATCTATCTTCTATTTGCCACGCTTTGCTTTTTAAGCCTTATGGTCTTCGGTGGTATTACATCAATAGGACTAGGTTATCTTTTATGATAAGGAGGAACTGAATATGTTTGTAATGACTATAGTATTTCTTGGATTAATAGTATTTATGGCAGGGATAGTTTTTCTAATCGCTAAATTGGTATCCAAGATAAAAAAGTCGGACTGACATTGAATCGAAAGTAGAAGACCCTCTTCAGGGTCTTTTTATATCTTAAAAAACTGATTCAGGACTTGAAAGCGCAAACAAATAGTTATATAATAAAGCCATATTATTAAAAGAAGGATAATTAGATGAAACAAAAGTCACAAAAATATGGTAGTTGTTTCAAAGAGTTACGGCAGTTGGCAGGTTTTAAGTATAAAGATTTAGAATCAATTATGTCTAAAAATGGAATTGTTAGGCTTGAAAATGGGACTTCAAATATTTCTTTTGAGAGGTTGGCTGAACTTTTAAAATTTATGGGTTATACTTTGAGTGACTTTATGTATTTATCTGGAGAAAGTCGAGTTGATGAAGTTTATGGGGAAAAGTTTCATATCATTCGCTACCAGCAAGGCTATCGTGATGATTTTTTTATTCCAGTTGGTGTAAATCCTGTTCGTTTGAGCCTATTTGAAAGTGGAAAAATTTTGCTACCGTATGATGTGATTGATGCAATGCTTGGGCTCATGCATATTCCGGAAGAGGATTTTTCTTATATTATCAATGGAAGTAAGGATGATTATTTTGTTCATTATATCAACTGGTTGGATAGGATACAGTTAAGAGAAGAATTTGCGGAAGCAGAAATGATTCAAAATGAAGCACACAAATATGCGAATAATCAAGAAATAAAAGTTAAGATCCTTGAAGAAAATTTTGAAACTTTGAACTATAATAATGAGTGGCTTGAATTGCATTCGCAAGAAAGATTGACCAGACAATACACTGATTACCGTGTCTTAGAATTAACTGCTAAAGCTTGTCATCAAATATTAAATGATGAAGAAGTAACAGAAATTGGTGATTTTTTATTTGGAATCGAGCTTTGGCTTGAATATAGTTTAGGAATTTTGGCTTTAAATGCTTGGCAACTCCCTTACTCTTTAGTTTATGCAATAATATCAGATATTAATTTACACGAGAAAGAATATAAAGGAAAATTAATTTATCGACGTCGTATTGTACAGACTGCCGGGCGATGTGCTATGACACTCATAAGTAGAGGGGAAACCCAAAAAGCAAGTGCCTTATTATCAATGGTTCATCACTATGCAGAAGCACTTGATACACATGTCCAAGGACTTTATCGCTTTGCTTGGGCTTATTTAGATTATAGGAATGGAAAAATAGAAGGTCAAAAAGAAATGCTTAGAGTGATTGCCTTATTTGACTTTTTAGAAGTTCCTATTAGTCGTGATTTTGCTCAAAAATATTATAATCGCCATGTTCTTAATTTAGAAGAATCATAGAAGTTAAAATATTTTCTAAATCCTACAAAAGTTGCTTGCTTTGGCTCACTTTTTGCGTTACAATAATAGAAAAGAGAGTGAGTGTTGGTGAAAGCTCATAGGGTTTGTGACAGTGTTTATCGGTGATAACGTTATAATCAATCTGAGGCTCTGATTTTCTAGGAGCAAATTTAGGTGGTACCGTGCAATGATGCACCCTAGAGCGAGAAGCTTTAGGGTGCTTTCTTATGTAAACGGTATCTTTGGAATGAATGCTCAAACCCAATGAATAATCATAAAGATTTTTACTCCCAGTTAACCGAAAGGAAAAAAATGAAACTTCAAAAACCAAAAGGAACAGCAGATTTACTGCCTGCTGAAACTGCAAAATGGCAGTACATTGAAGAAATTGCTCGTGGCGTTTTCAATGATTATAATTTCAAAGAAATTCGGACACCGATGTTTGAAAGCTATGAACTTTTTAGTCGTGCAACAGGTGAAACAAGTGATATTGTTACCAAAGAAATGTATGATTTTGAGGATAAAGGGGGACGTCATATTGCGCTTCGTCCAGAAGGAACTGCCTCAGCTGTTCGGGCTTATATTGAGAATAAACTCTATGCCCCTGAAGTAGTAAAACCAGTGAAGCTATGGTATGACGCACCAATGTTTCGTTATGAACGTCCACAATCAGGACGTTTACGTCAATTTCATCAATTTGGTGTAGAGTGTTTAGGAGTGAAAAATCCAGCAGTTGATGTAGAAATTATTGCAATGGCTGACACACTTTTCCGCCAGTTAGGAATTACTGGTCTTAAACTAGCTCTAAATACACTTGGAGATATGGAAAGTCGCATGGCTTACCGTCAAGCATTGATTGATTATTTGACTCCTTTTGAGAATCAACTTTCAGAAGATAGCCGTCGTCGTCTCAATGAAAATCCTTTACGCGTTTTGGATAGTAAAGAAGCAGAAGACATCGCAATTGTTAAAAATGCTCCAGCTATTTTAGACTATCTCAATGAAGCTTCAAAGGCTTATTTTGAAGAAGTGAAAGCCTTACTTGAAGCTTTACATATTGAGTACACTATTGACCCAAATATGGTTCGTGGTTTAGATTATTATAATGATACAATTTTTGAATTTATTGTCGATTTTGATGGTAAAGATTTGACTGTATGTGGTGGTGGACGTTATGATGGGTTAGTTGAATATTTCGACGGACCAGCAACTCCTGCCTTTGGTTTTGGTTTAGGAATTGAAAGACTTTTGATGATTGCTCAAAAACAAGAAATTAATTTCATTCCTGAAGAAACTTTGGATGTTTATATTGCTGTAATGGGCGAAAAAGCAAATCTTGAAGCAACAAAATTAGCTGAAAGCCTACGTGAACAGGCCTTTAAAGTCGAACGTGATTTCTCAAATCGAAAACTAGGAGCGCAATTTAAAACGGCTGAAAAATTGGGTGCTGAGTTGATTATTACACTTGGAGAAGATGAGATTCGCACAGGTCAAATCAAAGTGAAACATAATCAAACACGTAAACAAGTAGAAACAACACTTAAAGCTGTTCATAAATCATTTGCACCGATTTTTGAAGAGATTTATGCGGATGAAGAACTTTAAGTGACTTAAAGAAGGGGTGAATTGATGACGGATTGTCCATTTTGTCAGATGAAAGATACAATCTTTGAAAATGAATTGGCACAGGCATTTTATGATGCCTATCCAGTCAGTGAAGGTCATATGTTGATTACACCTAAAAGACATGTGTCTTCATATTTTGAGATGACCAAAGCTGAAAGAAAAGCAATTGAAGAACTTTTAGACTTATCAAAAGATAATTTAACTGAGAAATTTCATGCCGAGGCCTACAATATTGGCATTAATGTTGGTAAAGCAGCTGGACAAACTGTTTTTCATTGTCATGTTCATCTAATACCGCGGCATCAGGGAGATGTAAAAAATCCAACCGGTGGTGTTCGTGGTGTCATACCTGAAAAACAAAACTATAGATAATAAAAAGAAAGAGGAGTAAAATTTTACTTTGTGTACTAGAAGAGTAAAATTTACATTTATATGAAACGTACAAATTACGCGGGAAATATTACAGAAGAATACTTAAATCAAACGATTACGGTTAAAGGCTGGGTAGCCAAACGCCGTAATCTTGGTGGATTAATTTTCATTGATTTACGTGACCGAGAAGGGATTGTCCAAATCGTTGTCAATCCTGAAACAGCAGCGGCTGATGTGGCAGAAGCGGCTGATAAAGCACGCAATGAATTTGTTCTTGAAGTGACAGGTAAAGTTGTTGAGCGCGCAAGCAAGAATGACAAAATTAAAACTGGTGGTATTGAAATTGAAGCGACTGCCATTGAAATTTTGTCTACTTCTAAAACAACACCTTTTGAAATTAAAGATGATGTTGAAGTTCTTGATGATACTCGTTTGAAATATCGTTACCTTGATTTACGTCGTCCAGAAATGCTTAAAAATATCACAATGCGTCATGCGACGACTCGTTCAATTCGTGAATATTTGGATGGAGCAGGATTCATTGATGTTGAAACACCATTTTTAAATAAATCAACACCAGAAGGAGCGCGTGATTATCTTGTTCCATCTCGTGTTAATAAAGGTGAATTTTATGCTCTTCCACAATCACCACAATTAATGAAACAGCTTTTAATGACTGCTGGGCTTGATCGTTATTATCAAATTGTTAAATGTTTCCGTGATGAAGATTTACGTGGTGACCGTCAGCCAGAATTCACACAAGTCGATTTAGAAACATCATTTTTGTCAGAAGAAGAAATTCAAGATTTGACAGAAGAGTTAATTGCTAAAGTCATGAACGATGTGAAAGGAATTGATGTCACTTTACCTTTCCCACGTATGAAATATGATGATGCCATGAACTTTTATGGTTCTGACAAACCTGATACTCGTTTTGAATTGTTACTGACAGACTTGTCAGCACTTGCTAAAACAATTGATTTCAAAGTTTTCCAAGAAGCAGAAGTTGTTAAAGCGATTGTTGTCAAAGATGCTGCTGACAAATATTCTCGTAAGTCAATTGATAAATTGACAGAACAAGCCAAACAAAATGGGGCTAAAGGCCTTGCTTGGGTTAAATTTGAAAAAGGTGAATTTACTGGTGGCGTTTCTAAATTCTTAGCAGAATCTACTGACAGCTTTGTTAATGAATTGAAATTGACTGACAATGACTTGGTACTCTTCGTTGCTGACAGTCTTGATGTAGCAAATTCAGCTCTTGGTGCGCTTCGTTTAACGATTGGTAAACAACAAGGATTGATTGATTTCCGTCAGTTCAATTTCCTTTGGGTCATTGATTGGCCTATGTTTGAGTGGTCAGATGAAGAAGAACGTTATATGTCTGCTCATCATCCGTTTACTTTACCAACGAAAGAAACACAAGCCTTTTTATCTGCTGACGGACATAGCAAAGATTCTGATTTGAAAAAAGTTCGTGCCCATGCTTATGATATTGTTTTAAATGGTTATGAACTTGGTGGAGGGTCATTAAGAATTAATACCCGCCAACTTCAAGAAGAAATGTTGAGCGCTCTTGGCTTTAAATTAGAAGATGCAAACGAACAATTTGGTTTCTTGCTTGAAGCACTTGATTATGGTTTCCCACCACATGGCGGTTTGGCACTCGGTCTTGACCGTTTCGTAATGTTGCTTGCTGGAAAAGACAATATCCGTGAAGTAATTGCTTTCCCTAAAAATAACAAAGCCTCTGACCCAATGACACAGGCTCCATCCATAGTTGCTGAAAAACAACTGGAAGAATTGAGTATTAAACTTGCAAACAAAGATCAATAAAATTCTCGGCGCCCTTCTAGATAGAATTGGACTTTATCAAGTTTTAAAATCTATTGGCGCTGAAAAAATGGCAAATAAATTTTCGGCAGCAGTTGTTTATGCTGTCTTCTCATCATTCGCATTGAACTTTTTCTATCAGCCAGGACATGTGTATGCTTCTGGTGCGACGGGGGCAGCTCAGGTTGTTACTGAATTAGTAGCCAGAATAAGTGGTCATAATATCTTACCTATTTCTGCTTCTTTGATATTAGTAAATGCGCCACTTTTCATTCTTGCTTGGCGAGGAATAGGCAAACAGTTCACCGTTTATACAGTGATTACAGTTGTTATGAGTTCAGTTTTCATCCATTTTATTCCAGTGACGCCCTTAACACATGAGCCAGTTATTAATGCTGTCTTTGGTGGGGCAATTATGGGATTTGGTGTTGGGAATGCAATGAAATCTGGGATTTCTTCTGGAGGGACTGATATCGTCAGCCTCTATATGCGTAAGAAAACAGGAAGAAGTGTTGGAACTTTGGCATTTCTGGTCAATGGTGTGATTATTTTTACAGCCGGAGTTCTTTTTGGCTGGGAATACATGCTCTATAGTTTAATTGCTATTTTCGTTAACTCTCGTGTTCAAGATGCAATCTTTACAAGACAAAAACGTCTTCAAGTAATGATTGTAACTAAAAATCCAGAATTACTGACAAAGAAATTAGTGAATCGTTTTAAACATGGAGTAACCATTTTACATGACGCGGAAGGTGGCTATACACATACCAGTCAGACCGTCCTCATGACTGTCATTACAATGTATGAATATCAGGAATTCAAGGATATTATTCAAAAATATGACGAACATGCTTTTGTATCAATATCGGAGAATGTTCGAGTGCTTGGAAAATTTGCAGAAGTAGAAGATTAACTGCTTAGGTTTTACATTGAAAAAAGAAAGATAAAAGGGAGAAAGCCAAAAGGAGGACTTTCTCCCCTTATTATCTGAAAAAATAAAGGAGGAAATAAAATGAAAAGATTTGCACGAGTACATTTTTTGTACTTGCTTGCCATCGCAATTGGTACTGGAATTTATGCTTTTGGCTTTGTCGCCTTTAATATGGCGAATCACTTAGCTCAAGGAGGGGTCGCCGGACTTTCTTTGATTTCTTATGCTTTATGGCATATTGACCCTTCTTATGTTCAACTTTTAATCAATATTCCTCTTTTGATGATAGGTTATCGTTTTTTAGGAAGAAGAACCTTTATTTATACAATTTGGGGAATTGTGAGTTTAGCTGTTTGGATTTGGATTTTCCAAAGGGTCAGTTTTACAATTAATATTGGAAATGATACTCTAATAGCCGCTTTACTCGCCGGAGTCTTTTCAGGTTCAGGAATCGGATTAGTCTTTCGCTTTGGTGGAACAACAGGTGGGACAGATATTCTTGCTAAGTTATTTCAAATAAAAAAAGGAATTCCTGTTGGGCGAATGCTTTTTATCTTTGACTCTTGTATCTTGGCTCTATCTTTAAGTTATGTTGACCTTAAACATATGATGTATACTTTGATTGCCAGCTTTATTTCAATGCAAATGATTAATTTGATTCAAAATGGCGGTTATACAGTTCGGGGAATGCTTATTATCACAAATCATCATGTAGAAGTTGCTAAAACAATTATTGAAGAAATTGGCCGAAGCGCAACATATTTACACGGTGAAGGAGCCTATTCAGGAACTGAAAAAGAAGTGCTTTACGTTGTTCTTAACCCAAGTGAAATACAAGAAGTAAAACAAATTCTATCGGTAATTGACCCGAATGCCTTCGCTTCAGTCATCAATGTTCATGAAGTTGTGGGAGATTTCGCTCCTAAACGGGGTAGATTTAAAGATTTAAAAAAATAAAATAGCTCATTGGGCTATTTTTTTTAAGATACTTAAGTTAAAAAGGGAGAAGTTTTCAAAAGTTGACTAAATTCTAAATTTAAACTACAATAGATTTAAACATCCTTGCCCTCGGCAAGGATATTTCATCGAAATTTTTGAGGAATATTATGAAAAAATTATCTAAGGTGCATTTTTTGCAACTTCTTGCTGTTACAATTGGTACAGCAATCTATGCCTTTGGTTTTGTTGAGTTCAACATGGGGAACCACTTGGCTGAAGGTGGAGTCGCTGGGCTTTCATTGATTGGTTATGCTTTATTGAATATTGACCCTTCCTACACCCAGCTTATCTTAAATATTCCACTTTTAATTCTTGGCTATCGCTTTCTTGGGCGCCGAACCTTTGTTTATACAATTTGGGGAATCGTGAGTCTTTCAATCTGGATGTGGATTTTCCAACGGATTCCAGTCGCAATTAATGTTGGACATGATTATTTAATCGCTGCTTTGCTCGCTGGTGTATTTGCCGGAACAGGAATTGGTTTAGTTTTCCGTTTTGGTGGAACGACTGGTGGGGCCGATATTATTGCCAAGCTTTTGCAGATTAAGGCTGGGGTCGCTGTTGGGCGAACTTTCTTTATCTTTGATGCTTGTGTGATGTTACTTTCATTAAGCTATATTGATTTACGCCATATGATGTACACTTTGATTGCAAGTTTTGTGGCAGCACAAGTAATTAATGTGGTTCAATCTGGTGGTTATACGGTTCGAGGAATGCTTATTATCACGAATAATCATGCTGAAATTGCTAAAGCAATAATTGAAGAAATCGGTCGTAGCGCGACTTATTTACATGGAGAAGGGGCTTACTCAGGAAATTCTAAAGAAATTTTATATGTTGTTTTAAACCCTGGAGAAATTCAAGAAGTAAAACAAATTTTGTCTATTCTTGACCCGAATGCTTTCACATCAATTATAAATGTTCATGAAGTCATTGGTGATTTCACTTATCCACGCAGTCGTTATAAAGTGGCTAAAAAAGGAAAAAAATAGCTCTCTTGAGCTATTTTTTATTTTTGTCAGTGAAATTAATTATCTTGAAAGACGTGCGCCTTCAATTTCACCGGTAGATTTGACTCCTTCAACAGAAAAACTATCTGCATTGATTCCAGTTTTGATATTTTCCAACTGCTTAATTGTCTTATCTAACTGAATCAAGTTTTGAACATTGTATTCAAAAGTATAATTACTAATTTCTCGTTTTGCTTTCTTCAGGTGAATAATAGCTTTTTCGATTTCTTCAGTGGCTTTTGTTGTACGCATATAGAAAACCCTTTCTATTTTCGGAATTGTTTGAATATTTATCTCTATATTTATTATAACTAAAAAACCTGGAAATTTCCAGATTTCATATCGTTTTATTTGATTCCATTCACAAAATTATCGAGAATAGTGATAATTTCTGCTTGTGATTCTGCTTGATTGACAGCAACTTTTACTTTTGCTGCACGAGAAGCTCCTTTTAGGTAATATGCTGCGTGCTGACGAAATTCTCGGCTAGCAAGATTATCACCTTTTAATTCAACCAGACGTGCCAAGTGAAGTTTTGCAATTTCCATTTTTTCCGCAACTGTTGGTTCAGGCAATAGTTCACCTGTTCGTAGATAATGCTCGGTACGATGAAGAATCCAAGGGTTTCCAAGGGCTGCTCTTCCCATCATGACCGCAGTGACGCCTGTTTCATCAATCATGCGTTTCGCGTCTTCAGGAGTCTTGACATCGCCATTTCCGATGACCGGAATATTGACATTTTCGGTCAATTTTTTGAGCCAGTGCCAATTTTCTTGAGCATTTCCTGTATAAGCTTGTGCTTTGGTTCGTGCATGCATAGAAACAGCCGCTCCGCCTCCCGCTTCAATTGCTTTAGCATTTTCAACTGCAAAAAGGTGGTCATCATCCCAACCAATTCGGATTTTCACTGTTAATGGTCTTGAAATAGCTTTAGAAACAGCAGAGACCACATCATAAACTTTATCAGGATCAAGCAAAAGACGAGAACCGGCTTCGTTTTTAGTTACTTTGGGTACTGGGCAACCCATATTGATATCAATAATATCAGCAACAGTATTTGCTTCAACAAATTTGGCTGCTTCAACCAGAGTATCTACTTCACCCCCAAAAATTTGCATTGAGAGTGGATGAGGGACCCCTTCAAAATCCATCATTTCCAAAGTCTTTTTGTTGCGATGTTCAATTCCTTTATCAGAAATCATTTCAGTTACAACAAGTCCAGCTCCAAATTCTTTAGCAGTAGTCAGAAAAGCTTTATTCGTAATTCCGGCCATTGGTGCTAACACAATTTTATTTTTTATTTCGATATCGCCAATTTTCCACGATTCGTTGTAAATTTTGTCCATAGTCATAAAGAATATTATAGCAATTTTTTGAGATTTCACAAGGTTTTAAGGCTTAAAAAGTTACTGACAGATCTGTCGGTGAATTCTGTCAGTAAGTTTTACTGACAAAAAATACTGACAAAATCGTCAGTATCTATTTTTTTACTAAATAATGTAATTCAACAAATTGTCCGTAAGTTTTTGTGTCAATCAGTTGAAGTTTCTCTTTGTAATTTCCTGACGGAAAAAGTGAAATTCCGTCTCCTAGTAAAACTGGGGCAATGGTAACTTGTAATTCATCAACCCAATGATTTTCAAGAAAAAGTTTGATGACTTCTCCGCCGCCAACAACCCAGATATTTTTGTCAGTATCCGCAAAATTTACTGACAGCTCTGTCAGTTTTTCTTTGTCAATAAAAACGATACTGTCAGTAGAAGAAATTTTTTGATGAGTTAAAATATAAGAAGTTTTGTCAGAATAAGGCCACTGACCGGCTTGCTCTTTTTCTAACCAATCATAAGTCTTTTTACCCATAATGATTGTATCAATATCACTATAAAAAGCACCATAGCCGTTATCACCCTCACCCTCAACATCAAAAAGCCATTGGAGACTTTCTTCTTTGGTGGCAATATAGCCGTCTAATGTAGAAGCAATAAAAAGTTTTACAGTCATTTTTCTCAATTCTATTTACTGACAGAATTTCTGTCAGTAAAATAATTAGTTATTTTACTTAAGGAGTGCTTTTAATTCATCTTCAGAATACTCATATTTGTTTTCACAGAATTGACAAATAATTTCAGCACCGTGATCCTCGGCTATCATTTCCTCAATTGGTTCTCTTCCTAGAGATTTAATGCCTTCAAGGAAACGTTCCTTACTACAATCACATTTGAATTCCAAAGGAAATTCGCCAAGATTTTTGTATTCCATATCGCCATAAATATTGTCTAACATCGTTTTTAATGGTTCTTCACTGGTCAGCATTGTTGCAATTGAAGGCATACTTTTAATATTATGTTCAATTTCGGTAATTTCTTCGTCAGTAGCATCTGGCAAAGCTTGCAACATAAATCCACCAGCAATTTTGACTGTATCTGAGTCTTCATTAAGCAAAACATTCACACCAACAGAAGAAGGAGTTTGTTCTGAACTTAAAAAATACCAAGCTAAGTCTTCGCCAATTTCACCAGTAATTAAATCAACTTGACCACTATAAGGTTGTTTAAGTCCCATGTCTTTGACCACAACTAAAAAGCCATTACCAACAAAAGGAGCAACTAACACTTCACCAGTTGAAGCTTTTTTATAGTCGAGTTCACGATTTTTGACATAACCTTTGACATGGCCGCGGCTGTCAGCGACTGCGATGATTGGCCCCATTGCTCCATCACCCAGAACTTTAACTGTAATTTTAGTATCACCTTTTTCATTAGCTCCTAAAATTTGTCCAGCAATCAATGTACGACCTAAGGCAACCGTCGAAGTTGGCCATGTTTGATGGCGTTCCTGTGCTTCTTTCACAGTTAGGGTTGAATCCAAAGCAAAAGCTCTGAAATGCCCATTTTTTGAGATTGATTTGATAATTTTATCCATGAGTCTATTGTACCACAAGACCCCAACTGACCTCAATAGAGCACAAAAATTGTCAATCAATAAATGATATAAAAGCAAGAAAAAACCTCAGATTTTCCTTTGATGTTTGAGAAATCTTAAAAGTGTTTGTTAAGAATAAAGGATTTTGATAAACTAATAGCAGTAAATAAATTTTTTTTTGAACATATTATTAATAAAAACAACAAAAAAATGATAATGAAGATGAGAGAGGCCTGCTATGGAATTTGAAGATTATTTTAAAAATGATAAGTTAATGAACATTGTCAGAGAAACTGTAAAATTGGTCTTTTCTGAAGTACAAGAACGTATTTCCTACGGAATGCCTGCATGGTTTAAGGATAAGAATGTCCTTATTTATGCAAGTCCTCAAAAAAAGCACTTAGGAATTTATCCCAAACCAAACTTCATTGAAAATAATAGTGCGTCTCTTAAAGAACAATACGAATGCAGTAAAGGGACCATAAAAGTCCCTTATGATGTTGACACCAATGAACTCAAACGCTTAGTTAGTGAGATTGTAAAATGGAACTTGGGCCATTAAATTTAACTGGTGTTTTGATAATAAACTATAAAAATTATTTGTATTTGTAAATTTATGTATCCTGAAACCAATTATTAAAAGAAAGAATGTGAATTATGCGAACTGTACCACTTGGGCCAATATTAATATTTATTGCTTTTTTTATATTAATTTATATAGGACTAGTCATAGCGATTATTTTAACTGCTTTTATCAATGCAGTTCGTAAAAATGAAAATGGAGATGAATCATTTTTAGATAGATTTGAACGTCTTAATAAAGAATATTTTTATACGATGTTTAAGAAAGGTTACAAGCCTAAAAAAGAAGCTTTGCCCGAATGGATTCGTTGGATAAGTAAGCCCTGAGAATGGTATTTTAAAATAATCATATGTAAAAACTTAATATAAATTAATTGAACAAATACAGAAGTAAAGGATAATAACAATGGATATGAGAAGAGCCAAAAGACAGGTTACAGATATTGAGCTAATTAAAAAACTAGTTGAAGAAGTACAAGTCGTTCGTCTGGCCATAAATGGAGAAATTTACCCCTATGTAGTACCAGTAAATTTCGGCTATTCTTGGGATAATAATAATCAACTAACACTATATGTTCATGGAGCAAAAGAAGGAAAGAAAGTATCAATGCTAGAAAAAAATCCTTTAGTTGCTATCGAAATGGATAGTCATCATAAGCTAATTGAAGGAAATAAAAATGCTTCAACTTATTCTTATGCTTATCAAAGTTTGATTGGTTTTGGAAAAGCAGAAATGATAGAAAATTTGGACGAAAAGAGGGTGGCATTGGAGCTTTTAATGGAGCATGCAGCAAAAGGAAAAGAATACGACCCCATGCCAGAAAAAATGTTAGAGCGAGTTGGAGTAATAAAAATTGAATTGGACTCATATACTGTAAAACAAAATATCCATCCTGAGAAAAAAATTAGAAATTTTTCGGACTTATATTGTTAAGCGACATAAAAATGTTCTTTAAAAGAGAATGATTTTATATAAATTATGAAAATTTGGAGTAGAAAATGATTAGAAAAAAGGAGTGGGAGAAATCCTTTAAAAATGTAAATGGGCGTGAGCCTAATGAAGAAGACTATGAAAAGGCTCTTTCACTAGGCTTGGTACGCGAGGAGTCTAGTGTTCCAAACTCTAATAAAAAAATAGTGCTTGTTTTAGGAACTGTTATTGTGAGTCTTTTAATATTTGCGATAGGAATTTTATTAACGATCTTTTTCTATCCCAGTCCAAAGAGTTCACAAGCAAGTTTTGCTAGTAGCACTTCTCAATCTTCCAAAAAAGAAAGGGAGTCTACAGATACTGGTTCTTCAATTGATTACAAGGATTCATCAAAATTATCACAAGAAGATCAGGAGAAACTTGAAGAAGGATATAAATCTATTGAACTTGAGAAAGAGGCTTGGCATAGACAAATGTTGCGAGATATCATTACCATGTATGCTGAACCAAAAATAAGTTATAGTGACAGTCAGTTTCAAGAAAAATATGATAGCGATTATAAGCAGTGTACAGAAACGATTGAAAACAAAGTAAAAGAAATACTCCCTGAACATTTAAGAGCTTATACTGAAGCTCATTATGAAAATGGAGGATTAGGACTTCCTACTTTTGATAATATAATAAATGAGGCAAGAACATATTATAATTCAACCACTAAAAATTGGACATATCCTCATGATTCATAATTTTTCAATCACAAAATAAAAAAACAAATTGATATGGAATAAGAGTTTAACAACTAGGAGTAGTTATGAAAAAATTATCTTATGGGGTCTTACTTTTCTTGTAATATTAACACTATCGTCATGCTCAAAGAATAAAAATAGCAAGTACGATTCAGTAATTTCAGATTTAAAATCAGAACTTGCTGTTAAAGGGGATTCGAAGCTTACTTTTGATAATTATGAATGGAGCTATAAAGTCGTTCATAATGTGACAAATGCAGATATTTCTAAAGGAGATATGATTGAAGTTTATCCAAAAAAAGAAAGAGATTCAAAAAGGCTATTTAATATAAATATAGATTCACAAATGGGGGATTCTTATGCACAAAGTAAAATTATAGTCCTGCAAAAAATAGTTTCTAAAATTGCTAAGAAGCTGCCTAACGATAATTCTGAAATTACTCTAGGTTTTAAAAGTCAACAAAAAAGTAAAAGAATTGTCCCAGTTGCTCGTTCTCTAAAATCTATGGATGCATTTCCGATAAATGATTGAGAAAATAAAGTTTTCTAAGACAATTAGCACTAATAATTCGAAAAAATATAGCTTATTTTGCTAAAATATTAAAACTTGTATTAGGGTGCAAACTATAATCTCAAGATAAATGTAATCTATCATCCAACTGGATAAAATCCATTTTTATAAAATAGAAAGAATTTAGAACATGAAAAAAGGCGACATCATCATCTTAGCTGATGGACAGAAAGCTACCGTTATATTTGGTGATGAATCAAATTATCAACATAGCTGTATTGTAAAATTGGAAAATGGTCAATTAAAAGTAGTTGAAGAAAAAAATATCTCGCTTCTTTCACTAAATTGATAACTCAAATGTCATATAATTGATAATAATTGTATAATGGATATTTTGCTAGCTCTTAACTGAAGAATATTGTCCTGTCTTTTATTCGTTTTCTAAAATTTAAAGAATCGAAACTTACAAGTTGTAACAAAAATAATAAATATCCATGGAAATTGTTCAAAGCATTTAAAGTTGTCAATCTTAAATCCGTTGCTTATAGCTTTTTATTTAGTAAAATAATGAAAAAGCTCATCCTCAATAGCTTTGAGAGGTTAGAAAATGGTTAATATGTTTTCAGTTATAATAAATTCAACGGTTATCTACTGGGCAACAGCCCTAGATTTACTTATATTACTAGCAATATTATATGTTCGTTTTGATAAAAAAAGTCATTTATCTATTACTTTGGGACAAATAATTGGTTCTTTTGCACTTGTAGTGGTCAGTTTATTTTTTGCGGTCATCCTAAAACTTGTTCCAGAAGAGTGGATTTTGGGTTTACTGGGCCTGATTCCTTTAGGACTAGGAATAAAATATTTATTCTTTGGGGATGATGATGACGATGAAGAATTAGATGAATTGCTACAAAAAAGGAAAAATAAAAGCTTGCTTGGAACTGTTATTATCATTTCTTTTGCGAGTTGTGGAGCGGATAATATTGCTTTGTTTACTCCATTTTTTATGACATTGTCAGCTAATAATTTGCTATTATCAATAATAATTTTTGCCTTAAACATATTAATTTTAGGGCTTCTTGAAAAAACAATTGCAAAAATTCCTCACCTTCATGACGTTTTAGAAAAATACAGTCGTTGGATTCTTGCTTTTGTTTATATAATACTTGGAATAATGGTTTTACTAGAAAGTGGAACAGTCTCCAAAATTCTCAGTTTTTTGTAAAACATAATTTAAAGATTAAAAAAGTTCCGTATTTCCGAACGATAATTTAGATTTAATCAAAAGCATCAGGATTTTTTAAGTAAATCTTGATGTTTTTTGATAAAATAAAAAATAGTGCGATAGGAGCTTTCAAGAAATGATTTATCTTTTACTTTTGATAAATTAGTTCAAAAGTTGAAGAAGTTTTTTAGAAATGCCAGCCAAGCGAACTTGGAGCGTGCAAAATATTTTAAGAAAAGTGGATAGTCAAAACTATCCAAAAGGAGAATATTATGCCATCAGTAGTAGTTGTCGGAACGCAATGGGGAGACGAAGGAAAAGGTAAAATTACAGATTTCCTAAGCTCAAATGCAGAAGTTATTGCCCGTTATCAAGGGGGAGACAATGCAGGTCATACCATCGTCATCGACGGCAAAAAGTTCAAACTTCACCTTATTCCATCAGGAATTTTCTTCCCTGAAAAGATTTCCGTTATTGGGAATGGTGTCGTTGTTAACCCAAAATCACTGATTGAAGAAATCGCTTATCTCGCTGAAAATGGAGTTTCTGCAGAGAGTTTACGTATTTCAGACCGTGCACATGTTATCTTGCCTTACCATAAAAAATTAGACTTCCTTCAAGAAGAAGCCAAAGGCGATAAGAAGATTGGGACAACCATTAAAGGGATTGGTCCAGCCTATATGGATAAAGCAGCTCGTGTCGGAATTCGTGTTGCAGACTTACTTGACAAAGAAATCTTTGAGGAACGTTTACGTACAAACCTTGAAGCTAAAAACCGTGAATTTGTAAAAATGTATGATTCAGAACCAATCGAATTTGAAGAAATATTTGAAGAATACTATGAATACGGTCAACAACTTAAAAAATATGTGACAGATACTTCAGTTATCTTGAATGATGCCCTTGATGCAGGAAAACGTGTCCTTTTTGAAGGAGCGCAAGGGGTAATGCTTGATATTGACCAAGGAACATATCCATTTGTAACTTCATCAAACCCAGTAGCTGGTGGGGTAACAATTGGCTCTGGTGTGGGTCCATCAAAAATTTCAAAAGTTGTTGGTGTTTGTAAAGCCTATACTTCACGTGTGGGTGATGGTCCATTCCCAACAGAACTTTTTGATGAAGTTGGACATCAAATTCGTGAAGTAGGACATGAATATGGAACAACAACAGGACGTCCACGTCGTGTTGGTTGGTTTGACTCAGTCGTAATGCGTCATGCAAAACGTGTTTCTGGCTTGACAAATCTTAGCTTGAATTCAATTGACGTTCTCTCAGGACTTGAAACAGTAAAAATTTGTGTTGCTTACGAACGTAGTAATGGTGAACAAATTACTCATTATCCAGCATCACTTAAGGAATTAGCAGATTGCAAACCAATCTATGAAGAATTGCCAGGATGGTCTGAAGATATTACTTCATGCCGAACTTTAGAAGAGTTACCAGAAGCTGCTCGTAACTATGTTCGTCGGGTTGGTGAACTAGTTGGCGTACGTATCTCGACTTTCTCAGTAGGTCCTGGTCGTGAACAAACTAATGTTTTAGAATCAGTTTGGGGCGTATAAAGTCAAAATAAAAAAGCCAGAGCATGCTCTGACTTTTTTTTGTTTACAAGAAGGGTCCAAAGACTTGTGAACTAGAGTTTTTATTATTGACGTTGACATCAATTACATTATAAAAGGCATTAGAAGTATCAGCTACATCCCAGACAGCCAAAACAATGTGATATCCAGAGCGATCAGTTGGAATGTTAATCGTATGTGAGAGATTATTTGTTGCAGGAGACCCATCGTGATTGATTGTCCCTATAAGTTCTAATTCTGAACGTTTTAAAGGTGCATTTTGGTCCCAACCTGTTTTGGTCATATAGTAGTGCCACTTAGTTGTTTTATGAGGTGCAGTGTATTTCCAAGTGAAGATGTTAGAACCTGTACTAATAGATGTTTTTTTCCAGCGTGAACTAGTTTGATTATCTAGAACAAAGTCGCCTATTTGCCCTAAGCCTCCATTTGCAGAAGCAATCCGACCATCAGCGGGACCAGACACCGGGAAGCCTTTAGGTGCTTCTAAAGATTGTGGGTTACTAATAACATTTCCATAAATGTTAAAAGCGGCGGTCCACCCTAAACTTTGAGAATCTAATTGTCCTTGATAGCCTCTGGCTGGTGGTGATTGAACATAACCATGAGCTGATACAGTATCTGTTTTAATTAAAAGGGAGACACTGAGTAGACCTGCAGCAACTAATAAACCAGTAAGTAGTTTTTTCATAAATTTATTCCTCTCCTATTTATAGCTTTTTCCATGGACCAAAATCTCCTGATTGGTCAGGTTGTTGGCCAGTATTCCACCATTTTGCTTCATAATTTACTCCATTAAAAGTAACACGATCACCTTGAACATAAACTTTATCCTTTTGCCAAGTATTATTTTCCGCTGATGTGTCCAGTGTCATAAATGTAGCTCTGGCCGTATCAGAACGATTACCTGAAGGGTCAACTGCTACAATTTCAACATTGTATTCAGTTTTTTTGGATAATCCAGTCACATCTTGTAAGCCGGAAGTACTTTTAAATGATTGAGTACCAATCTTAATTTCATAGTGATCAATGCGAACATTGTCTGTAGATTTTCCTTGAATCGTGGCAGTAGAAGCAGTCACATTACTAATTGAAATTGTGGGCAAGGTTGGTTTTTCAGTATCTTCAATCGGTTGATTGTTAAAGAGCATTGGGGCGTATGTATTTACAAAAGTATTATTATATTTTTCGCCATTTGAATTGGTTCCAGCATCCCAATTTACTGACCAAGTCATTAAACCTTTTATTTCGTTACCAGAAGCTTTTAAGCGATTCAATGCATTTTTTACGGCATTGGGGTCTTTCACATAACCTGTTGCAGCAGCGTCATTATTAGATGGTAGACCAATAACGAATTTACTGGCTGGGATTTTAATAAACCCATCTGTTCCTGTTACGAGACGTTGAGTTAAACCATAGAGAAAATCTTCTTTTTTTTCGTCATTTGATTGAGAAATCCACATATTTAAATCATTATCCCAGAAACCATCTCCTCCTTGATTATAGTATTGAGGATTGATGAAATCATAGTACGAATCTAAATTGTTGATATATGGTGCATATTTTCCTGAACTTGTTAAATAAGGAAATTCTGGAGCCATCGTAATCATAAAGTTTTTACCATCTTTTCGATAATGGTCTTTAACTTTTTTTAAAGCGGATGGGATAACAGTTTGATTATCTGCTGCTTCAATTGCAGCCTGTTCTAAATCAATATCTAATCCATCAAAGCCGTAAGTATCTACAAGACGAATGATTTCATTAACAAAATCACTTTCCTGACTTTTCTTTAATTCAATATGAGCGTCAGCTCCTCCTAAAGCGATTAAGACGCTCTTACCTTCGGCATTTAATTTTGAAATTTCGGCTCTGAATTCAGTATCGGTTTTGTTATAAGGCTTGAAAGTGGGAAGGGTTTGTCCTTCAGGTGTTTTCATAAAGGAAACATTAATTACATTGTAGCCTTCTTGTGTACTTGAAAGATTGAAGTCAGCAGAACTTCCTCCTTTATAACCATCTTTTCCTGTTGCTTTCCAATTGTGCCAATAACCTACAAGCACTTTATCTTTTGGATTGACCATTTCACTAGCTGCATCTGCTAAGACTTGTTGCCCTCCTAATACAACAATTCCTATAGATGCTGTTACCAAAAAAGCCTTAATTTCTCTACGTTTTTTCACTGAAATCATAAATATCTCCTAAACAATAGTGATTTTAAAGATTCCGGAATCTTGTTCTGTAAGCGCTAACTTTATTTTAACAATTTTTTTCCTTAACTAAAAATAAAAAGGTTTATAAAATAATTATTTTTGAAGGATAAAAAAACACTAATATTCATAAAATATTAGTGTTTTTCTTATTTTAAATCTTTAAGTAAAGAATCTAACCATTCTTTTTTAAAAGTTTCTCTTTGAATAGCAAAATCTAAAACCAAATAGTGGCCACTTTTTTTATTTTTTTCATCTTCACCAAAGAGGTCTTTTTGACGTTTAATCAGATATTCCAGTTTTTTCTGGTGGACAATACTTTCTTCTTCAATTAGTTTTTGGAGATTTTCTTCATTTTTGTCATCAAGAAAATAAAGGCGGAGCATGAATTCATCTTTTTGAATTGGATAGCGGTCAACAGGGTGTTTTAACCACTCGTTAAATAGTTCGATTCCTTTTGGAGTAATTTGATAGGTTTTTTTCTCTAACTTTTCACCTACAATGTGTACATCAAAAGTAACGGCTTGATCGTTTAATAATACTCTAAGTGAAGGATAAATTTGCCCTGTGTTGGCTTGCCAAAATTCACCGACTTCACTTTCAAACTTTTTCTTAAGGTCATAACCACTTAATGGTTCGGTCTTTAAAAGTCCAAGTATAATATAAGATAATTTATCTCTATGGCTCATATTTTTTCTCCTTTATTTCCATGATACACAAAAAATAGTAAATTGTAAATTTTTGATGTAGAATTTAAACTTCATTTTTAAAAAACTGTCTATTCTATTATATATAACGAAATTTAAGGAAATCTAAATTGATAATTATTTAATGTTGATAAGCTGGTATTCTATTGATTTCTCAAATAAAGAAGAGACAAATTAAATATTATTTGTCTCTTCTTTATTATTTTTGACTTGAAAATTAATGCTTAATCATTTTATAATTTTGGTCAAAGTATTTTCCGTTACGAATATCATTTGTCATTTCTTTGTAAGGAGCTTGTGCGACGACATCGTCATTATCTTTACCTGCTTCAGCAGCATAAGTGATTTTTGCAAATTCTGGGACTAAATATTTAGGATAAGTTTCATATTTTTCGCGAGATTCATGCATTAAGTCAATAAAATCATTTTGGAAGCAGACAGTGATTTCTGGGTGTTCTTCTACCCATTTCGGGAAGAAAATCATGCCATGTAATTTTCCTTCATTTGGAAGAAAATCTAAGGCAACATCAGTACCAGTAGGTTCTGTCCATGTAATTTTATAAATCCCTTCGGTTAACATCACTAATGAAACTTCTTGGTCTTTGACCCAGCGGCCAGCGACCATTCCGCCATGGATACGGTAATCAATGGTATGGTCGTTTTTGACGTAAAGTTCATATTCCCAACCATTATCATAGGTATAGATAAAGTGTGTTCCGACAAAATCTTCTAAGCTTTTAAATGTTTTCATTAAATTCCTTCTTTCTAAACAAGTTTTATAAACATGTTTTAAATATATATTTATTATAAAATACGTTTTTTGTTTTGTCAAGATAAAAAAATACACTTTCTTAAAGTTGACAAATCTTATGAAAGTGATAAAATTAAGCATAGATGTAAGAAGAGTAGATTGTCTATGAAATTTGAGGGAATTGTGGTCACCGACTGAAAGCCACAATATGGAATTGCAATTGAAGTTCACCTTACTAAAGAAAGCTATTTTTAATCTATCATTTAGAGTGATAGTCTAAAAGGTAGGCTTTTGTGTGAATTAAATAATTAAATTAAGTGATAAAATAGGATGGTACCGCGGCTTTCGCTCCTTTGGAGATGAGAGTTGTGGTATTTTTTATTTTCTATTAAATCTGACTCAAATCTCTTTTTAATAACAAATATATATTTTTCATAAGTTGAAAGGATAAAAATGAACTTACAAGAAAAAATTGAAGACCTTCGCAAGCGGACTTTGTCTGACTTACTCTCTGTTGCTGATGAAAAAACACTGAATAATTTAAGAACTGTGATGCTTGGTAAAAAGGGTGAATTGACTGAAATTCTGAAAGGGATGAAAGACCTGACTAATGAAGAACGTCCAGTTATTGGCGCACTTGCCAATGCTTTTCGTGATGAGTTTGGGGCAAAATTTGAAGCTAAAAAAGTGGAAATTGAACAAGCAGTAATGAATGCCGCTTTAGAATCAGAAACTTTGGATGTGACTTTGCCAGGAAAAGCTCAGAAAAAAGGAAGTCGCCATATCTTAACTCAAACGCAAGAAGAAATTGAAGAAATTTTCCTTGGAATGGGTTATGAAATTGTTGATGGCTATGAAGTGGAAACGGACCATTATAATTTTGAGCGAATGAATCTTCCAAAAGATCATCCAGCTCGTGATATGCAAGATACCTTCTATATCACTAATGAAGTTTTACTTCGTACGCATACTTCACCTATGCAAGCTCGGACAATGGATGCTCATGATTTCTCTAAAGGGGGTTTACGCATGATTGCTCCTGGTCGTGTTTATCGTCGTGATACAGATGATGCCACTCACAGCCACCAATTTCATCAAATTGAAGGTTTGGTTGTAGATAAAAATATCACAATGGCAGACCTTAAAGGAACGCTTGACCTTGTCATGAAAAAAATGTTTGGTCAAGACCGTGAATTACGCTGGCGTCCAAGTTATTTCCCATTTACTGAACCTTCTGTTGAGGTTGATATTTCTTGTTTCAAATGTGGCGGAAAAGGCTGTAACGTCTGCAAACATACCGGCTGGATTGAAATTCTTGGTGCAGGTATGGTCCATCCCAATGTGCTTGAAATGTCTGGTTTAGATTCTTCAGTTTATTCTGGTTTTGCTTTCGGGCTTGGTCAAGAACGTATTGCGATGCTCCGTTATGGAATCAATGATATTCGTGGATTCTATCAAGGGGACGTACGATTCTTAGAGCAATTTGGAAAATAAAAAAGTCAAAAAACTGTGAATAGAAAGTGAAATAAAATGCAAGTATCATATAAATGGTTAAAAGAGTTGGTGCCTAATCTTAGAGCGACATCGGCTGAATTAGAACAAAAGATGTCAACGTCTGGGATTGAGGTTGAAGGCGTGACAAGTCCAATGGAAGGTTTGTCAAAACTTGTTGTGGGAGAAATTTTATTAAGTGAAGATATTCCTGACACACACTTACACATCACACAAGTGAATGTTGGAGCTGAAGAATCATTGCAAATTGTTTGTGGTGCGCCAAATGTTCGTGTGGGTATGAAAGTAATTGTAGCACTTGTGGGTGCTCGAATTGCTGATAATTATAAAATCAAAAAAGGTAAAATTCGAGGAGTTGAATCTCTCGGGATGCTCTGTGCGCTTGATGAAATTGGGATTGATGAAAAAATTAATCCAATGAAGCATGAGGATGGTATTTTTGAAATGCCAGTGGATGCTAAAGTTGGTGATAGTATTTTCTCTTATCTTGATATGGATGATGAAATCATTGAATTATCAATTACACCAAACCGTGCGGATGCTTTGTCAATGCATGGGGCAGCTTGGGAAGTTGGTGCTATTTATGGTTTACCAGTTCAATTAGAAAAGAAAGATTTAGTAGAAGCTTCTGAATCAGCAGCAAGTAAAATTGCAGTAAAAGTTGAAACAGATAAGGTTCCAACATATAAAATTCGTTTGATTGAAGGGGTTAAGATTGCTAAATCACCACAATGGTTGCAAAACCGTTTGATGAATGCTGGTGTGAAACCAATCAACAATGTAGTGGATGTGACGAATTATGTTTTGATGGCTTTTGGTCAACCTTTGCATAGTTTTGATTTTTCTAAATTTGGTTCTGATGAAATTTTGGTTCGTCAAGCTAAGGCTGGTGAAAAAATGACAACCTTAGACCATGTTGAACGTGAATTAGATGATTCTGATATTGTGGTTACCGCAAATGGACTTCCTGTAGCGCTTGGTGGTGTTATGGGTGGCGCTGATAGTGAAATTACTGACGAAACAACAAGTGTTGCCCTTGAAGCGGCTCTATTTGATGGGACTTCAATTCGTAAAACTTCTCAAAAATTTGCTTTGCGTTCGGAAGCATCAAGTCGTTTTGAAAAAGGAATTAATGAAGGAACGGTTCGTGAGGCACTTGATTTTGCAGCAGCAATGATAGTTGAATTGGCTGGTGGAAAAGTTCTTTCAGGTGTTGTTGAATCAAATGATTATCAACCTATTTTGCCAAAAGTATCAATTACTTTGAGTCGTGTTAATAGTGCTTTGGGAACAGATTTATCTCTTGAGACTGTGGAAAAAATTTTTGTTCAACTTGGCTTTGGGGTTGAAGTTGAGGGTGAAAAATTTACTTGTGAAATCCCATCACGTCGTTGGGATATTCATATTGAAGCTGATTTAGTTGAAGAAGTAGCTCGTATTTATGGCTATGATAATTTGCCAAGTACTTTGCCTTCCTCACAAAATGCTGGTGAATTGACTCAAATGCAAAAATTCCGTCGTACGGTGCGAACAGGTCTCGAAAGTTCAGGGCTTAATGAAGTTATTGGTTATTCGCTTGTAACTCCAGAAAAAGCAACTGAATTTGTGGGTCAGCTTGAAACAACAACGCTTATGATGCCAATGACCGAAGATCGTCAAACACTTCGTGCAAACATGATTCCAGGACTTTTGGATATTGTAAATTACAATCAGAATCGTAAAAATGCTGATGTGGCAATTTATGAAATTGGCAATATTTTCTTACCAAATCCAGATGATATTCGTCCGATAGAAGTACCAAACCTTGCTTTTGCTATTTCTGGAAATGTTGTGGATAAATCATATAATGGGCAAGCTGTTCCTGTTGATTTCTACTATGCTAAGGGAATTGTGGAAAACCTTCTCGAAGCATACAAAGAAGTAGAATTTATTCCAAGCAATAATCAAGCAGCGATGCACCCAGGACGGACTGCTGTCATTAAAATTAATGGTCGTGTGGCTGGTTTTGTAGGACAAATTCATCCGGCGACAGCTAAAAAATACGATATTGCAGAAACTTATGTTGCTGGTCTTGATATGCAAGGGATGCTTGAAGAATTACCAGCTCAAACTATCTTTACTGACATTCCGAAAGTTCAAGCTGTTCACCGTGATATCGCACTTTTGATTGATGCTGAAGTGACACATGCACAAATTGTTTCTGTCATTAAATCAAGTCGTGTCAAAACACTTAGCCAAGTTGAGTTATTTGATATTTATCAAGGCAAAAACTTACCGGCTGGTAAGAAATCAATGGCTTACAGTCTCACTTTCCAACCTGTTGAAAATACAATGACAGATGATGAAATTACGGCTGCGGTCAATAAAATTACAAAAAATCTTGTGGAAAAATTGGATATAGAAATCCGTTAATTTGAAAAAGTACTGACAAAAAAACTGTCAGTAAAAATCTCTATTGGTATTTTACTGATAGAGATTTTTTTGCAAATAAATAATAAAGAAGCGAATGAAAATTTGCTTTCAGTAAATCAAAAGGCTCTTGTGGAAGTGTCGTTTTGTATTTATTTTAAAATTATGTTAATCTTAGTAAAGATATTGCAATTAAAATCCTGAGGGGATATGTTAGAATAGACAAAGTATGAAGAATTTAATTCCTAAAAAAATAAAACAAGTTGGAATACTTGTGGGAGCTTTACTGATGATTTTGTCAGTACTACCATCTAATCTCTTAGGAGTAACAAAGGTAAATGCTGAGAGCTCTCAAACGGAAGTCAACCAAGAACTTACAAACTTCCAAACAGAACTCGATAGCAAATTAGCGCAGGCGAATAAGATTTATAGTCAAGCGCAAGAAGCTCAAGAAAAAGTTAAGCAGTCAAAGAGCAAAATCACAGAATATGAAGGCAAAATTGCTGAAACTGAAAATGATATTGTTCAACTCAAGGCTTCTGTCGCAAAACAAATGCGGGCAGTACAATCAAATGGTGGGGCTACGTTCTCATATATTGATGTCGTTGCGTCATCAAAAAATCTCTCAGAGATGATTACACGTTTGACCAATCTGAATGTAGTTTTGACAGCCGAGGCTGACCAAGCTAAATCTTTGATAGAAAAAGAAGCTTCACTTAAAACAATGAAAGTTAAATTGGAAGAAACGCAAGAATCTCTTGTGAAAAACCAAAATGACTATCAAGGACAAGTAGATAGCTTGCAAAGTAGTATTTCATCGCTTAAGGATAAAATTAGTTCTAATAAACAACTTTTGAGTGAAATGCAAGAAAAAGCAGCAGCAGAACAAAAAGCTCGCGATGAAGCATTGGCTAAATCGGTAGCTGAGGTTAAAGCTAAAGCGGAGCAAGAGAAGGCTAAGACTTCATCAAGTTCGTCAAGTACTCAAAACTCAAGCTCATCAAGTTCTCAAAGTTCACAGGCTTCAAGCGATAAAGGAACGGATGGTGCTAACAATGGCTCATCTACAACAACTTCTGGTGGTCGTACTTTAAATGTAGAAGCAACGGCTTATGCTTTGAATGGGATTACAGCAACGGGAATTGATTTAAGTAAAAATCCAATTTGTATTGCGGTTGACCCAAGTGTTATTCCTTTGAATTCTCTTGTTGAAGTTCCAGGATATGGAATTGCAATTGCTGGTGATACTGGGGGAGCAATTATTGGGAATATCATTGATGTCCATTTTCCAACTAATGACCAAGCAATTGCTTGGGGACGGAAAAATATTCAAATCACTGTTTTGAGTTAATAAACTTTAAAAAATAATGAAAGGCTTACAGTGAAGCCTTTTTTTGGTATAATGAGAACATGATAAAAAATGGACGTATTGTCAAATCTTTGGCAGGCTTTTATGATGTAGAATCAGAAGGTGAAGTTTATCAGACGCGTGCGCGTGGTAATTTCAGAAAAAAAGGGATGAAACCTGTTGTGGGAGATTTTGTTGAATTTTCTACTGAGGAAAATTCAGAAGGTTATATTTTAAAAATTGGTGAGCGAAAAAATTCTTTAATTCGACCATCTATTGCTAATATTGATCAAGCTGTGATTATTATGTCAACAGTGAGCCCAAATTTTAGTTTGAATTTATTAGACCGCTTTTTGGTTTTTTTAGAGCATAAAAATATTCACCCGATGATTTACATTTCTAAGTTGGATTTACTGACAGAGATGCAGGAAGGCTCAGATAAGAATAAAAAGACTTTTAATCAGCTGACAGATTATGAACAGATAAAAAGTGATTATGAACAAATTGGTTATGATGTTTTTTTTGATGCTAAGCATTTGGTCAGTAATTTAGCGGGAAAAGTAACTGTCTTTATGGGTCAAACTGGCGCTGGTAAGACTACTTTGCTAAATAAAATTGCACCAGAAATGCAACTGGAAACGGGAGAAACTTCAGAAAAACTGGGACGTGGGCGTCATACGACACGTCATGTTGAATTTTTTGAATTGGCTGGTGGCTTAATTGCTGACACACCAGGATTTTCTAGTCTAGACTATGAAGTGACGAATCAGCCGGATTTAAATGCTGCTTTTCCTGAAATTTTAAGAATCAGTCATGATTGCAAGTTTCGCGAATGTACACATACGCATGAACCCAGCTGTGCAGTCAAGCTGGCACTAGAAAATCATGAAATTTTAGAGAGCCGCTATGATAATTATTTACAGATTTTAGATGAAATTAATCACACGAGGGAAACTTATGAGAAAAAACGAAAAAAACAGGGCTAAAGATAATATTTGGTTAAAACAAGCTGGTTTTTTTGCCCTTGTTTTAGCATGGATTTTAGCGATTTATTTTAAAAATGATTTGTCAAAAACAATGATGATTATTGTATTTATCCTCTTGGTTATTGCAACTTTCTTTGTTATTTTTTGGTTAAACCGTGTCTTTTTTGGATTAACTAATCAGCCCAAAGAGGATAAAAAAGATTTAGAGAGTTCACAGGACAAAGAAAAATGAAAAAACGATTGAAAACAGAAGCCTTTTTAGCGGTTATTTTTGCGCTTATTTGCCAAATCTTAGAAATGTTTGTCTTCAAAAGTGGAAGTCTGGCCTTTGTGATGAATTTCTTGACCGTCATTGCTTTAGGCTTAGCAATTATGCTTGGAGTTCGTGCGGCAACAGTTGTAGAGCATAAACGTGAGGGTGAATCTTGGAAAACAATTATTAAAGAAGAACTTCATGATGATTCATCAGAAAATAGTGGTGAATAAGTGTTTTTAGTTTCAAAAGATAAATTACTAATTCAAGTTATTTAGAGAGAGGATAGAAATGAAAAATAAAATTGCTCCATCAATTTTGTCAGCAGACTTTGGAAATTTTGCAAGAGATGTGAAACGTTTAGAATCTGCTGGAGCTGACCTTGTACATATTGACGTAATGGACGGACATTTTGTGGATAATTTAACCTTTGGAGCTGGCGTTGTTTCGGCACTTAGCGCACAAACTCATTTATTTTTCGATGTTCACATGATGGTTGAAAATCCTGAAAAATATGTGGAGGATTTTGCAAAGGCAGGAGCTGATAGCATGAGTATTCATGTTGAAGCAACTCATCATATTCACGGAGCACTTCAAAAAATTAAGAATGCCGGCATGAAAGCTTCGGTAGTTATTAATCCTGGAACTCCTGTAGAGGCGATTAAAACTGTTTTACCACTTGTGGATATGGTCTTAGTAATGACAGTCAATCCTGGTTTTGGAGGTCAAAAATTTATTCCTGAAATGATGGATAAAGTTCGTGAACTCGCTCAAATTCGGACTGATAAAAAGCTTGATTTTGAAATCGAAGTTGATGGTGGAATTGATGACCAAACAATTAAAGTTGCTAAAGCTGCCGGAGCTAATGTTTTTGTTGCAGGGTCATTTATTTTTAAGGGTGAAGTTGAGAAAAATATTGAAAAACTTCGTGTAAATTTATAAAATTCTCAAAAAGTTACTGACAGCTTTTCTGTCAGTAAACTTTAGGAATTGATTTAAAGTTTTTAGAAATGTAGGAAAATAAAAAATCAAGATGGAAGTCATAATTATTATATTACTTATACTTTTGATTTTACTGTCCCTTGCCAATTTTTTCAAAAAAACTGACAAAGGAAATACGAGTCATCAGTTAAATTATCTTAATCAAAATTTATCGGAAATGCGCTCAGATATTAACCAGCAACTTGCGCAAAATAGACAGGAACTTTCTAGTAGTTTACGTTCGGTCAATAATGATTTTTCGGCACTGACAGAAAATATCAATAGTAAGTTTGATTGGCAGTTTAAAGATTTACAAAACTCAAATGAGCAAAAATTAGAAAAAATTTCTGTAAGTTTGGTAGAATCTACTGATAGAACAGTTAGTAAACTGTCAGAACTGACAGAGTCAATTACCGCCAAATTTGACCATAAATTTAAAGAATTACAAGATTCAAATGATAAAAGATTGAGTCAGATTCAAGAAACGGTCGATGAAAAATTGCAAGAAACATTAAATCGCAGAATTTCGCAATCCTTTGAACAGGTAACTTTACATTTGAAAAATGTGGAAGAGGGCTTGGGCGAAATGAGAAATCTTGCCAGCGATGTGGACAGCTTACAAAAGGTAATGACCGGTGTTAAAACACGTGGGATTGTTGGTGAAATTCAGTTAGGCCGAATTTTAGAGCAAATGTTTACAAGTAGTCAATACCGTGAACAAGTCAATATCCAAGGGGGCAATGCAGTTGATTATGCTTTGATTTTACCTGGAAAATCTGATGATTCAGAGCTTTTATTACCAATTGACTCAAAATTCCCGATGGAAGATTATCAACGCTTGCAAATGGCTTTAGAATCAAATGACAGTCTGGAAATTGATAAGACAAGAAAAGCATTGTTTAATGCCGTCAAAGCTCAAGCCAAATCAATCAGTGAAAAATATATTGTTCCACCAAAAACAACAGATTTTGCCATCATGTTTTTACCAACTGAAGGGCTGTTTATGGAAGTGGTCAATAACCCTGAACTTTATGAACAAATCAGTCGTGATTACAAGGTCAATGTGACAGGTCCAACGACAATGACAGCCGTCTTGAACAGTTTGCAAATGGGCTTTAAAACTTTGCAAATCGAACAAAAATCAGCTGAAGTTTATGAGCTACTAGGTGCTGTCAAAACAGAATTTGGTAAGTTTGAAGGTTCACTGAAAAAAGTTCAAGAACGTCTGCAACAATCTGAAAAAGAGATTAGCAATCTAATCACCACAAGAACAAATGTGATGAATCGTAAATTACGGAATATCAATGAAATTGATAATAGTAAAAGTAGTGAACTTCTAGGGATAGATAATGAATAAACTTCTCTTTCTAGTTTAGGTTCGATATCTAAGAAAGTCGCTCTTAAAAGCGGTAAAAAATTAACATATAAAAGTGGGACGTAAGAAAGAAAAACATTTATTTCTTTGGTGAAATGAAGCGCCCCTGCAAATTAATTTAACTGAGTTCGGGCTCGTAGAAGCGTGTGAAATAGAAACTGGATTATATTCAGAACCACAATTTTCACCACTTCTGAATGCTCGTTCTCACATCTTAAAGGAGAAAACATGGTGCTCATTAAAAACTTAGAAATTGGCGAATTTTTTGAAGGGTTTTATCTGATTAAATCAGTTGAATTACGTCAAACTCGTGCAGGAAAAGACTTTTTAGCTTTAAGTTTTCAAGACCGAACAGGAACAATCAACGGAAATATTTGGGATGCCAATCCTAAAGCGGTTGAACAATTTAGAGCTGGACGTGTCGTACATATGAAGGCTCTCAAAGAACTTTATAATGGAATACCTCAAGTCAATAAAATACAATTACGTTTGGCGACAGATAGTGAACCTAATCAACCTCATGATTACCGAGAAAGTTCTCCTGTTCAAGAAAAAGATCTACGTGAATATGTTCAATCAATCGTCTTCCGTATTGAAAATGCGACTTTAAATCGAATTGTACGAACGATTTTGAAAAAATTTGATAAAGAATTTTATGAATTTCCTGCTGCAAAAACTAATCACCATGCTTTTGAAGGAGGTCTTGCTTTCCATACAACCACCATGCTTCAATTAGCAGAAAAAGTTTGCGAAGTTTATCCACAACTCAACGAAAATTTGATGTTTGCCGGTGTTTTACTGCATGATATGGCAAAATGTTTAGAGTTTACAGGTGCGGAAAATACTTCTTATACTTTGCGCGGAAATTTGCTTGGGCACATTGTTTTGATTGATGAAGAAGTGAGTAAAGCCGCCATTGAACTTGGCTTTGATGATGACAATGAAGATTTATTAATGCTTCGTCATTGTTTGTTGAGTCATCATGGTGAGTTGGAATATGGTAGCCCTGTTCGTCCGCAAATTATGGAAGCAGAAATGATTCATCAAATTGATGTTATGGATGCCAATATGATGATGATGACTACGGCGACTCAAACGCTTGACCCAGGTCAATTTAGTCAACGCGTTTGGGCTTTATCTAATCGTAATTTTTATAAACCAAGAAAAGATTAAACCGTGGCGCATGGTTCAAGTGAATAAAAAAGCTGTTTTGCACCTAAATTTGAGCAATTTGGTGTGGAACATCTTCGCGCTTCATGCTAGGCTCTCCACTCTCGCAGTCGAGTGGATTGTTAAAAGGGGAGCCCAAGGGGCTCCTCTTTTGTCTATTTCCACAGACATTTGAGTCATAATTTAACTTTTTGATTTTTTGTGGAAAGTACTTTGTCAACATTCTGAAGTGTGACGTACATTTTTTTACTGACAGAAATTTTTGTCAGTAAAAATGGTAAAATAGAGGAAGTTAAAAAAATATAAGGAGTTTTTTATGAATTACACTTTAAAAAATGGCCACTTAAATGTTGTTGTGGATACTTTTGGAGCAGAAATGCATTCTATTCAACATGATGATATTGAATATTTGTGGCAAGCAGATGCAAAATTTTGGGGGCGTCATGCTCCAGTTCTCTTTCCAATCGTAGGGAAATTGAAAAATGGTGAATATCGCTATAATGACAAAACTTATAAAATGGGCGGACACGGTTTTGCACGTGATAATGACTTTGAATTAATTAAGAAATCAGCTGATGAACTTGTTTTTGAACTTCGTGACAATGAAGATAGCTTAAACCACTATCCCTTTCATTTTGTTTTCCGTGTTTCTTATAAACTAGTAGACAATAAAATTAGAGTTCGTTATGAAGTGAAAAATGAAGATGAAAAATTCATGTCTTTTGGCGTTGGGGCTCACCCAGCTTTCAATGTTCCTTTAAAAAATGGAACTTTTGAAGATTACCAATTAACAATTTCACCAGATGAAAAGCGGACATTTATTCCACTTGATCCACCGTCAGGAACTTTGAAACTAGATGAAAGAGTTGAAAGTCAAGTCAGTCAACTTCCGTTAACAAGAGCACTTTTTGATAAAGATGCTTTAGTTTATACCTCATCAAAGGAGATGAAAGTTTCATTGACCAATAAATTAGATGACCACGAAGTCAGCCTAACATGGAAAAATATGCCTTATTTTGGTTTATGGTCACCTTATCCAAATGAAGCACCCTTTGTTTGTATCGAACCTTGGTGTGGAATTGCAGATGATGAAAATACTGATGGAGATATTACCAACAAATTTGGAATCAATCAATTGGCACCAGAAGGAAAATTTTCTTGTGAATATACCATTGAAATTAAATAATCAAAAAAGACTCTCGTATTTTTACGGGAGTTTTTGCTTAAAAAAATGCTAGAATTAATTGAGATAGGCTGTCAGTAAACTTAGGAGTTACAAAATTACTGACAGAATAAAAAACGACTGACAGAAAGTAAAATAATGACTACAATTCTTCTCAACGCCTTGAGTATCATGCTTGTTTTATTTTTAGCTCTCCTACTAAAGAAAATTAAAATTCTTCATCAAAAAGACGGAGCATTAACTTCAAAAATGGTTGTTTATCTAACCTTGCCAGCAACAATTTTAATTGGAGTCAATCATACAAAACTCTCTAATATTTTTTTTATCTTGATGTTTATGGGACTTTTTTCCAATCTTCTTTTAGTTTTTCTAGGAAAATTTATTGGACGAAAAGCTACTGTTGAAGAACGTGGACTTTATATGTTTGATTTGTCAGGTTATAATATCGGAAATTTTTCAATTCCTTTTGTTTCTAGTTTTTTTCCAGCAGCAATTCCATTTCTTGCCATGTTTGACATGGGAAATTCATTAATGGTGACAGGGACTACTCAAGCAATTGTTGAACTTTCAAGTGGTAGAAAAAAGCACGGCTTTATCTTACAAGAAATATTTGGCGTCTTATTTCGTAATCCACCCTTTGTTGTTTATATTTTTATGTTTATTTTAGCAATTTTCGGCCTATCTTTTCCGGATGAATGGCTGATTCCAATTCGCCCCTTAGCAAATGCTAATACTCTTTTATCTATCTTTACGATTGGGCTTTTTATGGAATTTCGTCTGCCAAAGGGAAAATTAAAACTTGTTTTAAAAATATTGACTTGGCGCTATTTACTAGCCTTTATTTTAGCTAGTTTGGTTTATTTTTTCCTTCCATTTCCAGCCATAATAAAAGAAATTCTTTTATTAATCTTCTTTTGCCCAATGTCCTTTTTACATATGATTCAGGCTATAGAACTTGGAAATGATAAGGCCTTAGCTGGATTGACAATAAGTTTATCCATGTTTATTTCTTTAATTTTAATGAGTATCATTGTAATAATTTTATGAGGTGAAAAATGAAAAATCAAATAGAAAAATTATTAGAGAATTTTGTACCAGAAGGTCAGCAAGAAAAAACAGATTTTAAAGTTTTTCAAGATTTTGCAGCTGATGAAAAAAATTTGAATCGGTCTTCTATTGCACATTTTACGGCAAGTGCATTTGTTTTGAATGAAAGTCATGATAAAATTTTAGGAATTTATCATAAGATTTATCAAAGTTGGGGTTGGGTAGGCGGCCATGCTGACGGTAATGCTGACTTATTAGCTGTAGCGGTAAAAGAAGTTCAAGAAGAAACGGGACTTCGATCTTTCAAAAAACTTTCAGAAATGCCAATTTCAATTGAAGCCTTACCTGTTTTTGGACATCATCACAGAAAATATGGTTATGTCAGTGCTCATATTCATCTTAATGTTACTTTTTTATTTGAAGCAAAGGAAAGTGATTCACTTCAAAAGAATACGGATGAAACAGTGGGATTAGCCTGGATTCCACTAGAAAAATTTTCCGAAAAATCCTCAGAAAAAGAAATGAGAGTAATCTATGATAAAATCATTGCTCGAATTATAAATAAATAAATAAAATACAAAATGAGACTTGCCATAGGCAAGTTTTATTATAAGATTAAAAATTTTAAATTAGACCATCACAGAATTAAAATGCGAGACTATTGCAAAAAAATCACGAAGGGCTATAATTGATTCTAATTCTATTTGAAAGTTGAGTGATTTATGCCGGTAAAAGTGATTGAAGGTCTGCCCGCAATTGATGATTTGCGAGCGGATAATATTTTTGTTATGAATGATGAACGAGCGAAGAATCAAAATATTCGCCCTTTAAATTTGCTGGTGGTCAATCTCATGCCGCGTAAATTAATAACTGAAAGACAAATTTTACGATTACTATCGAACACTCCATTACAAATTAATGTTGAATTTTTATATATGACTTCTCATGATTTTAAAAATACGAAACAAGGGCATTTAGATTCCTTCTATAAATCTTTTTCTGAGATTAAGAGTCAATATTACGACGGATTAATTGTCACAGGAGCTCCGGTTGAGCAGTTAAACTTTGAAGAAGTGGACTATTGGAGTGAGCTTTTGAAAATTATTAACTGGTCTAAAAGCCATGTCTATTCAAGTCTGCATATTTGTTGGGGGGCACAAGCGGCACTTTATGCTCGCTATGGTGTAACTAAAGAAAATCTTCCGCAAAAATTGTGTGGTATTTACAAAAGCTCAGTAGAGCAACCTAAAAATCCATTATTTAGAGGATTTGATGATTTTTTTAATTATCCACAATCGCGATATACCCAATCAAATCCATCAGAAATAAAAAAAGTACCTGATTTGGAAGTCTTGTCAAGCTCCAAAGAAACCGGATTTTCAATTTTAGCGAAGAAAAATTTGCGTGAAATTTACCTTTTTGGCCATTTAGAATATGACCGTGAAACTTTAGCTTGGGAATATGAGAGAGATAAAGAAGAAGGACTGAAACCCAATCTTCCCCAAAATTATTTTCCAGAAAATGATGATAAAAATAAGCCAAAAAGTACTTGGGCTTCAGCAGCTTCCCTCTTTTTTTCAAATTGGTTGAATTATGCGGTTTATCAAGGAACGCCTTATCTAGGAGAACGTCTGAGTCAACATTTGAATGAAGAAAATTATGATTTTAATCAAAAAGAGTAAAAGTAAAAAATAATGAGTTAAAAAATGAGGAAATTTATGGATAAAAGATTAGATACTTTATTGGCGCAAGTCGGAATTCATCAAGATGAGGCAACGGGAGCTTTAGTTAGTCCTTTGCATTTTTCAACGACCTATCAACATCCAGAATTTGGTCAATCGACTGGCTTTGATTACACCAGAACCAAAAATCCAACAAGAGCAACCTTGGAAGAAGCACTTGCTTCAATTGAATCAGGACAATTTGCTCTAGCAACTTCGTCAGGAATGGCTGCAATTGTCTTGGCCTTTTCAGTTTTTCCAGTCGGTTCCAAAATCGTTGCCAGTCGAGATTTGTATGGAGGTTCATTTCGCTGGTTCGATGAACAAGAAAAAGAGGGGCGATTTTGCTTTTCCTATGCTAAAACTGAAAAAGAAATGCTTGAGCTAATAGATGAAAATACTGATATTGTTTATATTGAAACACCGACAAATCCAATGATGGTTAAATATAATATTGAAAAAATCGCCAATAAAGCACAGGCATATCATGCAAAAGTGATTGTTGACAATACTTTTTATACCCCAATTTATCAAAAACCATTAGAATTGGGTGCGGATTTAGTGATTCATTCGGCAACAAAATATTTATCAGGACATAATGACGTCTTGGCTGGAGCAGTCATTGTTTATGATGAAGAACTTTATGAAAGATTATTATATCAGCTCAATACTACTGGAGCAGTTCTTTCTCCATTTGACAGTTATCTTGTCATGCGAGGTTTGAAAACTTTAAGCCTCAGAATGGAGAGGGCAACTAAAAATGCCCAAAAAATTGTGACTTTCCTAAAAAAACTTCCATCAGTAAAAGAAGTACTTTACCCAGGATTAGGTGGTATGATTTCTCTAAAAGTTACTGACAAAAACAAAATTCCTGCTATTTTAAATCACTTGAGCGTTTTTACATTTGCTGAAAGCTTAGGAGGTGTTGAATCTTTAATCACTTATCCAACAGCGCAAACTCACCATGATATTCCACTTGAGATTAGAGAAAGTTATGGTTTAACAGATGATTTGCTTCGCCTTTCGATTGGGATAGAAGATGTTCGCGATTTAATAGAAGACCTCAAAGAAGCTTTAGAAAATTAAAAAATTACTGATGAACAAACTAGCATATCCGTAAAGGCTATCTACGCACTGCGTGCTACGCTGTCCGTTTTGTGACAAAAAGGCGAAGCGCCAACGGCTATCCTATGATGAGACTACCAGCATATCCAAAAGTGCTAAAATATGTTCTGCCAGTAAATTTTTTACTGATGGAACTACTAGCATATCTGTAAACTGCTAAAGCAGTGACAGCTATCCTATGACTATGACGAAAAGAAAAAAGAGAGTATAAAAATGACAAAATATGATTTTACAACCATTCCAAATCGACTTGACCACAATTCTGTAAAATGGCAAGAAATAAAAGAGAATCCTCATAAACTTCCATTATGGGTGGCTGATATGGATTTTCTTGCCTTACCAGAAATAAAACAAAGTATTCATGATTACGCAGACTATGGAGTTTATGGATATGCTTATGTTGAAGAAGATTTAATTAAAAGCATTCAAAATTGGGAAAAAAATCAACATCAGTATGACTTTTCTAAAGAAGCTTTAATTTTGGTTGAAGGAGTTGTTCCAGGAATTGGTCTGGCCATTCAAGCATTGACCAAAGAAAATGATGCTGTTTTAATAAACACACCTGTTTATCCCCCGTTTGCCAGAACAGTTAAGCTAAATAATCGAAAGCTAATTGAAAATAAACTGATGGAAAAAAATGGGGAATTTCTAATTGATTTTGAAGTTTTTGAAAAAGAAATTGTTGAAAATTCCGTGAAATTATATATTCTTTGTAACCCCCACAATCCTGGTGGGCGCGTGTGGACGAAAGAAGAACTGATAAAACTTGGTCAAATTTGTAAAAAGCATAATGTGATTGTCGTTTCTGATGAAATTCATCAAGATTTAACATTGTTTGGTCATCAGCATCAGACCTTTAACACTCTTTCAGAAGACTTCAAAGATTTTTCAGTTGTTTTATCTTCTGCCACTAAAAGTTTTAACATTGCTGGCGTGAAATGCGCTTATGCAATTATTGAAAACCAAGATTTACGTGAAAAATACTTGCAAAGAAGACTAGCAAATAATCAACAAGAAATTAGCACTTTAGGAATGCTAGCCACCAAAGTTGCTTATGAAAATGGAAATGAATGGTTAAATGAACTCAAAAATGTGCTTGAAAAAAATATCACTTATATTGAGTCAGAACTTCATCAAAAAACAAAAATCAAAGTAATGAAACCTCAAGGAACCTATTTAATTTGGCTTGATTTTTCTGAATATCAATTAGAAGATAAGGTATTGGATGAAAAAATAGCAGAAGAGGCAGGTGTGATTCTAAATAAAGGAATAAGCTTTGGAAAAGCTGGACAAGCGCATGCCAGATTAAATGCTGCTGCACCTTTTTCATTGATTGAAGAAGCAAGCAAACGACTCGTAGAAACATTCAAAATTTAAGGATTTTAGTCGAAAATGTGTTTTTAAGAATGAAAAATATGTTAAAATCAACTTATGAATGATATTTTACAACTCACAATTGTTTTAATTGCCTCTTTAATTGCTACTCTTGTTTCAAGACGCCTTAAAATTCCAGCTGTCGTTGGACAAATGCTTGTTGGGATTTTGATTGCTCCATCAGTTTTAGGCTTGGTTCATAGCGGTCATGTTCTAGAAGTGATGTCTGAGATTGGGGTTATCTTACTCATGTTCTTAGCGGGAATTGAGAGTGATTTAACTGTTCTAAAGAAAAATTTTAAAGCATCAATGCTCGTTGCAGTTGGTGGTGTAATTGTGCCATTAATTGCCTTTGGACTTGTTGCTTTTGGCTTTGGTTACGGAATATCGACCAGTTTCTTTTATGGAATTGTTTTCGCTGCGACCTCAGTGTCGATTACGGTTGAAGTCTTGCAAGAATATGGCAAGCTCAGTACACGTGCAGGTTCGATTATTCTAGGAGCAGCAGTTGTTGATGATATTTTAGCTGTATTGATTTTATCAATTTTTACTAGTTTTAAAAATGGTGGTTCTGGTTCTCATCTTTTCATCCAATTTTTGCTTGAACTTCTCTTTTTTGCCTTTTTATTTCTTGTGCATAAGCTTATTCCAAGATTTTGGAAATTCGTCCAAAAACTACCCATTGCCAACAAAAATACGATTGTTGCCTTGATTATTTGTTTGGGCTTAAGTCTACTTGCTGATAGCGTAGGAATGTCAGCGGTAATAGGTAGTTTCTTTGCAGGACTTGCTATTTCACAAACAGAAGTAAGTCATAAGATTGAAGAATATACTTCAGCAATCGGTTATGTTATTTTTATCCCAGTATTCTTTGTACTTATCGCCATATCTGTTCAATTCGATAGTTTGATTCATCATCCTTGGATAATTTTACTCTTTACCTTCTTAGCAATTTTGACGAAATTTATCCCCGCCTATTTTGTTGGAAAAGCAAGTAAATTAAGTACTGGTGAGAGTATGTTGATTGGAACAGGAATGATTTCACGAGGGGAAATGGCTCTGATTGTGGCTCAAATTGGTCTGACGAGTGCCATTATCACAGATGAAGTTTATTCGGAGCTGGTTATCGTGATTATTTTAGCAACTGTATTAGCACCATTTTTAATTAAAATGGTCTTGAAAAAATATGATAATTAAGAAAAAATAAAGAATAAAAGACGAAAAATTTAAATTTTTTTAAATTTCATCTTATTCCTCCCAAAAAGACCAAAAAAGTGGTAAAATAGAAAAAATGCTTTTAGAGAATAGCGAACTTGCTAGGCTCTAAAAAATTTTGCCTAAAATTAGCAAAATTGCCTTTTAAAGGCAGTTTATAAATCTGAACTTTGCTTAGCAAAGGGATCTAGCGAAAGGAAAATCAAAATGTCAAAATTTCAAGTCGTAGAACATCCATTGATTCAACACAAACTCTCAATCTTGCGTCGTAAAGAGGCATCGACAAAAGAATTCCGTGAACTTGTTGATGAAATTGGAATGCTCATGGCCTACGAAGTATCAAGAGATTTACCCCTTGAAGATGTCGAAATCGAAACACCCGTTCAAAAAACGACGGTTAAACAAATCGCAGGTAAAAAATTAGCGATTGTACCAATCTTGCGTGCTGGTATTGGGATGGTAGACGGAATTTTGAAATTGATTCCAGCTGCTCGTGTAGGGCATATCGGAATGTATCGTGACGAAGAAACACTTAAACCAGTTGAATATTTAGTGAAACTTCCAGCCGACATTGCTGACCGTCAAATTTTCCTTGTTGACCCAATGCTTGCAACTGGTGGTTCAGCAATTTTAGCAGTTGATTCTCTTAAAAAACGAAATGCTAAAGCAGAAAATATTAAATTTGTTTGTCTTGTTGCTGCACCAGAAGGAGTGAAAGCTCTCCAAGAAGCACATCCAGATATTGAAATTTATACTGCAGCTTTGGATGAAAAACTTAATGAACATGGTTATATTGTCCCAGGTCTTGGTGATGCTGGAGACCGTTTGTTTGGTACTAAATAATAAATTTATCCCTATTTCAAATAGGGATTTTTTTTATTTTATAAAAAAAGTAATTTTTTGAATCAAAATAGTTTACAAGTGTAAATTTATTTGATAAGATTACATATGTAAACAATAAAAACAAAAAGGAAGTAATTATTATGTCATTCATTAAATCATTAGAAAACCGTCGCACAATCTACGCTCTTGGAAGAAACGTTCAAGATGAAGAAAAAGTGATTGAAACAATTAAAGAAGCTGTACGTTTTTCACCAACAGCTTTCAATTCACAAACTGGACGTCTTTTGATTCTCACAGGTGATGCCCAAGATAAACTTTGGGATGAAATTGTTGCCCCAGAACTTAAAGCAGCCATGGAAGCACAAGGTGTTCCTGAATCAGCTTGGGATAACACACGTGCAAAACTTGATGGATTTAAAGCTGCTTTTGGTACAATTCTTTTCTTTGAAGACCAAGCAGTTGTTAAAAATCTTCAAGAACAATTTGCTCTTTATGCAGATAACTTCCCAGTTTGGTCAGAACAAGGTTCAGGAATTATTTCTGTAAATGTATGGACTGCTCTTGCTGAACTAGGTTTAGGCGCTAACTTGCAACACTACAATCCATTGATTGACGAAGCTGTTGCTAAAGAATGGAATCTTCCAGAAAGCTGGAAACTTCGTGGACAACTTGTATTTGGTTCAATCGAAGCACCTGCTGGCGAAAAAACTTTCATGGATGATGCAGACCGTTTCATCGTTGCTAAATAATCAATCATTTTTAATGACCGTCAGTAAAATTTACTGACGGTTTTTTATTTTGTAAAGTTGAACTCTTAAAAGCTGCATGCTATAATTGTCCAAAAGGAAGTGAAAATGAAAAGGATAAAAATGAGGCGATTTTTACAAGATAAAAAATATCCAGCCCTTGATTTTTTGAAGTATGTTGGACCAGGATTGATTGTTGCGGTGGGATTTATAGATCCAGGAAATTGGGCTGCCAATCTTGCTGCGGGTTCTCAATTTGGTTATAAATTACTTTGGGTAATTACACTATCAACAATTATGTTGGCTTTTCTCCAGCATAATGTGGCCCACTTAGGGATTGTCACAGGAAAGTGTTTGTCAGAAAATGCGACCCAATACCTTAAACCCTGGCTCAGTAGAACAGTTTTGGGAACGGGAGTTTTAGCTTCTATTTCGACAGCAGTTGCTGAAATTTTGGGTGGAGCAATAGCTTTGCAAATGCTCTTTAAATTACCAATTGTGGTAGGAGCAATTTTAACAGCTGGTTTGGTTATCTGGTTTTTGTTTAGTAATTCATATCCTAAAATTGAAAAAGTTATTATTGGTTTTGTAAGTTTGATTGGGATTGCACTTTTACTAGAAATTTTTATTATTCCACATATTAATTGGGGACAAGCAGCAAAAGGAATGGTCATTCCTTTTGTTGATGCAAAATCAATGCCAATCATCATGTCAGCCCTAGGGGCCGTTGTCATGCCACATAATCTATTTTTACACTCGGAAGTTATTCAAAGTCGTCAGTGGAATTTAAAAGATGAAGCGGTGATGGAAAGACAATTGCGTTTTGAGTTCTTTGATACAATTTTTTCAATGTTTCTAGGCTGGGTGATTAATTCTGCAATTATTATCATTGCTGCGGCTTTATTTTTCCCTCGAATTGTAACAGAAATTAATCAAGCACAAGAAATGCTCGTTCCTCTCCTTGGTCCAGTGGCTGCAATTATTTTTGCGATTGCTTTTCTTTTTGCAGGAGTAGCCTCATCGGTAACAGCCGGAATGGCAGGTGGGTCAATTTTTGCAGGAATCTTTGCAGAACCTTATGATGCACAAGACCCACATAGTAAATTAGGTGTTTTAATCACAATAATTGGAGCAACGATTGCCATTTGCGCTTTAAGTTTTGTGACTTCGCCATTTAATATTTTAATTTATTCACAGGTTTTCTTAAGTATCCAATTACCAATTACTATCTTTTTGCAAATTTATTTGACAAGTTCTAAAAGAGTAATGGGCAAATATAAAAATGTTTGGTTTACAAAGTGGCTCTTATTAGCAACAGGAGTTTTTGTAACTTTACTCAATATCGTATTAATCGTCGAAACTTTTAAATAATTCCGAAAAATTTGGTATAATAGTATTGTAAGAAGATTAAAAAATAAGGAGAAATTGATGCAAGCAAAATTAGTTAATAAAGTAGTTATCAAACGTAATGGACATGTCGTTGACTGGGATAGCTTCCGCATTCAAACGGCAGTATTCAAAGCTGCAATCAATGGTAAATACAAAGATAAACCGCTCCACGCCAATATGATTGCTAATAATGTAACAAAAGTCGTTGAAAAAGTAATTGCTGAGCTCTCTTTTGAAAAAATTGAGATTGAAACGATTCAAAACCAAGTGATAAAACAACTCAATGATTTTGATAAAGATGTGGCACGCGATTTTCTTGCTTACAAAACAAAGCAAAATATTGAGCAAAGACATTAATATAAAAAGAACTCATTGAGTTCTTTTTTACTCGTCAGTAAAAATTACTGACAGAACTTTTAATTTTGGGCTGTCAGTAATTTTATTTAGTATTATTTCCTTCTTGACAAATTTTAGGTCAAGCTTTACAATATAAAAAGAGACATGTTTTTAGTGAAAATTTCTAAGAAATCAGGCGGTTGATGCGAGCCTGAAAATGGCAGCTAAAAATACCACTCACTACTTACAGACTTTTTGTAAGTTAAATTCTTTTTTGGACAACAGAAAAGCGTCTCTGACACGTTACGTCAAAGAAGAGAAATTTACTGACAGCAATTTTATAGCTAGAAATTGAGCACTTTTGTAAGCAATAATTGCTAGAAAGAGCTTAACGAATTTTGTCAGCAAATAGAACAAAGGTGGTAACACGCAAGTAGCGTCCTTTATAGGATGAGATTTGCGTTTTTTTATTTCCATAAATTATTGACAAGACTTTTAACAAGTAATTCATTGCTCCCAAGCAATTCGGATTTTTCTGTCAGTAATTTCCAACTAAAAAAAGATTAAAGAAAGGCACATAAAATGATTAAAATAACATTTCCAGACGGTAACGTAAAAGAATTTGAGGCGGGCGTAACAACATTTGAAATTGCTAAATCAATCTCACCTAGTCTTGCCAAAAAAACACTTGCAGGTAAGGTCAACGGAAAATTAATTGATGCCACTCGAGCAATCAATGAAGATAGCAACTTTGAAATTGTAACACCAGACCATGAAGATGCACTTGGAATTTTACGACATTCAGCTGCTCACCTTTTTGCTCAAGCAGCAAAACGCCATTTCCCTAATATTCACTTGGGTGTTGGACCAGCTATTCAAGATGGTTTCTATTACGATACAGATAACGAAGCCGGTCAAATTTCAAATGATGATTTGGCAACAATTGAAGCTGAAATGAAGAAAATTGTTAAAGAAAACTTCAAATCAGAACGTAAAGAAGTAAGCAAAGAAGAAGCAAAAGAAATTTTTGCAAATGATCCATACAAACTCGAACTCATTGAAGAACACAATGAAGATGAAGGTGGACTTACTATCTATACTCAAGGTGAATATACTGACCTTTGCCGCGGCCCACACGTTCCATCAACTGGTGTCATCAAATTTTTCCACCTTCTCAACGTTGCAGGTGCTTACTGGCGCGGTAATTCTGATAACAAGATGATGCAACGTATTTACGGTACAGCTTGGTTTACAAAAGAAGAATTAGAAGAAAATCTTAAACTTCGTGAAGAAGCAAAAGAACGTGACCACCGTAAACTCGGTCGCGAACTTGACTTGTTCTTTAATGACGCAGAACTTGGTGCGGGAACTGCTTACTGGCTCCCAGCTGGAGCAACAATTCGTCGAATTATTGAACGTTTTGTCGTTGACCAAGAGGTGAAAAACGGTTATCAACACGTTATCACACCAGTCATGATGAACCTTAATACTTATAAACAATCAGGTCACTGGCAACATTACCATGAAGATATGTATCCACCAATGGATATGGGTGATGGCGAAGAAATGGAACTTCGTCCAATGAACTGTCCGAGCCATATTGCTATCTATAAACATCACGTTCACTCTTATCGTGAACTCCCAATTCGTATTGCTGAATTTGGGATGATGCACCGTTATGAAAAATCAGGAGCACTCTCAGGACTTCAACGTGTCCGCGAAATGACTTTGAATGATGGTCATACTTTCGTCATGTTAGAACAAGTTCAAGAAGAATTTAGTAAAATTCTTCAATTGATTATGGACATGTACCGTGACTTTGGAATCAATGATTACAGCTTCCGACTCAGCTACCGTGACCCTAAAGATACAGTGAAATATTTCCCAGATGATGAAATGTGGGAAAAATCTCAAGCCATGCTCAAAGCGACAATGGATGACATGAATCTTGACTACGTTGAAGCAGAAGGAGAAGCAGCATTTTACGGTCCTAAACTTGACATTCAAGTTAAAACTGCTCTTGGTAATGAAGAAACACTTTCAACTATTCAGTTAGACTTCCTTAATCCTGAAAACTTTGACATTTCGTATATCGGTGCTGACGGTGAAAAACATCGCCCAGTAATGATTCACCGTGGCGTAATCTCAACACTTGAACGTTTCATTGCCTACCTTATCGAAGTTTATAAAGGTGCTTTCCCAACATGGCTCGCTCCAACTCAAGCAACCATTATCCCAGTAAATAATGAAATTCATGCCGATTACGCATGGAAAATTCAACGTGAACTTCAAGATAAAGGGTTCCGCGTTGTTGTCGATGAAGCCAATGAAAAAATGGGCTGGAAGATTCGTCAATCACAAACACATAAAATTCCATATCAAATCGTTATTGGAGACCAAGAACAAGCTGATGGAACTGTAAATATTCGTCGTTATGGCTCAAAAGAAACAAAAGTCATTCCGCTTGAAGAATTTATTGAAAATATCAGCGCAGATGTTGCTAATTTTAGCCGCGTTGATTAAAGAAAAAGAGACTGTTGAAAATCAGTCTCTTTTTATTTATATTGGAGAATTATAGGGTATAATAAATTGTATTAAAAAGATTATTAAGGTGAAGTATAAAGGGATATGGAAGTGATTAGCAGTTTTTATTTATTTTTGGAAATTTTAGGAACCGTAGCATTCGCTATTTCGGGGACCGTGGTGGGGATCAATCATAAACTAGATATTTTTGGTATTCTTGTGATGTCAGTAATAACAGCTGTTGGTGGTGGGATATTTCGAGATTTACTCTTAGGAGCAACACCTCCTACAGCATTAAAATCGCCATTTTTTATAGTTATTTCGATTATTGCATCAATAGTAGCTATGCTTGTAGCACTAATAATTAAATCAAGAAGAGAAGCATTGAGTATTTTTAAAGCAGCACGTTTCTACAATAATCTTCTCTTAGTTTCTGATGCCATAGGTCTAGGAATTTTTACTGTATTAGGGATTGATGCTGGAATAGCACATGGTTATTCACAAAATATCTTCTTCATTGTATTCTTAGGAGTATTGACAGGTGTCGGTGGTGGAATGATACGCGATGTGATTGCAAATCAAGTTCCGATGATTTTTAGAGAAAACATCTATGCCCTACCATGTATTATTGGTGGAATTCTATATGTATACCTTCAATCGGTAATCAGCCATAACTTAGCTTTGTTTATTTCTGTCATCTTTATCGTTCTCATCAGAATCATTTCGGAACAAAGAAAACTAAATTTACCAAGAATCGAATATTAATGTATTTAATAAAACATGACAACCGTGGGATTTTCCGGATGTAAGATAAAAAAAGGTATAAAAGTCACAGTTAATTCTTGACAAGGAGAAGTAGGTTTGATAGAATATAATAGTTGTCGCAAGAGACGAGAGTCTTGAAGCG